>CAJFVK010000007.1 GCA_904420435.1 uncultured Oscillospiraceae bacterium
CAGCTGAGCTATACCCCCATATTCTTCCAAAAATGGAAGTTTATAGGGTACGCGGTATGAAGTTGTCGATTGTTGGTTGCTCATTGGGGGCATACTTTTTATTTCGCAGGCTCCCAGCTGAGCTATACCCCCAGGTTTTTCAGTTTTTGTGGTGTTCTCGTCGGAACAGTGATGAGTATAGCAAAGATCCCTCCCCTTGTCAAGAAGGAATTTCAAAAAATTTGCAAAATTTTATCATGCCGGGAAAAGCTTTATTGAAATGTCTTTTTTAGTCAACCATGATCCTGCCAGTTTTAGAGGGAAAACATATTGAATTGGGCAAAAATGGAGGCATATGTGCGAACAGGCCCTTTTCTCTGGAACAGTCCGGTCCTGTTTGGATTGGACGAAAAAGCGGTATCCTAAATCAAAATGCAGGGGAGGATGTGTGCGGGGAGGACGATAGAGCCGCGCGGGATAAAATAGCGGGCATCCCTTGTAATTTTTGGAGAATCCTGCTATAGTAACAATGATATGACAATGAGCAGGGGAGGCGTCTGCCGGTGGGAAGTTTTCAGGATCTTTGGAGCAGTATCCGGTGGGATCTGGCCTTGGAGCTGCTCACGCGGCTTCTGGCGGTCTTTATCTGCCTGACTGTCCATGAAACCTGCCACGGGCTGGTGGCATACGCCCTGGGGGATCCTACCGCCAAGCGGATGCACCGCCTGTCCTTCAACCCCCTGCGGCACATCGACTGGTTCGGCCTTCTGGCTATGATCGTAGCGGGCTTTGGGTGGGCCAAGCCGGTGCCTGTGGACTCCCGATATTTTAAGAAACCAAAGCAGGGAATGGCGCTCTGTGCCCTGGCCGGACCGGTATCCAATTTTCTCCTGGCGGTTCTGGCGCTTTTCTGTGTTCGGCTGATGAGCGGCGTGACCGCCACCAGCTTTACGGTCTGGCTCTTCAACTTCCTGATCCTGCTGGCGATTTTGAACCTGGGCCTTGGACTGTTCAACCTGATCCCCATTCCGCCTCTGGACGGGTCAAAGGTGCTCTTTTCTGTCCTGCCGGACCACGCCTACGCCCAGCTGATGCGCTACGAGAAGTACGGCATGCTGGTCATCCTGGCCCTGGTGGTGCTGGGGATCGGGGGTAGCTTCCTCAACGACGCCATCCTGTGGGTGTTCCAGGGGCTTTGGAATCTGATTGTACTGTGAGGTGACAGAGCTGGACAGCCCCGTATTCAAGCTGGAGAGCGTGGTGCGGCCCCGGCCCAGTGCCGACGCCATGGAGGATTTTGAGGGCCCTCTGGATCTGA
Source organism: uncultured Oscillospiraceae bacterium (assembly GCA_904420435.1). Taxonomy (GTDB): domain Bacteria; phylum Bacillota; class Clostridia; order Oscillospirales; family Oscillospiraceae; genus CAJFPI01. The sequence continues at coordinate 1,298 of CAJFVK010000007.1, forward strand.
TCCTCTACCTGCTGAGCAAAAACAAAATTGAGATTCAGGATATCCCCATCTCCCTGATTCTGGACCAGTATCTGGCCTATCTGGACCAGCGCCAGCGCATGGACCTGGAGGTGGCCAGCGAGTTTGTCACCATGGCGGCCCACCTGATGTATATCAAGACCAGGATGCTCCTCTCCCTGGAGGATGAGGAGGCCCAGAGCGAGGTGGAGCTGCTGATTCAGTCCCTGGAGGAGCGGCGCAGTAGCGAAACCTATCAGCGGGTGAAATCGGTTCTGGGCCGGATGGAGGCCATGGGTGAATTCGGCCGTGACATTATGACGAAAAATCCGGAGCCGGTGGAGCGGGGCAAGGTCTTTGTCTACCACCACCAGCCGGAGGACCTGCTGGCGGCCTTCCGCTCCATCCATGAGCGCGGGGAGCGGGCCGCGCCGCCCTCAGCGGCGGCCTTCCGGGAGATTGTGCAGCGGGAGCCCTATTCCGTTTCCGACAAGGCCGCGGAGATTATCCAGCGCCTGAAAACAGGCGGGATCACCCGGTTTTTGCTGCTGTTCCGTGGCAGCCGCAGCCGCAGCGAGCTGGTGGCCACCTTTCTGGCTGTTCTGGAGCTGTGCCGGGCGCGGATGCTGCGGCTGGCCGGCGGGGAGCAGGACTGCACGGTATCGCCGGTAGAGGGCTGCGGGGATACGCTGCCCATGGGAGGGGAGCATGACGCTTGATCGAAAAGAGATAGAGGCAGCCATGGAGGGGATTCTTTTCGCCTCCGGCGAGCCGGTGGACATCCGCAGAATCTGCGTGGCCCTGGATCTGGACCGGCAGACGGCGGAGCAGGTCCTGCGGGGCCTGGCGGACTACTACGCCTACGAGCGGCGGGGGATCCGCCTGCTCCAGATGGAGGACAGCTGGCAGCTGTGCTCCGCGCCGGACTATGCGGATATCATCCGCAAGGCTTTTGAGGTGCGGAAACCGGCCAAGCTCTCTCAGCCCGCCCTGGAGGTTTTGACCATCATCGCCTACTACCAACCCACCACCCGGGCCTATGTGGAGCAGGTCCGGGGCGTGGACAGCTCCTATACGGTGGGGCTCCTGCAGGAGCGGGGGCTGATCGAGGAGTGCGGGCGCCTGCAGGTGCCCGGACGGCCGATTCTCTACCGGACGACGAAAAATTTCCTTCGCTCCTTTCATCTCAATTCTCTGGAGGACCTGCCCGAGATCCCCGGCATGGAGGCCGAGGGGCAGCTCCGCCTGAGCCAGGACGGCCAAACCGTGGAGGACGGCCGGGATGATCCGCAGGAGCAGGCGCCATAATACACAATACACGGATAGAAGGGAAGGGACATGGTGGGCTGGCTGATTCTGGGGGCGGTCCTGCTGCTGGTATTCCTGCTGCTGATGATGCCGGTGGGAATCCATGCTGTTTTCCGGGGCGGGCTGCGCCTCTCCCTCCGCCTGGGACCGTTCCGGATAACTCTGTATCCGCGCCCGGCAAAGGAGAAGAAGCGACGGCGAAGTGAGGGCAAGCCGCAGAAAGAATCCAAGCATGTAAACAGAACAGAAGACCGTGCGGAAGCGGCTGAACGAAAGCCGGAGAAAAAACACAGGCTGCCCAACCGGCAGCAGATTATTTTTTCCCTGGATCTCCTGCTGACGGTTCTCCAGCGGCTGATCCGGCGGCTCCGGCGGGGGATCTGGATCGACCCGCTGGACCTTCAGGTGGTGTTCGGCGGGGAGGACCCGGCGGATGTGGCCAGCCTCTACGGCAAAGCCCAGGCGGCGGCATCGGCGCTCTTCGCCCTGGGGGACAGCGTGATGCGGATCGGGGAGGCTCACGTGAGCCTCCGGACAGACTACGACGCACCCAACACCGTGGCAGAGGGAGAGGTGGGGATCCAGCTCCGCTTTGGCTCCGCCCTCCTGCTGCTGGGTACGGTTCTCCGGGGCCTTGTCCAGTGGGCGGTGGGATACCGCAGACTGGGGAAGCCGCAGCATACAACAAAACAGGCCAAGGCGGCCTGAGAAAGGAACAGCGCGTATGGAAAACAGGAAGACGCCTCTCAGCGAGATGGTCCAGGAGGCCATGGGGAAGGTCCGGGAGATGGTGGACGCCAACACCATCGTCGGCCAGCCCATCTCCACTGCCGACGGCGTGACGCTGATCCCCATTTCCAAGGTGTCCTTCGGATTTGGCGGCGGCGGCGTGGAGTACGGGGGAAAGGCGACACCGGCGGAGAAAAACCTGGGCGGCGGCGTCAGCGCCGGTGTCAAGATTACGCCAACGGCTTTCCTCGTGGTGAAGGATGGGACCGTCCGGGTCCTGCCGGTGGCGGTGCCGGCTACGTCCACGGTGGACCGGGTGGTGGAGATGGTCCCGGATCTGGTGGACAAGGTGTCCGCCTTCCTCCGCAAGGAGAAGGAGGAGAAGGCGGAAGAGGAAACTTTTTAGCAGAACCTTCCGGGGATGTTTTGACCGGGAGAGCAGCAAACTATCCATATCTCTCGGAAAGAAGATGGTGATGGTATGCTGCGCCGATTCGCTCTGCTGCTTTGCTCTCTGACGCTGGTGCTTTCCGCCCCGGTCCAGGCGGTGGGGACCTCCGCCTCCGCCGCTGTGCTGATGGACGCGGAGTCCGGGCGGATTCTCTACGCCCACCGGGCCCAGGAGCGGATGCTCATCGCCAGCACCACCAAGATCATGACCGCCCTGGTGGCCCTGGAGCAGGGACAGCTGGAGGCGGAATACACCGTTGGGGAAGAGGACATGGCCGAGGGCTCCTCCATGTACCTGGCGGTGGGGGAAACGGTGACGCTGGAGGAGCTGCTCTACGGTCTGATGCTGGCCTCCGGCAATGACGCCGCCCTGGCGGTGGCCCACTGCGTTAGCGGCTCTGTGGAGAGGTTTGTGGCGGAGATGAACCGGAAGGCGGAGGAGCTGGGCCTTGAAAACACCTCCTTCGCCAACCCCAACGGCCTGGACGCCGAGGATCACTACTCCAGCGCGGAGGACCTGGCGAAGCTGACGGCTTACGCCCTGAACAGCGAGGCCTTCGTGCGGATCGTGTCCACCCGCTCCATTACCATCGGAGAGCGGACGCTGACCAACCACAATAAGCTCCTGGCCAGCTACGACGGCTGCATCGGCGTCAAAACCGGCTATACCCAGGCGGCGGGCAGGACCTTGGTTTCCGCCGCCAGACGGAACGGCCAGACCCTGATCGTCGTCACCCTGCGGGACGGAAACGACTGGCAGGACCACAAAAACCTGTTGGATTACGGTTTCTCTTCCTTCCCGCGGACAGCATGCCTGTCGGCGGGGCAGCCCCTGGGCGAGGCGGTTGTCAGGCTGGGAAAGCAGCCCACAGCGGTTCTGACGGCGGCACAGGAGATATCCTATCCCTTGGCGGAGGGGGAGAAGCCCACCATTTCCCTGACGTTTTATCCGGTGCTGACGGCGCCTCTGCCGGCCGGAACTGTGGTGGGGGAGGCGGTGATGCGTCTGAACGGGGAGGAGATCGGGCGGACGGAGATCCTCTGCGGGGAGGACCTCGCCATGGAGATGCGCCGCCCGGCGGGATAAGCGGATACAGACCGCGCCGGGCTCCTGCGGGGAGCCCGGTGCTTTGCGGGGCAGAGCCCCGCCGGAACAGAGAGGGGACACGGATGGAGGAGCGGCTGCAAAAAATCATCGCCGGGGCGGGGCTCTGCTCCCGCCGGACAGCGGAGGAGTGGATCGCCGCCGGACGGGTGGAGGTCAACGGCCACCCAGCCGCTCTGGGGGACCGGGCCGATCCGGAGCGGGACAGCATCCGGGTGGACGGCGCCCCCCTGCCGGGGCGGGCGGCGCCCTGCTATCTGATGCTCAACAAGCCCCGGGGCTACACCTGCTCCCTGTCCGATCCCCATGCCAGCCGCCTGGTGACGGAGCTGGTGGCCGGGTGCGGGGCGCGGGTATATCCGGTGGGCCGGCTGGACGTGGACTCCCAGGGGCTGCTCCTGCTGACCAACGACGGGGAATTCACCCAGCGCATCCTCCACCCCAGCAAGCTGGCGGATAAGGTGTACCATGTGCAGGTGTCCGGCTTCCGGGAGGAGAGCGTTCCTGTCCTCTCCTCCATCACAGATTTGGAGGGGGAACGGATCTCTCCGGCTCTGGTCCGCCTGCTCCGGAGAAATGGGAACAGGGCAGAGCTGGAAATCACCATCCACGAGGGCCGCAAGCGGCAGATCCGCCGGATGTGCCGGAAGGCGGGGCTCACGGTGGAGCGCCTCTGCCGGGTGGCGGAGCACGGCCTGCCCCTGGGGGACCTGCCGGAGGGGCAGTGGCGGTATCTGACGGAGGAGGAAGTCGCGGCGCTGAAGCGGAAATAAGCAGGCAGCCGTAGGAAACGGGTCGCAAATGCCTTTGAACGCTTGGTTCGGAAAGGGGAGAGAGCGGTGCAGCGCAATGTACTGCATATGATTGAAAACAGCATGTCGGGCTTCTCCAAAGGGCAGCGGCGGATCGCCAGCTACATTTTGGAGAATTACGACAAGGCCGCTTTTATGACGGCCAGCAAGCTGGGGAGCCTTGTGGGCGTCAGCGAGTCCACGGTGGTCCGGTTCGCGGCGGAGCTGGGATTTCCCGGATATCCTGCCATGCAGAAGGCCCTGCAGGAGATGATCCGCAGCCGGCTCACCTCTGTGCAGCGGATCAAGGCCTCCAGCGGCCGGTTCTCCGGCCCGGACCTGATCGCATCCGTGCTCCAGGCGGACATGGAGAAGATCCGCCAGGCGGTGGAGGAGGTGAGCCGCTCCGACTTCGCACTGGCGGTGGATGAGCTCATGTCCGCCAGGCATATTTACATCCTGGGCCTCCGGTCCAGCTCCTTTCTGGCGGGCTATCTCAACTTCTACTTCCACCTGATTTTTGACAATGTGACACTGGTGAGCAGCGGCGGCACCGGCGATGTGCTGGAGCGGATCTTCCGGATCGGGCCGGAGGATGTACTGGTGGGCATCTGCTTCCCCCGGTATTCCAACGCCACCGTAAAAGGGGTGCGCTTCGCCGTGGACCGGGGAGCGCGGATCATCGCCGTAACCGACGGGCCCAGCTCCCCCCTCTACGATATGGCCTCGGCTGCGCTGACGGTCCGCAGCGATATGATCTCCTTCGTGGACTCCCTGGTGGCGCCCTTCAGCCTGCTGAACGCGCTGATCGTGGCGGCGGGGCAGCGGAAAAACGCGGATATTTCCCAGATTTTCGGAAGCCTGGAGAAGATCTGGGGGGAGTACGGGGTGTTTGGAGATTCCGATGAGGACTGAGTTTGACGTTCTGATCGCCGGCGGCGGCGCCGCCGGCATGATGGCCGCCATCGCCGCGGCGGAGCAGGGGGTGTCGGTGGGGCTTTTGGAGCCCAACGGGCGCCTGGGGAAAAAGCTCAATATCACGGGGAAGGGCCGCTGCAACCTGACCAACAACTGCTCCCGGGAGGATTTGCTGGCCCATATTCCCTGTAACGGAAAATTCCTTTACAGCGCCTTTTCCCAGTTTGACAGCCAGGATACCATGGCTTTTTTCGAGAATCTGGGAGTACCGCTGAAGACCGAGCGGGGAAACCGGGTGTTTCCCCAGTCCGACCGGGCCTTTGACGTCAGCGCCGCCCTGGAGCGGCGGATGAGGGAGCTTCGCGTCCGCTGGCTCCGCGACCGGGTGGAGGGGCTCTTGCAGGCGGATGGCCGGGTGACCGGGCTTCGTGGCGCGGCGGGTACATATGCCGCGGCCGCGGTGGTGGTCGCCACCGGCGGCGTATCCTATCCTCTGACCGGCAGCACCGGCGACGGCTACCGCTTGGCCAGGGAGGCGGGCCACACCGTCATTCCACCCAGAGGCTCCTTGGTGCCCCTGGAGGCGGAGGGGACCGTCTGCGCTCAGCTCCAGGGGCTGAGCCTTCGGAACGTGGAGCTGACGGTTTTTGAGAATGAGAAGAAGATCTATTCCGATTTCGGCGAGATGCTCTTTACCCACTTCGGCGTCAGCGGGCCCCTGGTCCTGTCCGCCTCGGCCCATATGCGGCAGTTCGGGAAGAAGACCTACCGCCTGGAGATTGATCTCAAGCCGGCGCTGGACGAGCAGACTTTGGACCGGCGGCTGCTGTCCGACTTTGAGAAGCACCACAACAGCGACCTGATCAACGGGCTGGACGAGCTGCTGCCGAAAAAGCTGATCCCGGTCTACATATCCCTGACCGGCGTGGATCCCCACAGCAAGGTCCACTCCGTCACCAGGGAGCAGCGGCGGGAGCTGCTGCATCTGCTGAAGCATTTTCCGGTTGCCGTTACAGGACCGCGCCCGGTGGCGGAGGCCATCGTCACCTCCGGTGGTGTGAGGGTGGGGGAGGTGGAACCCTCCACCATGGCTTCCAAACGCGCGGAAGGCCTGTACTTTGCCGGGGAGGTGCTGGATGTGGACGGCTATACCGGCGGATTCAATCTGCAGATCGCCTGGTCCACCGGCTATGTGGCGGGACAGAATGCGGCGTGGCACGCCGCGGAGAAAAAAGAAAGGTGAGAAAACGTATGGGAGAGAAGAAGCGGGCGGTGGCCATCGACGGCCCCTCCGGAGCGGGAAAGAGCACATTGGCCCGGGCGGTGGCAAGGAAGCTGGGCTTCCGGTATGTGGATACCGGGGCAATTTACCGCAGCGTGGGCTACTTTGCCTTTTCAAAGGGAGTGGCCCCCTCCGACTGGGAGGCGGTGATGAAGCTCCTGCCGGAGATTTCCCTGGAAATTTCCTATGATGGGGATGGACTGCAGCATATGTCCATCAACGGGAGGGACGTCACCCGGGAGATCCGCCTGCCGGAGATCTCCATGTATGCCTCCCGCGTGTCCGCTATCCCGGCGGTGCGGGACTTTCTGATGGAAACCCAGCGCTCCATGGCCCGGACTCACGATGTGATTATGGATGGGCGGGATATTGGCACCGTGGTGCTGCCAGGGGCGGATGTGAAAATTTTCCTGACCGCCACCCCGGAGGACCGGGCCATGCGGCGGTATCTGGAGCTGAAGGAGCGGGGAACGCCCCAGGACTACAACAAGCTGCTCACGGAGATCCGGGAGAGGGACTACAACGACTCCCACCGCTCCGCCGCCCCCCTCCGCCCGGCGGAGGACGCAGTGGTCCTGGACACCACCGGCAATACCTTTGAGCAGAGCTTTCAGCTTTTGCTGCGTACCATTGAGGAGCGCCTATGAACAGTCGTTTTTACCGGGTGGCCTATACCATCATCAAGCCGATCTTCCGGCTGCTGTTCCCCTTCCGCGTGGAGGGGCTGGAGCGCCTGCCAGAGGGCGGCGCCGTTCTTTGCTCCAACCATAACCACGCGCTGGACCCGGTCATGATCGCCGTGGCCCTGCCAAAAACCGGCGGGCCACGGTTTATGGCGAAGAAGGAGCTGTTCCAAAATCCCGCGCTCCGCTGGTTCCTTCGGAAAGTGGGGGCCTTTCCGGTGGACCGGGAGGGAAGCGACGTGCAGGCGATGAAAACCGCCATGAAGTGCCTGCAGGAGGGGGATAAGCTGCTCCTCTTCCCGGAGGGGACCCGGGTGCAGAGCGAGGGAGACGCCTCCGCCAAAGGCGGCGCGGTAATGTTCGCCACCCGCACCGGCGTGCCCATGGTCCCTATCTACTGCGGGGAGAAGCACAAGTTTTTCCGGCGCTCCCGGGTAGTCTTTGGCGAGCCCTACATGCCCCAGTGGGAGGGGAGGCGGCCCACGGCGGAGGAGAACCACCAGTTCGCCGAGGAGCTGCTCCGCCGGATTTACGCCCTGAAGAAGTGAGGGGAAACCATGGAAGTGATCCTTGCCAAATCCGCCGGCTTCTGCTACGGCGTCCGCCGGGCTGTGGAGCTGGCGGAGCAGTGGGCCGGCCAGGGGCTGGCCATGCTGGGACCCGTGATCCACAACGCAGCTGTCATCGACGGCCTTCTCAGCGCAGGCGCCCGGCTGATCGCCTCGCCGGAGGAGGCGCGGCCCGGAGAGCGGGTGCTGATCCGCGCCCACGGGGAGGGGGAGCAGACCTACCGGATCCTGGAGAGAATCGGTGCAGAGATTTTGGACGGAACCTGTCCCCATGTCCGGCGTATCCAGGAAATTGCCCGGGATGCGGCCGCGGAGGGGCGGCAGATGATCCTGATCGGCGATCCCAACCACCCGGAGGTCCGGGGGATCTGCGGGTGGGGGAGGGAGGTACTGGTATTTTCTTCCCCGGAAGAGGTGTCGCTTTGGCTGGAAAGCGGTCCGGATCGGTCGGAAATGCCGATCACGATGGCGGCGCAGACCACGCAGCTGCGGAAAATTTGGGAAAGTTCTTGTGAAATCATAAAAAAACAGTGTACAAACGTAAAAAAGTTTGATACAATATGTAATGCTACGCATAAGCGCCAGTCGGAGGCAGCGGAGATTGCCAGCCGGGTGGATGTGATGGTTGTAGTGGGCGACCGCCAAAGCGCCAATACCAGGCACTTGGTTCAGCTGTGTCGGGAGAAGTGTGCCCGGGTCCTGCTTGTGGAGCAGCCGGGTGAGCTGACGCCGGACAAGCTGGCTGGCTGCCGGGTTGCCGGGCTGACGGCGGGAGCTTCTGCGCCTGCGAGCATCATAAAGGAGGTCAACAAGACGATGAGTGAAGAAAAAATCATGAATGAGGGTACGGAAAATTTTGCCGAAATGTTTGAAAAGTATACCAATACTTTGAATACAGGAGACAAGGTTACTGGTGTCGTGACGGCCATTACCCCCACAGAAGTTCATGTAGACCTTGGCTGCAAGCAGGCCGGCTACATCCCTGTGGATCAGCTGAGTGATGATCCCAACGCAAAGCCCGAGGATGTTGTGAAGATCGGCGACGAGGTGGAGCTGTATGTGATCCGCGTCAACGACGTGGAGGGCTACGCCACCCTGTCCAAGAAGCGCCTGGACGCCAACAAGATCTGGGATGTTCTGGAGAGCGCCGTTGAGGACAAGACCGTCATGGAGGGCGTCGTGTCCGAGGAGAACAAGGGCGGCATCGTGGTCTATATCAAGGGCGTGCGGGTGTTTGTCCCCGCCTCCCAGTCCGGTCTGCCCCGCGGGGCTGATCTGAGCCAGCTGATCAAGCAGAAGGTGCAGCTGCGCATCACAGAGGTGAACCGTGCCCGTCGCCGCGTGGTGGGCTCCATCCGCGCCGTCCAGCAGGAGGCCCGGGCTGCCGCCGCTGCCGCCGTGTGGGAGGGCATCGAGGTCGGCAAGCATTACACCGGCACGGTGAAGTCCATGACCAGCTATGGCGTGTTCGTGGATATCGGCGGCGTGGACGGGATGGTACATATCTCCGACCTGTCCTGGAGCCGCATCAAGCATCCCAGCGAGGTCGTCAATGTGGGCGACACCCTGGATGTGTACGTGATTTCCTTTGATAAGGAAAAGAAGAAGATCTCTCTGGGCGTGAAGGACCGCTCCGTCAACCCCTGGGAGAACTTCATGGCGACCTACAAGGTGGGCGACGTGGCCAAGGTCAAGATCGTCAAGTTGATGAGCTTCGGCGCTTTCGCCGAGGTGGTGCCCGGCGTGGACGGCCTGATCCATATCTCCCAGATTGCGGACCGCCGGATCGACAGCCCCGCCGACTGCCTGTCTGAGGGCGAGATGGTGGATGCCAAGATCATCGAGGTGGATGAAGACAAGAAGAAGATCTCCCTGTCCATCCGCGCCCTGCTCACCGCGCCTGTTGCGGAGGAGGCAGCCGAGGAAGAGGCTGAGTAAAGGGAATTTCAGAACACTCGTGAAAAGCAGAGGCGGATTTACCGCCTCTGCTTTTTTCACGCCGCTTGGAGCGTTGGCATATGCCGGGGCCAGCCGGCCGGCGCAGAGCCGCCGGCAAAAAGTGTGCCCCGGTGCAGAATCCCAGATTTTGGAAGGAATAATTCGCCTTATTTTCTTCTAAGGTTTGTAAAAAATGGGGAAAATGGGGAATATCTCCTTGCATTGCCTGCCATATTGCGATACAATGGAAAAGGAGAAGTGTTGGAAAAGTGTATTAAAGCGGCAAAGGAGGGCGTATGTTTCAGATAGGTGACAAGGTCGTTCACCCGATGCACGGCGCTGGGGTGATCGACAGCATTGTCCAGGAAAAGATCAACGGAAAAGTACAGGATTACTATGTGTTCCGCATGCCTATCAATGGCCTGGTGCTGAAGATTCCAACGGCGAACAGCGAACTGGTTGGGCTGCGGGCTGTAATTGACGAGGACCGTGCGGACTGCGTGATCAATTCGCTGCGGGAGCTGAAGATCGACGTCACCACAAACTGGAACAAGCGCTATCGGGAGAATTTGGAGCGGCTGAAGAGCGGCGACCTCTATGAGGTTGCCAGGGTGATCAAATGCCTGATGCTGCGGGAGGCGGAGCGGGGGCTCTCCACGGGAGAGCGCAAGATGCTCCACAACGCCAAGCAGATTTTTATTTCAGAAATGGTCCTGGCAAAGGGGAAGCCCTACCAGGAGATCGAGTGCCGGGTCAACGAAACCATGCTGGGTGAAGGTGCGTAAATGCTGGGATTTTTGAAGAGGCTTTTTGCCGGTCCGGAGGAGCGGCGGCCCTTTTGCAGCGCTATTTTGGCTGCGGGCGGCTCCTCCAGCCGGATGGGCGGGGAGAATAAGCTGTTTGCCTCTGTGGGGGGGATGCCGGTGCTGGCCCGTTCTGTCCTGGCTCTGGCGGGATCCCCTCTGGTGGATGAGATCGTCATCGCCGTCCGGGAGGAGGACCTGCTGGCCGCCGCGGATCTGTGCAAGGCTTACGGCCTGGAAAAGCCGTTGAAAATTGTAGTCGGCGGCGCCACCAGGCTGGAATCTGTGATGGCGGCTCTGCTGGAGTGCAGCGATCAGTCCCAACTGGTAGCCGTCCACGACGGGGCCCGCCCCCTTGTCACCCGGGAGATCATTGACCGGACCATCGAGAAGGCGCAGGAGGCCTATGCCGCTGCGCCCGCCGTGCCGGTGAAAGATACGATCAAGGTGGCGGAAAACGGCATCGTCCTGGAAACGCCGGACCGCAGCAAGCTCTTTTCTGTCCAGACTCCCCAGGTATTCGACCGTTCCCTGCTCAGCGCCGCACTCCAGGCGGCAAAAGACGCGGGTACCACTGTTACGGACGACTGCTCCGCTGTGGAGCGGCTTGGCAAGGAAGTTTACCTGACAGAAGGCAGCTACGAAAACATCAAGATCACCACGCCAGAGGATCTGGCTCTGGCCGAGGCGATCTTGGAGAGGAGAGGGGCGTAGGAAATGCGGCTGCGGATCGGGCATGGATATGACGTCCACCGGCTGGTTGCCGGGCGGCCGTTGATCCTGGGCGGCGTCGAAATTCCCTGGACATATGGCCTTCTGGGCCATTCCGACGCGGATGTGCTTCTCCATGCAGTCATGGATGCCCTCCTGGGGGCTGCGGGTCTTCCAGATATTGGGCACCAGTTCCCGGATACCGACGAGGCCTACCGGGGTGCGGACAGCCGGGTCCTTCTGCGGCGGGTTAAGACTCTGATTCGGGAAAAGGGCTATGGGGTAGGCAATATCGACGCAACCGTCATTGCCCAGGCGCCGAAGCTGGCGCCCTACCTCCCCCAGATGGCGGCGCGCATCGCCGAGGATCTGGAAATGGACCAGGCGGACGTGAATATAAAGGCTACAACAGAGGAGCATCTGGGCTTTACCGGCGCGGGGGAGGGCATATCCGCCCATGCGGTTTGCCTGCTGTGCCAATAACGATCGATCAAGAAACAGTATTGGGGGGAAGGTCCCGCCTGCCGATTTGGCAGGCGGGACCTTCCTTTGCAATTACAGTAAAGTGATTTCACTTGAAAGACTTAACGCCATGTTTTTTTATTCTTCCCCATAGAAGCTGCGGCGCTTCCGGCCGATCTGCCTTGCCAAACGGACAAGATCACTCTCACTGGTCCCCAGCTCGCCGGCAATGCCAGCGAGGGAATCGCCCTGCCGCAGCAGTTGAAACAGCGTCCTCTCCTGATGAGAGATGCTTTTGAGGAACTGCTCCAGCATGATCCGATCTTCCAGCTCATCGATCCCGCCGGCGCAGGCGGCGGATGACGTGTCATACAGGCAGAAGGACTCGCCCTCCTCCTGGCGAAGGGGCTGGTCCAGGGAGCGGTCCCGGTAGGCGGCGACGTACGGTCTGTTCTCCTGAAGCAGCTTCTTTTGAACTTGTTCCGCCAGATAGCCCTCCAGATCTCCATAGCTGGGGCGATAGGACTGGGCGGCGCAGCAAAAGGCTTCCATTGCACAGGCCCTCCGCTCGGAAAGAGGCATCGATTTCGCCTAGCTGTGGACCGCCTTTTCCAGAATGTGCTGGTAGAGCACCATCAGCTGCTCCATATCGTATTGGCCCCCTGCTTCGCCGCCTCTGAGCCCGCGGGGAATCACACGTCCCAGAAAATATCCGGTCTGCTCGTCCCGCGTCAGATGGAAGGATACAGGGAGCCGCAGACCGGTGGAGGATATCTGGGCCGACAGCGCCTGCAGCGTCAGCGTACCGCATTTCGGCCAGCCGATTCCGGCGCCATGGCCGTCCGCGATGGCCAGCGCTTTTGCCCTGGGATCAAATCCCACCAGAATGTACGCGGGAAGCAGCTGGCGCAGGGGCTTCCCCAGGCGGAGCTTCCCGTCCAGCCCTACGGAAACCCGCAGAGCCCGGCGGCGGTCCTCTTTATCGCGGAACCATAGAAAATTGTTTTTTGATTGGATGTTCATATTTTGTCCCCCTTTGTATTTTTATGGCGCTATTTTACCGGATTTTCAAGGAGCGCGGAAGGGTGAACAGAAGCGTCACCCAGCTGCACGCTATTGTGCAGCATACCCTCCGGCCGCCGGATAGACAGGGCTCGGCAGCCGTCTTGCGCCGGGAAGGGGTCCGGGGCCGCCAGCTGTGGGAAGGCACCTTTCTCCACAGCGCTCATAGGATAACCTGAGAGGGGGGAAGTGTTTCTTGAACCATTACCTGATCCTTTGCCGGTCCGTTACCCAGGCCCAGCGGGCCAGGCTGCTCCTGCATAACGCCGGGATCTCCTGCCAGATCTACCGCGCGCCGGCGGGCCTCTCTCGGCGGGGGTGCGGATATGTGGTCCGCATCCGGGAGAGCGACTATGCCCAGGCCGCCCGCCTGCTCCAAGCCTCGCCTATCCGACCTGTCAAGTGGTTCCTGGAGGACAGCCGGGGCCTCAGCGAGCTCCACTGACCGCCGCCGGCGGTTTCGCATAACGACATTACGGCCGGCCGCTTGCCGCAAAAGCGGAACCCGCGGCAGATGCCGAACGTCTTCGCTCTCGGAGATTCGTCGCTCCTTTTGTGCGGGAAACCCATGGAGGTTGCCAATTATGATCTATTTTGACGCAGCTGCAACAACCTTTCAAAAGCCAAAATCCGTTGTGGAGGCGGTGGTCCGCGCCATGGGAACCATGAGCTCTCCCGGGCGGGGCAACTACGCCAGCGCCGGAATGGCGTCGGAAACCCTCCTTCGCTGCCGCATGGAGCTGGCAGAGCTGTTCGGCGCGGAAGACCCAGAGGGGATCGTGTTTACCAGCAATGCCACCCACGCGCTGAACGCCGCCATCCACTCCCTGGTGAAGCCGGGCGGACGGGTGGTGATTTCCGGCTATGAGCACAACGCGGTCACAAGACCCCTGCACGCAGTGGAGAACCTCTCCATCCATGTGGTCAACACGCCGCTCTTCCAGCCCCAGGCCATGCTGGAGGGCTTCGACCGGCTGGTCACGCCAGAAACGGACGCGGTGATCTGTACCCACGTTTCCAATGTCTTCGGCTATATTCTCCCGGTCCGGGAGATCGCGGAGATCTGCCGCAGCCGGAAGGTGCCGCTGATCCTGGACGCCTCCCAGTCCGCCGGGAGCCTGCCGGTGGACCAGCGGGTGCTCCAGGCCGACTTCATCGCCATGCCGGGGCACAAGGGGCTCTACGGCCCCCAGGGAACCGGCGTTCTGATCTGCAGAGGGGACGCGCTGCCCCTGCTGCGGGGAGGTACCGGCAGCAACTCCCTGGAACAGGAGATGCCGGAATTCCTGCCGGACCGGCTGGAGGCCGGCACCCACAACGTCCCCGGCGTGGCGGGGCTTCTAGCCGGCGTACAGTTTGTGCGGAAGCTGGGGGTGGAAGAAATCAGCCGCCACGCCTATCGGCTCAAGCAGCAGCTTGCCGGGGCGCTGCGGGAGGAGAAGAACATCGAAATTTTTTCTTCCGACGATCCGGAGCTCCAGGCCGGCGTGCTCTCCTTTATCCCCAGAGGGCAGGATGTGGGGGCGTTCTGCGAGCAGCTGGGCGGCGCGGGTTTTGCTCTGCGCGCCGGCTACCACTGCGCCCCCTTCGCCCACCGGACCGCCGGCACAGTGGACACCGGGACGATCCGATTTTCCGCGTCCGCCTTCAACAGCGGAAGGGAGGTGGAGGCGCTGGCGGCGGCTGTGAAAAAATTTACAAAATGATAAAATTTGACAGCGGGTATTCCTTGCTTTTTTTTACCAGGTAAGCTAAAATGAAAATATCTATGTAGACTTCTAAGGAAGAGCAGGGAATGAGGGGCATGCTATGGAAGTAGTGCTGGAGAGGCTGGAGTGGTTCTATCGCTATCTGCTGATGATGGAATTCACCGATCTGCTGGATATCGCGATTCTGTCGTTTCTGATTTACCAGCTGCTGTCGCTGGTCAAGCGCACCAGCTCGGGAAAGCTCCTAAAGGGTGTGCTGTTTATTATCCTTGCCCTGATGGTGTCCAGCTGGCTGCACCTAAACACGCTGAACTTTGTCCTGGGCAAGCTGGTGGAATGGGGCGTCCTGGCCCTCATTATCCTGTTCCAGCCGGAGATCCGGCGGATCCTGGAGCAGGTGGGCGGCAGCAGGTTCTCCTTCCTGAGCGTGTTCAACAAGGGACAGCAGACCAGCGACCTGGAGAACGCGATCCGGGTGACCGCGTCGGCCTGCGCGGATATGAGCAAGAGCCGCACTGGGGCGCTGATCGTGTTTGAGCGGAAAATCCTGCTGGACGACGTGCTGCGCAGCGGCACCCGGCTGGACGCCATTCCCTCTCCGGAGCTGCTGAAAAATATCTTTTTTGTCAAGGCGCCTATGCACGATGGAGCCCTGATTATGCGGGAGGGGCGCGTGCTGGGCGCCGGCTGCATGCTCCCCCTGTCCAGAAACGTAAACCTGAGCCGGGACTTGGGTATGCGGCACAGGGCCGGCATCGGCATGAGCGAAAATTCCGACGCAGTGGTGGTTCTGGTATCCGAGGAAACCGGCACCATATCGGTGGCCGTGGGCGGCATGCTCAAGCGCCACCTGGCGGTGGACACCCTGCAGCTGCTGCTGGAGAACGAGCTGTTGCCCAAGGAAGATGCCCCAAAGGAGAAGCATAAGCTCAATCTGCGGGAGCGGCTGAGCAGAAAGAAGAAGGATGGGGAGAAAGATGAGTGATTTCAAGAACAGCAAGACCTTCCTCGTCATCCTCTCCATCCTCTGCGCGGTATTTCTCTGGCTGTATGTGGAGAACATTGACCCGACCATTACGACGCTGAATGTCTATGGCATCCCGGTGGAATTTGTTGGTGAGGACGCGCTGATGGAGCGGGGGCTGATGATCTCGGACGGGGATGACGCCACCATCAATCTGGTGATCAGCGGCCAGCGGAGCACACTGGCCGCTCTGGGGAACGGAAGCGACATCCGAATCCGTGCGGACCTCTCCGGGATTACCTCCACCGGCCAGCACTCTCTGACCTACGAGGTTATTTATCCCGACAGCATTCACGAAAACAATGTGGAACAGGTTTCCGCCAGCGCCTACCGGGTGACGGTCAATGTGGTGGAGCTCTACAAGAAGTCCATTACCGTCCAGGGGGAACGGACCGGAACGCCGGCGGACGGCTATCTGGCCGGCGAGATGGCCTTTGACACGGACACCATCGAGATCAGCGGGGAGCAGGTCGCCGTAAGCAACATCAGCCACGCCCTGGTTACGGTGGATCTCAGCGGCACCACGGAAACCATCGAGGAGTCGGTATCCTTCCAGCTCATCGACTTTAACGGCAATGTGGTGGACAGCTCGGATATCCGCTGCGATGTAGATACCGTCCGGGTGACGGTTCCGATCCTTGTGATTAAGGAGCTGGATCTGGACCTGGAGTTTGTGGAGTCCCCTGGCTCCACCAGAGATGACATCGCCTATACCATCAGCCCCAGCACGATTACGGTTGCCGGCGAGGAGTCCAGTCTTGCGGGGCTGGAGCGGATCCTGCTGCAGCGGGTGGATATCAGCAGCCTGACCCAGAACGTCACCTACACCGTGTCCATCCCCATCCCCTCCGGAGCCACCAACCTCTCCGGCCAGACCTCCGCCCAGGTGACCATCAGCTTTGTGGGGGTGGAAACCCGGACCTACACCACCACGGCCATCAGCTATATCCACGCGCCGGAGGGGCGGGAGGTCAGCATCGTGACCCAGGAGGTGGATGTGACCCTCCGGGGCCCGGCGGAGGAGCTGGACGCCCTGTCAGAGGTGAATATCCGGGTAGTGGGGGACCTGACCGACGTGTCCTCCGCCAACGGCAACTACGCGGTGCCGGCCACCGTGTATGTGGACGGCGCGGAGAATACCGGCGCGGTGGGCACCTATCAGATAACCATTCAGATCAGCTCATAGAGGTGAAAGCATGACCCAGACAGGAACTGTAGAGCGGCGGCTGGAGGGCGGCATGGTGCTGCTCTCCGTGGCCAGGCAGACCGCCTGCGGGCACGACTGCGAAAAATGCCCCGGCTGCGGCGTCCAGGCCGGACATCTGGAGGTCCAGGCGGTGGACCGGGTGGGCGTCCGTCCCGGCGACCGGGTGGAGGTCCGCAGCGACAACCGGAAGCTGCTGGGGATGGCGGCTTTGGTCTATCTCCTTCCGGTGGCAATGTTCCTGGTGGGGTACTTCCTGGGAGATGCCCTGGCCAGGGCCGGCGGCGGCTACCATGTGGCCGTCCACTGCGCTGTGGCGATCCTGGTGACGGCCCTCGGCGTGCTGCCGGCTGTCCTGTACGACCGGCGGACCAGGAAGCGGGCGGACTTTCAGTTTGAGATCGTCCGGAAGCTATAGCGATGTTCGGCTATGTGCGTCCCTCTCTGGCCCGCTTGACGGAGGAGGAGCGGCGGCAGTATAATGCTCTGTACTGCGGCCTTTGCCACCTGCTTGGGCAGCGGTATGGCCCTGCTTGCAGGATGATCCTGAATTTTGACTTTACCTTTCTCGCGGCTCTGCTGTCTGGGCCGGTTTCCTGCCGGAAAAAGCGCTGTATCTCCAGCCCCCTGCGGGGCAAACCGGCGGCGGAGCCCAACGGCGCGCTGGAAACCGCGGCGGACTGCAGCGTCCTTCTCACCTACTATAAGCTTTTGGACGAGGTGGGGGACAGCAGCTTCCCCAAGCGCCAGGGCTGCCGCTCCGCGGCAGCCGCCCTGCGTCCGGCCTTCCGGAAGGCAGCGGCGCTCCGGCCGGAATTGGACAGGCATATCCGCCGGCAGCTGCAGGATCTTGGGGAGCTGGAGCGGCAGCGCTGCCCGGAGCTGGACAAGCCGGCCGACGCCTTTGCCTGCCTCCTGCAGGGGATAGCGGAGGAGGCTGGGGATCCGGTGCAGCGCCGGGTACTGTCCCATCTGCTGTACCACCTGGGCCGGTGGATCTACCTGGTGGACGCCCTGGACGACCGGAAAAAGGACGCGAAGACAGGAAATTATAACCCGATCCTCCTCCGTTTCTCCCTGAAGGACGGAACGCTGACAGAGGAGGCCCGGCGCCGGGTGGTGGCCAGCCTGGACGGATCTATCCGACAGATGGCGGCGGCCTTTGAGCTCTGGGACTTTGGCATGTGGAACCCGGTGATCCAGGCGACCGTTTACGAGGGGCTGTATTGTGTGGGCAGCGCTGTTTTAGAAGGTACATTCCATGCCGGAAGCAGGCGGAAGCCGTCTTCCGGCAAAAAGGAGCAGATATGACCGATCCCTACAAGATCTTGAACATTCCCAGCACTGCCTCGGACGAGGAGGTCAAAAAGGCGTACCGGGCGCTGGCACGGAAGTACCACCCGGACAACTACCACAACAATCCCCTGGCCGATCTGGCCCAGGAGAAGATGAAGGAGATCAACGAGGCCTACGACACCATCCAGAAGCAGCGGGCGGCAGAGCGCTCCGGCGGGAGCGGGGCGTACGCGGGCGCGGGCAGCTCCTACAGCGGATACAGCGGCAGCGGCTATGGAAGCGCTGGAAGCTCCGCCTTTTACCAGGTGCGGGCGGCTATCCAAAACAATAATCTCAACCTTGCGGAGAACCTGCTGGACAACATCTCCACCCGGAATGGAGAGTGGTATTTTCTCAGGGGCTCCATCTACTACCGGAGGGGCTGGATCGACCAGGCCATCAGCTGCTTTGAAACGGCCTGCCAGCTGTCCCCTGGGAACCCGGAATACGCCTCCGCTTTGGAGCGGGCCCAGAGCAGCGGACAGGCTTACCGCCCCGAGGGCTATGAGGTGTTCACCAGCGACTGCGGCAATAATCTCTGCGGACGGATCGCCTGCGCTTACTGCCTGTGCAACCTCTGCATGGGCGGCGGGATGATTGGTTTTTGCTGAAACTGTTGTGATAACGAGGGGGAAGGAACATGGTCAGAAGCATGACCGGCTATGGACGGGCGCGGAGCACTCTTCACGGGCGCGACATCACAGTGGAGGTGCGAAGCGTCAACAATCGATATTTGGATTGCAGCATCAAAATGCCCCGGGTCTATATCTTCGCGGAGGACGCCATGAAGGCACTGGTGCAGAAGACGGTTTCCCGGGGAAAGGTAGACGTGTTCGTCACCATCGACACGGTGGAGGCGGAGGGCTCTGTGGTCCGCGTGGACACCGCCCTGGCGGGGGAGTACCTGCAGGCGATCCGGGCGCTGAAGGACCAGTTCGGCCTTCCGGAGGATGTGACGGCCCTGAGCCTTGCGAGAATGCCGGACGTGCTGACAGTCACCAAGGCGGAGGAGGACCTGGAGGCCGTCAGCGGCGATATCTGCAGCGTTCTGGAGGAGGCTCTGGCCGCCTATCAGGCCATGCGCGCAACGGAGGGGGAGAAGCTGGCGGCGGATATTGCCGGCCGCCTGGACACCATCGAGGCTCTGACCGGCAAGGTGGAGGAGCGCTCCCCCCAGACGGTGGCGGAGTACCGGCAGAAGCTGCTGGACCGGATGCAGGAGGTTTTGTCCTCCGCCAGCATCGATGAGAGCAGAATTCTGACGGAAGCCGCTATTTTTGCCGACAAGGTGGCGGTAGACGAGGAAACCGTCCGTCTGCGCAGCCACCTCTCCCAGCTGCGGGAGATGCTGCGCAGCGACGTGCCTGTGGGCCGGAAGCTGGACTTTCTCATCCAGGAGGTCAACCGGGAGTCCAACACCATCGGCTCCAAGTGCAGCGATCTTGAGATCGCCCGCTGGGTAGTGGAGCTGAAGGCCGAGGTGGAGAAGATCCGGGAGCAGGTGCAGAACATCGAGTAGGGAGCGGGCAGGTATGAAGCTGATCAACATCGGATATGGAAACCTGGTATCTGCTCAGCGGATCATCGCGGTGGTCAGCCCGGATTCCGCCCCGATCAAGCGCATGGTTTCGGAGGCCCGGGACCGGAGCATGCTGATTGACGCCACCTTTGGGAGAAAAACCCGGACGGTGCTCATTATGGACAGCGACCATGTGGTGCTCTCGGGGCTGCCCCTGGAGAAGCTGGCGCCCCGTTTGGAGCTGGATCCGAGCACCCTTGAGGAGGAAGAAAAATGAAAGGGAAGACCTTTATTATCGCCGGGCCCTCCGGCGTGGGGAAGGGCACCATTATTCAGGCGCTCTTTGCCCAGCAGAAGAATCTCTATTTTTCCGTTTCCGCCACCACCAGGGCGCCGCGCCCCGGTGAGGTGGACGGCGTCCACTACCATTTCCTCACCCGGGAGCAGTTCCTCCGCTGGATCGAGGAGGACGCCTTCCTGGAGCATGCGGAGTACATCGGAAACTTCTACGGGACCCCCAAGCGCTACGTGGACGAGGCCATGGACCGGGGGGAGGATGTGATCCTGGATATCGAGGTCCAGGGGGCGGAGCAGGTCTATCAAAAGCGCCCGGACACCATCCGGATTTTTATCGCCCCGCCCAGCTGGCAGGAGCTGGAGCGCCGGCTGACCAGCCGCGGCACGGAAACCCCGGAGAAGGTCCGCAGCAGACTGGCGCGGGCCAGGGAGGAATTTTCCTACGCCGAGGGGTATAATTATGTGGTAATCAACAATACGGTGGAGGAGGCGGTAAGGGAGATCCAAGCCATCATCTGCGCCGAGCACTGCCGCCCCGCCCAGCGTATTGCCTTGATCAACGGCATGTGATGCCTGCTCTGCTGAGCAGGAAAAACCAATCGGAAATTAAACAGAAAAGGAATGATGCTGTTATGATGCTGTATCCCGCTATGAACAAACTGACCGCCAATGTGCCCAACCGCTACCTGCTGGTAAACGTGGTGGCCCGCCGGGCCCGCCAGATCGCCCAGCAGGCAGAGGACGCAGGGGAGAAGCTGACGGAAAAGCCGGTAACCCTCTCCATCCAGGAGGTTGCGGACGGCAAGATCTCCGTATCCGCCGCGGACGTGGTGATCCGGGAGGAGAAGCCGGGAGAGGACGAGAGCGAAATCAACTGAGAGGATGCGCTGCGCCGTGGAACAATTCTCCCTTGCAAGAGTCGCCGTATCCGCGGCGACCTATGCCTTTGACAAGCCCTATGATTATCTGATCCCCGAAGCGCTGGCGGAAAAGGTGTGCCCAGGTGTCCGGCTGATGGTTCCCTTCGGCAGGGGCAACAAGAGCGTCGAGGCGCTGGTGCTCAGCGTATGGCAGGGGGAGCGCACGGCGGAGCTGAAGTGGATCACCGCGGTGCTGGATGACGCCCCTGTTCTGGACCAGGCCGGCATGCGCCTGGCCTTCTGGATGCGGGAGCGGTATTTCTGCACCATCTTCGACGCGGTACGGACCATTCTCCCTGCGGGACTCTGGTACCGGATCCGGGAAACCTATCATCTAACCGGGGCGCTGACTGAGGAGGAAACGGCCCGGCTGCTGGGGCGCAAGCAGAGAGCTAAGGCGGCCTACGAAGAGATTGTGGCCTGCGGCGGCCAGGCGGAGCTGGAAACGCTGAAGGACCGCTGTGGGGACGGCGTTACCGCCGCCCTGCGGGAGCTGGCGGACCTGGGCCTGGTTTCCTCGGAAACCACGGCCCTGCGCCGGCTCAGCGACAAAAAAGTGCGCCGGGTGACCCTGGCTGTATCGCCGGAGGAGGCGTTGGCAGCCGGGGAGGCCCGCCGGAAGGCGGCTCCTCTGCGCTACGAGGTGCTCAAGCTGCTGAGCGCTGTGGGCAGCGCTCTGTCGGCGGATATCTGCTATTTCACCGGCGCCTCCTCCCAGACCCTGCGGAGTCTGGAGAAGGCCGGGCTCGTGGTGATGGAGGAGGAAGAAAATCTCCGTGTGCCCCAGGCGCGATGGGATTCCCCCGGTCCCCCGATCCAGCTGAACGACGAGCAGCAGACGGTCTTTGACGGAATCATGGAGCTGATCCGCTCCGGAAAGAGCGCCTGCGCCCTGCTCCAGGGCGTCACTGGCAGCGGAAAGACCCTGATCTATATCCGCCTGCTCCAGGAGGTTTTGGCGTCGGGGAAGCGGGGCATGATCCTGGTGCCC
This sequence comes from uncultured Oscillospiraceae bacterium, assembly GCA_904420435.1. Taxonomy (GTDB): domain Bacteria; phylum Bacillota; class Clostridia; order Oscillospirales; family Oscillospiraceae; genus CAJFPI01. The sequence continues at coordinate 23,105 of CAJFVK010000007.1, forward strand.
GAAATCGCCCTGACGCCTCAGATGATGGCCAAGTTCTCCTCCTACTTTGGGGATCAAGTCGTTATGCTTCACAGCTCTCTCCGCATGTCGGAGCGCTATGACCAGTGGAAGCGGATCCGCCGGGGCCAGGTGAGCGTTGTGCTGGGGACCCGCAGCGCTGTATTCGCCCCCCTGGAAAACCTGGGTCTGGTGATTCTGGATGAGGAGCAGGAGAACAGCTATCAGTCGGAGAATCTGCCCCGCTACCACGCCAGGGATATTGCCAAGTATCTCTGCGCGGAGAACGACGCGGTTCTGCTTCTCGGTTCCGCCACGCCTACGGTGGAGAGCGCCTACTTCGCCAAGACCGGCCGGTACCATCTCTTCACCCTGCAGCACCGCTACAATCAAAAGCCGCTGCCTGAGGTCATCCTGGCCGACCTGCGGCAGGAGCTCCGCCAGGGTAATAGCGGGATCATCAGCGGCACGCTCTATGAGCAGCTGCGGCAGAATCTGGAGCGGGGGGAGCAGAGCATTCTGTTCCTGAACCGCCGGGGAAACAGCCGGATGCTGCTGTGCGGGGAGTGCGGCGCAGTGCCCGAGTGTCCCCGCTGCAGCGTACCCATGACCTACCACAGCGCGAACCACCGGCTGATGTGCCACTACTGCGGACACTCGGAGCGGGCGGAGGAGACCTGTGACGAGTGCGGCGGCCTTATGAAGCCGGTGGGGGTGGGCACCCAGAAGGTGGAGGAGGAGCTCCACCGCCTCTTCCCGGGGACAGAGGTCCTGCGGATGGATGCGGACACCGTGGCCGGCGGCCACGAAAAACTCCTGCACCGGTTTGAAAAAGAGAGAATTCCCATTCTCCTTGGCACCCAGATGGTGGCCAAGGGGCTGGATTTTGAAAATGTCACATTGGTAGGTGTTTTAGCGGCAGATCTGTCCCTGTACGTGGAAAACTACCATGCGGCGGAGCGGACCTTCAGCCTGCTGACCCAGGTGGTCGGGCGGGCTGGCCGGGGCAGCAAACAGGGACGGGCTGTGATCCAGACCTATACGCCGGACAACGACGTGATCGCCTGCGCCGCCCGCCAGGACTATGAGGGCTTTTATCAGGCGGAGATCCGGATGCGCCGTCTGCGCCGATACCCGCCCTTTGCGGACCTCTTCTCCCTGACCCTCTCAGGCGCTGAGGAGGGGGAGGTGCTTCGGGCCGCGGTACGATTGCGGGACGGGATGAAGCTGGCCCTGGCCTATCCTTCCGCCGCCAACATGGGGGTGGAGATCCTGGGCCCGGCGCCTGCGCCGGTGCTGAAGGTCAACAACCGCTTCCGTTACCGCCTGTTCTGGGTGGGGAAGAACGACCACGCCACCAGGGAGATCCTGGCCCATTACTTGAAGGAATTTTACAGCCGGAAGGAGAACCGGGCCATGAGCCTGGCGATCGACTGCAATCCGCTGGATTAGGAGGAAAACCATGGCAATTCGAAAGATCGTCCTCCAGGGCGACGAAATTTTAACAAAAGTCTGCAAGCCGGTGACCAAGTTTGATCAAAAGCTGGGCGACTTGCTGGACGATATGAAGGACACGCTGCGCCAGGCCAACGGTGCGGGACTTGCCGCGCCCCAGGTGGGCATCCTCCGCCGGGTGGTTGTGGTGGCCAGTGATGAGGACGATATTTTGGAGCTGGTCAATCCGGAGATCATCTATACCGCCGGCGAGCAGACCGGACCGGAGGGCTGCCTGAGCGTCCCGGGGAAATTCGGTATGGTTACCCGGCCCAACATCGTCCGCGTCCGGGCCCAAGACCGGTTTGGGGAGTGGTTTGAGGCGGAGGGCGAGGAGCTGACCGCCCGGGCCTTCTGCCACGAGCTGGAGCACCTGGACGGCCACCTCTATGTGGAGCACATCGACCACTTCCTCACCGAGGAGGAGCTGATGGCCTACTACAGGGAGAACGGCTACGAGGTGGAGGAAGAGGTGCCGGAGAAATGAGAATCGTTTTCATGGGGACGCCGGAGTTTGCCGTTCCCTCTCTCCAGCGGCTGATCGACGACGGGCATACCATCGCCGCCGTCTACACCCAGCCGGACCGGCCCAAGAACCGGGGCATGAAGCTGGTGCCCACACCGGTGAAGGCCCTGGCCATGGCCAACGGCCTGACCGTCCGCCAGCCGGAGAAGATCCGGGACGAAGCAGTGCTGGAGGAGCTGCGCGCCCTGGCGCCGGAGCTTTTGGTGGTGGCGGCCTATGGGAAGATTCTACCGGAGGAGTTGCTCCGGATTCCCACCATGGCGGCCATCAACGTCCACTCGTCCCTGCTGCCCAAGTACCGGGGCGCGGCCCCCATCAACTGGGCGGTGCTCAATGGGGACCGGGAGACCGGCGTCACCATCCAGCACCTGGGGGTGGAGCTGGACGCGGGGGACATCATCCTGGTCAAAAAGACGCCCATCAATCCGGAGGAGGACGCCCAGCAGCTTTACGAGCGGCTGGCGATCCTGGGGGCGGAGGCCCTGTCGGAGGCGGTGAAGGCTTTGGCGGACGGAACCGCCACCCGCACCCCGCAGCCGCCGGCGGACGGACCCTATGCAGCCATGCTGACAAAAGAAATGTCCCCCATTGATTGGAACAAAAATGCGGAAACCATCGTCAATCAGATTAGAGGGCTGATTCCTTGGCCCTGCGCCACCATGGAGCTCCAGGGGGAGCGGGTAAAGGTGTACCGGGCCTCTGTGGGCGACGCCACCTCAGCTGAGCCCGGAACCATCATCGGGGCCGGCAAATCCGGCATCGCCGTGGCAGCGGGGGATGGACGCGCAGTCCTGGTGCGGGAGCTCCAGCGCCCCGGAAGCAAGCGGATGTCCGCCGCCGACTATCTGCTGGGTCACCCGATCCAGCTGTAAGGGGAGATTTTATGTATTTTTACTATGATCCGTTCTATATGATGGTGCTGCTTCCCGTGCTGCTTATCACTGTCTATGCGCAGCTCAATGTAAACAGCAGCTTCAAGCGCTATTCCAAGATCACCAACAGCCGCTATCTCACCGGGGCCCAGGCGGCGGAAGCCGTGCTGCACAGCCACGGGATCTATAACGTGCGGATCGAGCGGGTCCGGGGAAATCTGACGGACCACTACGACCCCAGGACCAATGTGATCCGCCTGTCGGACTCTGTGTATGACAGTGCCACCATCTCCGCTGTGGGCGTAGCCGCCCACGAGGCGGGTCATGCGGTGCAGTACGCGGAGGGCTACGGCCCCATCCAGGTCCGCGCGGCCATTATCCCTGTCACCCAGGTGGGATCCCAGTTTGGCATTGTGCTCCTGATTGTCGGGATTCTCCTGACCTCAGAGCCGCTGTTCCTGGTGGGGATCATCCTCTTTTCCTTTACTACACTCTTCCAGCTGATTACCCTGCCAGTGGAGTTCAACGCCTCCCGGCGGGCCATGGAGACCATCCGCGGCCAACAGCTTTTGATGGATGAGGAGGCCGACGGAGCGAGAAAGGTCCTCAGCGCCGCGGCTATGACCTATGTGGCCGCCCTGCTGATGAGCATTGTGCAGCTGCTCCGGTTTGTCCTGATGTTTGCTGGCAGGAGGCGCGACTGATGGCAGCGGACGCCCGGGAGGCGGCACTGGAGGTACTGACCGCCTGCCGGAAGGCGGACGCCTGGGCGGACGGGGCGCTGAAAGCCGTGACGGCCAGAAGTGGCCTCTCCCCCCGGGACGCGGCCCTGGCGGCCCGGATCACCTATACGGTGCTGCAAAACCGGATGCTGCTGGACTACCACATCAAAAATCTCTGCAAAAATCCGGATTTGGAACCGGTGGTTTTGGATATACTCAGAATCGGGGCCTGCCAGATTTTGCTGCTGGACCGGATCCCGGTCAGCGCGGCGGTGAACTCCGCAGTGGAGCTGGCAAAGAAACACCACCGGGCCAGGGCGGCCGGGCTGATCAACGCCGTTCTGCGCAATCTGGACCGGAGTCGGGAGCGGCTGTCGGAGCCGGAGGACCTGTCCCTCCGTTTCAGCCACCCACAGTGGCTGGTGGAGCGGTGCGTCGCCCTTCTGGGAAGGGAGGAGGCCATCCGTTTTCTTGCCGCCAACAACGCCCCGATCCCTACGACCATCCAGCGCAACCGCCTGCTGTGCAGCCGTGAGCAGCTGCTGGAGGAGCTGCGGGACACTCATTGGGAGCCGCACCCCTGGCTGGAGGACTGCTATGAGGTGTCCGGGACGGGGAATCTGGAGCAGATGCCCTCTTTTCAGAAGGGGCACTTTTTCGTGCAGGACGCGGCGGCCGCGCTGGTTTCCCTGGTGGCGGGCTGCCGGCCCGGCATGACGGTGCTGGATGTGTGCGCGGCGCCGGGAGGGAAGTCCTTTGGCGCGGCCATCGCCATGGAAAATCGGGGGACGGTCCTCTCACGGGATATCCATCCCCACAAGCTGAAATTGATAGAGGCCTCCGCCAAGCGGCTGGGGATCACCTGTATCCAGACCGGCCTGGCGGACGCCCGCCGGGTGGATGAGGCAATGGAGAGGGCGGCGGATGTGGTGATCTGCGACGTCCCCTGCTCCGGCCTTGGGATCATCCGGAAGAAGCCGGATATCCGGTACAAGGATCCCGCCGAACTGACGGGGCTGCCTCCGGTTCAAAAGCAAATTCTGTCCGCTGCCGCAGAGGCTGTGAAGCCCGGCGGTTGCCTGGTCTACTCCACCTGTACCATCCTGCCGGAGGAAAACCGGCAGGTGGTGGACGGCTTTTTGGCGGAAAACCACCGGTTTACCCTGGAGCCGTTTTCCCTCCCATCCCCCGTGGGGGATACGGGCGGCGACCTGACATTGTGGCCCCAGCGGCACCAGACGGACGGGTTCTATATCTGCAAGCTAAGGAGAATTCATGATTGATATCAAGTCCATGACCCTAGAGGAGATCGGGGACCTGCTGAAGGGGATGGGGGAGCCGGCCTTCCGGGGCAAGCAGGTGTTCACCTGGCTACATAGGGGGGCGGTTTCCTTTGCGGAGATGAGCAATCTCTCCAAGTCCCTGCGGGAAAAGCTGGATGGGACCTGCCGGATTACCGTTCCCAAGATCGCCATGAAGCAGGTTTCCAAGCTGGACGGGACGGTCAAATATCTCTGGGAGCTGGGGGACGGGAACTGCATCGAAACCGTCCTCATGCGCTACCACCACGGCAACACGGTCTGCGTTTCCTCCCAGGTGGGATGCCGGATGGGCTGTGCTTTCTGCGCCTCCACCGTGGGCGGAAAGGTGCGGGACCTGACGCCGTCGGAGATCCTGGACCAGGTGCTGTTTGCGCAGCTGGACAGCGGCCTCCCGGTTTCCAATATTGTGCTCATGGGCATCGGCGAGCCCCTGGACAACCTGGACGCTGTGCTTCGCTTCCTGGAGCTTGTAAACCACCCCATGGGCATGAACATCGGCATGCGCCATATTTCTCTCTCCACCTGCGGCCTGGTCCCCGGGATCGACCGGCTGGGGGACCTGCAGCTGCAGCTGACGCTGTCGGTTTCCCTCCACGCGCCGGACAGCGAAACCAGGAGCGGCATCATGCCCGTCAACCGGGCCTACGACGTGGAGGAGCTCTTCGCCGCCTGCCACCGGTATTTCCGCAAGACAGGCCGGCGGATCTCCTTTGAGTACGCCATGATTGACGGCGTGAATGACAGCGACGCCCAGGCGGATCTGCTGGCGGAGAAGGTCCGGGGGATGCCCGCCCATATCAATCTGATTCCCCTCAACAACGTGCGGGAGAGCAAACTGAAGCCCAGCCGGCGGATCGCGGCCTTCCAGAAGCGCCTGGAACAGCATGGCCTGACGGTAACGGTGCGGCGGAGCCTGGGCGGCGATATTGACGCCTCCTGCGGGCAGCTCCGGCGCCGGGCGATGGAACAGCAGAAGGGAGAGCCCCAATGATACAGACATGGGCAGTAACGGATATTGGACTGGTGCGCCGGGAAAATCAGGACGCCTACGGGATCCGTGTAGATCAGAATAATGACCGGGCCGTCTGCGTGGTCTGCGACGGCATGGGCGGCGTCAACGGCGGCGGCGTGGCCAGCAGGATCGCTGTGGATACCTTCCTCCAGACGGTGGAGGAGGCGCTTCCCCAGCAGCCGGCTGCCGAGGAGATCCGCCAGGTGTCGGCAACCGCCGTTACAGCCGCCAACGACGCCATTCGCTCCGCCATGGCCGCTGACGAAACCTACCGCGGAATGGGTACCACCCTGGTCGCCGCCGTCACCATGGCGGACGGGGCAGTGGTCACCAACGTGGGCGACAGCAGAGCCTACCTGATCCGCCCCGGGCAGATCAAACGGATCAGCAAGGACCACTCCTGGGTGGAAACCCTGGTGGACCGCGGCGATATCACCGAGGCGGAGGCCAGGGTACACCCCCAGAGAAACTATATTACCCGTGCCCTGGGGCCGGAGCCCGCGGTCCAGTGCGACGGCTACACCGTATCCATGGAGGAGGGCGAGTATCTCCTCCTCTGTACCGACGGGCTGGTTTCCACCGTAACGGACCAGGAGATGTATCAGGAGATCCAGGAGAAGTGCGATCCGGATGGCGCCCTTTCACGCCTTCTGGAGATCTCCAAGCGCCGCGGAGCCGCCGACAATGTGACGGCTGTTTTGCTGCGGAAATGTTGAGAAAGGGGGCGCTGCAGTGGAACGATATATCGGCAGAATGCTGGATAATCGCTATGAAATCCTGGAAGTGATCGGCCAGGGCGGTATGGCCGTGGTCTACAAGGCCAAGTGCCACCGACTCAACCGGCTGGTCGCCATCAAGGTGCTGAAGCCGGAGCTGGCGGACAACGCGGATTTCCGGCGGAGATTTCACGACGAGTCCCAGGCGGTTGCCATGCTCTCCCACCCCAATATTGTGTCAGTCTACGACGTGTCCCGGGGCGGGGATCTGGAATATATCGTCATGGAGCTGATTGACGGGATCACCCTCAAGCAGTATATGGCCCGCAGGGGTCGGCTGAACTGGCGGGAAGCCCTACATTTCATCACCCAGGTCATGCGGGGCTTGAGCCACGCCCACAGCAGAGGTATCATCCACCGGGACATCAAGCCCCAGAATATCATGATCCTCCGGGACGGAAGCGTGAAGGTGGCCGACTTCGGCATCGCCTATCTCTCCGCCAAGGAGGGGCAGACCCTGGCCGGCAAGGAGGCCCTGGGATCTGTCCACTATATCTCCCCGGAGCAGGCCAAGGGCGAGCGGGTGGACGCCCGCTCGGACATCTACTCCGCCGGCGTGGTGCTCTACGAGATGCTGACCAACCGGCTCCCCTTCGAGGGGGATACGCCGGTTTCCGTCGCGTTGCAGCATTTTACCGCGGCTCCCCTCAATCCCCGGGATATCTGCCCGGACATCCCGGAGGCGTTGGAAATGATCTGCCTGAAGGCCATGGCGCCGCAGATCGAAAACCGGTATGCCAGCGCCGACGAGATGATCCAGGATCTGGAGGAGTTCCGGAAAAATCCGGATGTGGACTTCCACTACGATATGCTGGAGCTGCGGGGGGAGGCGGCCATCGACGAGCCGACCCAGCCCATCAATGCCCGGGAGATCCGCCATATGGCGCCCTATGAGGACCGGCGAAGCCGCGGAAGCGGAGATGAGGGCAGAGATCGGCGGGAGCGGCGGTATGAGGAGGAGGGACGGATGCCCATGTGGCAGAAGGCGATTATCTCTGTGGTAGGCGTCATCCTGGGGATCGTCCTGATCTACGGCCTCTACAACGTGATTCTGGACAGCTTCGCCGGGGACACTGTGACGGAGCGAATCGTGCCGAATCTGATGGGGATGACTGTTGAAGAGGCGGAGGCGGACCCCAGGGTAAAGGATATCTTTACCATCGAGGTGATCGCCTCCCGGCCCAGCGAGGAGGAGGCGGGGACGATCATCGACCAGGACCCGCCGGCGGACCGGGCCAAGAAATCCGACTTTGTCATCCAGGTAACCCTCAGCGAGGGAGTTCCCACGGAGGAAATGATCAACGTACTTGACTACGAGCGAAACAGCGCCCGTCTCCTCTTGGAAAATCTGCATCTGAATTTGAATATTGAGTACACGGAAACCTACTCTGACTACTACGAGGAGGGCCATGTGATCTCTACGGATCCGAAGGCGGGGGAGCCCATCCAGGAGGGGGACACTGTCATCCTGACCGTGAGCTTGGGCAAGGAGCTGAAGCCGGTGACCATCCCGAACTTTGTGGGGATGCTCCGTGGCAACGCGGAGAGCGAGGCGGCAAAGCTGAACTTGATGGTGGTCTTTACGGAGGCTCCCAGCGAGGAGTGGCCTGCTGAGTATATCTGCGACCAGGACATCGCGGCCACCACCCGCGTCATGGAGGGAAGCACCATCACCCTGACCGTGAGTACAGGGCCAGCTGAAACCACAGAGCCGCCGGACGGCGGGGAAGAGGGGGAGAATCCGGACACCGGCGATCCGGATACCGTCAGCGGGGAGGACCCCGCCACGGTACCTGCAGAGCCGGATGAGCCTGTCGCGGAGGATCAGCAGTAGGATGGACCGAATTGTCAAGGCCCTCAGCGGATTTTACTATGTGCAGCGCTCTGACGGCAGCGTTCTCCGCTGCCGGGCCAGAGGAAAATTCCGGAAAACCGGGATTTCGCCTTTAGTGGGGGATCTGGTGGAGGTCCGGCTTCTGGAGGACGGCAGCGGCATGGTCTGGGAGATCGGCCAGCGCCGCAACGCCTTTTCCAGGCCGGCGGTGGCCAACATCGACCTGATGGTGATGATCGCCTCCGCCGCAGTTCCCCGGACAGACCCCTACCTGATTGACCGGATGACCGCTGTTGCCGCCCTGAAAAACTGCGAGGCCGTGGTGGTCTTCAACAAGACGGATCTGGCCTCCCCTGGGGATATGCAGCATATCTATGAGCGGGCCGGAATCCGAGCACTGTCGGTCAGCGCGGAAACAGGGGAGGGAATTGCCGATCTGATCCCGATCCTTCGAGGCAAGCTTTCTGCCTTTACAGGAAACTCCGGCGTTGGAAAATCCAGTATTCTCAACGTCCTGGACCCTGCCTGCGCCATCTCCACCGGCGAGATCAGCGAGAAGCTGGGACGGGGTCGCCACACCACCCGGCATGTGGAGCTCTATCAGCTCTCCTGCGGTGCCCAGGTGGTGGACACCCCGGGCTTCAGCTCCTTTGATTCCGAGGAGCTGGACCTGGAGCTGAAGGAGCATCTGGCCGAGAGCTTCCTCGAGTTTCGCCCCTTCCTGGATCAATGCCGGTTTGTGGGGTGCAGCCACACCAGGGAGAAGGGGTGTGCCGTGTTGCAGGCGGTGAGGGAGGGCCAGATCTCCCCAAGCCGGCACGCCAGCTATCTGCGGCTCTGGGATGAGCTGAAGGATCTGAAAGAGTGGAATCAAAGAAAGTAGGAGGCTGTGCCTCCTACTTTTTCTTTGCCCCTTTCTCCAGCGGCGGATGTTTCTCACCCCTCGGCCCGCCCCGGTATATACTGATAGGGAAGCACAGGAAAGGGGGCGCGATCAGTTGGGCCGCGGCGGATGTCACTTCCTGGGACTCTGCGCTCTGGCGCTTGGCCTGGGGATTTTGATTACGGCGATTTTCCCGGTGGGGGCGCTGCTCTTTCTCATCGCATTCCTGCTCATCGGATGCGGATGGGCGTGTATCAGACGAAGATAAGGAGCGTATGGTATGAAAGTCGTTATCGTCAAGCCACCGAAGGTGCTGGGCACCATCCTGCGGAAAATTTTTAAAATTCAGGCATGAGGGTTGTACGCCTCTCATATGCTGACGTAGAGTAAAGCGTCACAGGGGAGGACATCATGGAACTGAAATTGAAAAAGGAAACCTTTACATCCTATGAGGCGGTCGAAGAAACGCCCATCTCCTTTGAAACCACCCAGGAGGCCATTGTCCCGGACTCCTGCGCCGACGTGGCCAGGATTATCGATACCTCCGGGACGGTCCTGGTACATAACAAGGACCTGGGTCCCGACGGCCGCGTGGAGGTCAATGGCGTCATCAAAACAACGGTGCTGTTTGCGCCGGAATCCGGCAGGGAGGTGGGCGCTATCCACCTCTCCATTCCCTACCACAGCACATGCGACAGCCGGGAGGCCGCGTCCTCCGGCGTCTACTCTGTCCGCGCCTCGCTGCGCAGCATTGACTCCCGGCTTCTCAACCCCAGGAAGCTCTTGATCCGCGCGGATATCACGCTGCACCTGACCGCCTATCAGCAGAAGACCGTCCAGCTGTGTACCGCTGCGGATGCTGACGACAAGGGGCTGCAGATCCTGGAGGACACAGCGGAAACCACCGTGATTTCCCAGGTCGCAGAACGGGAATTTACCTACATGGAGGAGATGAGCCTCTCCGCCAGCCGGAAGGGCATTCGGGAGATTCTGGACAGCCGGACGGCCATCTCACCGTCGGAGTCCCGCATCATCGGCGGAAAGCTGGTGCTGAAGGGGATCATCCAGGCGGAAATCCTCTACCAGGATCTCTCCGGAGAGCTGGGTACTCTGCGCCAGGAGTACCTGTTCTCCCAGATTCTGGAAACCTCAGCCGCTGAGGATTCCGGTTTCGCCAGAGCAAACTTCCAGCTGGCCGGATACGAGTATACCCTGGGCTCGGAAAACGACCGGGAGGACGACCATATCGTCACGCTGTCCCTCCACATCCGCACCTGCATTGAAATCCTGGAAAAGCGGGCGCTCCATTTCCTGGCGGATCTCTACAGCATTTCCGACGAACTGTCTATTGAGCCCCAGACTCTGTCCCTGCTGGAGGACCTGCGCTCCTACAGCAGGAAGCAGAATATGCGGGAAGTTCTGGAAACCGCCGTCGCGGTCAAGCAGGTCATGGACGCCAGTGTTTCCTGCGGTATCTCCACCGCCCAGAAGGGGGAGTCGGGCGCCTGGGTGCAGACGCCTGTCCGAATCAAGGTGCTCTATCTGGACGAAAACGACGCCCTGCTGATGGCGGAGAAGGAGATCCAGGTGAAGGGAGAAACAGACATCAGCGACGGCAGCGAGCCGACGATCCAGGTCTGCTGCCCCGGTGAGGTGGCGGCCGGTCCGGCGCCGGAAGGAATCGAGGTCAGATTTACCCTGGAATTCTCCATCGACACCGGGATCCGCTCTCAGAGGGCCTGCGTCGCCCAGGCCGCTGTAGAGGAGGGGAGCAGGGAAGAGGGTAGGCAGCCCTCCATCGTGCTGCGGAAGGTGGCAAACGGCACCCGGCTCTGGGACATTGCCAAGCAGTACCGCACCACAGGGGCGGACATTTTGGCTGCCAACCAGCTGGAGAGCGAGAACGCCATTCCCGCGGACCGGCTGCTGCTGATTCCCCGCAGGAAAGTATAAGAGAAAGGCCGGAGGAATGCCTCCGGCCTTTTCCCCTGGTGGGCCAAATCTAATTTTCCGCGTAGCGGGCCAGGAACTGCCGGGTCCGCTCCTCGCTGGGATGCTCAATGACCTGCCTGGCGGGCCCCTGCTCCACAATGACGCCGCCGTCCATAAAGATCACCTCGTCGGCCACGTCCCGGGCGAAGGCCATCTCGTGGGTGACGATGATCATGGTGGTTTTTTGGTCGGCCAGGGCCCGGATCACCTTCAGCACCTCGCCGGTGAGCTCCGGGTCCAAGGCGGAGGTGGGCTCGTCAAAGCAGAGGATATCCGGATGGAGGGCCAGTGCCCGGGCGATAGCCACCCGCTGCTGCTGGCCGCCGGAGAGCTGGTGGGGATAGTGTCCGGCCCGGTCCTCCAGACCCATCTTTTTCAGCAGCTCCAGGCCTTCCGCCTGGATTTCCCGGTGCAGTTCCCCCTTGCGCTGTTTGTAATCCGGCTGCTCCTTGGCCAGGAGCTCCTTCGCCAAGGTCACGTTCTGCAGGGCCGTGTACTGGGGGAAGAGGTTGAAGGACTGGAACACCAGGCCGAAGTGGAGCCGCTTCTTGCGCACCTCCGCCTCCCGCTGGGTGGCGGGATCCTCTGCGTCAAAGAGGGTTTCCCCATTTACCAGGATCTTCCCCTTGTCTGGTGTTTCCAGAAAGTTCAGGCACCGCAACAGGGTGGTCTTCCCGCTGCCGGAGGATCCGATGATGGCCAGGGCCTGTCCCTGCTCCAGGGAAAAGCTGATGTCCTCCAGCACTCGGACAGACCCGAAATGTTTCTCAATATGCTGTACGTCCAGAACAGGCATGGGCGCGCCTCCTTACTTGAAATAGTCCAGCTTTTTCTCCAGCCATCCGAAGAGCAGCGTAAGAATACCGTTGACGATCAGATAGAAGATAGCTGTGTAGAACAGGGGCCAGATCATGCCCTTCTTGATGTAGGACTCTCCCATCCAGATGATCTCGTACACCGAGATGGTGCGCACCAGGGCGGTATCCTTCACTAGGGTAATGAACTCGTTGCCCATGGGGGGGACGATCCGCTTGATGACTTGGATCAGGGTGACTTTGAAGAAAATCTGGCTTTTGGTCATGCCCAGCACAAGGCCCGCCTCCTGCTGGCCCGCCGGCACGCCCTGGATGCCGCCCCGGTAGATCTCGGAGAAATAGCAGGCGTAGTTGATGACAAAGGTCACAACTGCTGCCGTAAACCGGGGCAGCAGAGGCAGGTCGAACAGCAGGCCGGGGCCGTAGAACACCACCAGGATCTGGAGCATCAGAGGCGTGCCCCGGATGATCCACACGATGGTCTTGACCACCGCCCGCAGGGGCGTGCACCGGCTCATAGAGCCGAAGGAGATCAACAGGCCCAGGGGCAGGGCGAACAGGAGAGTCAGGGCGAACATCTCCAGGGTGACGACCAGCCCCTCCAGAAGGGTGAGGGATACGGATACTAGCATAGGCGGTTTCCTCTCTGTGGCCAGGGAAGGGCAGAGAGCTGCGATAGCTCTCTGCCCACTCCTGCGTAAATCCGGATTACTTCTCGATAACAGATTCCTGCACGCCGTAGGTGGTGGCCACCTCCATGACGGTGCCGGCGTCATAGGCCTCTTTCCAGAAGGTGTTGAAGGCCTCGGTCAGGTCGGAACCCTGACGAAAGGCCACGCCATACTCCTCGCTGTTGAGCTGCACAGTATAGGTCAGCTCAGGATAGCTGGTGCCCTCGCCGATCATGGCGCCGGCCATCAGCAGGTCGATGACGCAGGCGTCGGAGGCGCCGGAGGCCACCTCCAGCAGGGCGTCCGCCTGGGTGGTCTTGGCCGTATAGCTCAGGCCCAGCAGGTCCAGCTGCTCAGCGCCGGCGGAGCCGTTTTCCACGGCGAAGCTCAGACCGCTGAGGCTTTCCACCGTTTGGTAGTCCTCCGCCACATCGGCGGGCACGACAACCACCTGTCCGTTGTTGCAGTAGGGCTCGGAAACGGAGGCGCCGTTGGTCACCTCGTCAGTGATGGTCATGCCGTTCCAGATCACGTCAATGCCCTTGGTGTCCAGCTCCATCAGCTTGTTGTCCCAGTTGATTTCCAGGAACTCCACCTCAACGCCCAGGCTCTCGGCAAAGGCCTTGGCCATATCGGCGTCAAAGCCGATCCACTCGCCACTCTCATCCTTGTAGTCCATGGGGGCGAAGTCGGTCATCCCCACAATCAGGGTGCCCTTCTCCTTCACATAGGCCAGGTCGCTCTCCGCGGCATCGTCGCCGCTGTCGCTTGCCGCCCCGCCGGCATTTCCGCTGTTGCCGGCGCCGCTGTTCTGCCCATCGCCGCCGGTGTCGGTGGTTGTGCTGCCGCAGGCGACCATAGCGAGTGCCATGGCAAAAACCATGAGAAGAGAAATCACTTTTTTCATCATCTAGTCCTCCTTATCGCAAAAGAAATCCAGCTTTCTTTGCTTCTAACCTTGCTATTAA
>CAJFVK010000008.1 GCA_904420435.1 uncultured Oscillospiraceae bacterium
GCCACTGTCCCCACCAGCGTGGTTCTGGATGAAAACAAGATGTTCCTCGAGGTGTCCGGCGCCCGCCGCGTGACGGAAGCCCTGGTGATGGATCAGGCAACCGGAGAGTATTCCCCCGTTGATCCCGATGGCCGCTACACTCTGGCCTGCCATGACTATATGCTCTATGACAAGGGCGACGGCTTTGCCATGTTCGGAAAGGACAACGTCACTGTATTGAAAGACCGGGTTATGGCGGATAACGAGGTCCTCATCAACTACATCGTGGATGAGCTGGGCGGCTCCGTACCCGCTGACTATGCCCAGGCCCAGGGGCGCATCACCATCAAGACCACCGCCGAGGCCGGGCATGTGGCTGGCTTTACTGATGTGACAACCGCCAACTGGTACGCTGACGCAGTCGCCTACGCGGTGGAGCATGGACTGATGAACGGCGTCAGCGCCACCACCTTTGAACCCAACAGCACCATGAGCCGGGCCATGATGGTGACCGTGCTCTACCGGATGGCCGGTTCCCCCGCGGTGAGCGGTGAGAATGTCTTCACCGACGTGCCCAATGGCAGCTGGTACGCGGACGCGGTGACCTGGGGCGTGGAGAACGGCCTTGTCACCGGGACGACGGATACCACCTACGAGCCCAACGCTGGCATCATCCGGGAGCAGATGGCTACGCTGCTGTGGCGCTACGCCGGTTCGCCGGACGTTTCCGGCTCCGATGGGCTGGATCAGTTCACTGACGCCGCCAGCATCTCTGGCTACGCCCGGACTGCCATGGCCTGGGCCAGCCAGCAGGGGCTGGTGAACGGCACCAACGGGACCCTGTCCCCCAGGGGCAGCGCCACCCGCGCGGAGATTGCCACCATTCTGATGCGCTATCAGACCGCTGCGTAAGCGGCGGACGAGAAGGGAGCACGGCTGACCGCCGTGCTCCCTTTTTCCTGCGCGGAGGGCTTGGGGCGAACCGCATCACCGGAAGCGTGGCGCCGATACGGGAAAAACCGCCAAATCTTCCATCTTGCTTTTTCCCGGGGGGACGGCTATAATGAAATCAGATCACAGGAAAGGGGGCGATGCCGATGGGCCAGGAATTTGAGGAGATGACAGAAGACATTCTCTGCCATCCGCAGTTCCAGGCGCTGCGGAGCTTCTGCCATCACGGCGGGGAAAACTCCCTGTATGACCACCTTGTGGATTCTGCGAAGTGTGCGTATCGACTGGCGGCCGCATTCGGCCTTTCCCAGGAGCGGGTGCGGGCGGTGACCCGCGCGGCGCTGCTGCACGACTTTTTTGGATATGACTGGCGCGATGAATCCCACAAGCAGATGGTCCGGCAGTACACCGGCTGGAAACGCCTGAAACAGATGCACGCTTTTTCCCACGGCGCCTATGCCGCCAAGCGCGCGTCCCTCTACTTCACGCTGGATGACCGCCAGCGCGGCGCTATCAGGAGCCACATGTTCCCTCTGGCCCCTGTGCCCCGCAGCTCGGAGGCCTGGATTGTCACCCTGGCAGACAAAATGGTCGCCTCCCGGGAGATGTCCGCTGCCGTGCGCTGGCATGTGCGGCAGCTGTATCACCGGGCACGTCTGTCCGTGGCGCACTCCTGAGCGTGGAGCGCGGCGATTTCCTGAGCCGACCGGTGTAAGGCCAGTACAGGCGCGGGGCCGGCCCTTCCCGGGGGAGGAGATCTCCCGCCTGGCTGGGTGTGAGAGCGCCTGCGCGCAGAAGGAATTTTTCTGCGCTGGAGCTAAAAAAACCATCCGCCGGACGCCGGCGGAGAGGAGCGGCGGGCCCGCTCCGATGATTCTCCGGATTCCCGCTGAACCGCAGGCAGGGACGGCTCATGCCGTCCCTGCCTAGTCTGTCGAAAAAGTCTGAACGACTTTTTCGCAGCCTAAACATGCCGTACCTTTCCCACTGCGGAGCAGTGGGAAAGTCCCCGCTTCGCGGGCCGCACGCCTTGCTTCGCAAGGCTTTGCGGGGCATTTGATTGGATTCGAGGAGGGCTTTGCCCCCTCGAGCTCCCCCAGCGCTGTGCAGCGCTTTATTTCTAAAGGGAGTTCTTCCACACGCTGGGCAGGGACGGCTTAGCTGTCCCTGCTTTTTATCATGAATTCACGAAAAACCCCAGGCAGGAAAACCTTCCCGCCTAGGGTTTTCCTATTGTGGCAGAAGCGAATCCCGGCGGGGGGGGGGAAACCGGCCGCTATCCGATCAGATACCGGTAGCTGGAGAGGACGGTGCAGATCAGCACCTCGATCTCCCCCGGCAGGTCGTTGTCGCCGCGGAGGTCATATTCGCCCACCTTCCCGTCCAGGCGCACCAGCACCCGGCCGTTCTCCAGGGGCAGGAAGCCGCTGTTGTCCGGGCTCTCGTCAAAGCCCTCCCGGTCGTGGAAGAGGGTGAATTTCTCCTTATAGGGGGCGCTGTCGTAGGGGCAGAAGACGGCGCAGTTGCCGCACTCGTTGCACATCCGGTCCACATGGAGGATCTGGGGACGGCCATCTGGCAGCAGGATCACCACGTTGGCCCGGTTGGGGCACACGTCCGCGCAGACCTGGCAGACCACGTTGCAGCTCAGGCACCGGTCGCCCTCCCGCTTGGCGCTCTCACAGAGGACGCCCTTCCGGGCGATGGCCTCCTGGCGGGCGGCGTGGGCCATGTGGGGGATCTTCACCGGATAGGGGCTGCCGATGACAGCCTCGGCAAAGGCGGCCGCGTCGGCGATACCCTCCACCACCGTGGCGGGCCCCCGGAGCACGTCGCCGGCGGTGTAGACCTGGTCCAGGTTGGTAGTAAAGCCGGGGCGGCCCTTTTCGCCCACCTGGATGCCGTAGGAGGCCAGCATGTCGCCATCCACCTTTTCGCCCACAGCGGAGATCACCGTGTCGCAGTCGATGGAAACGGTTTCACCGGTTTCCACGGGGCTGCGGCGGCCGGAGGCGTCGGGCTCGCCAAGGACCATCTTCCGGCACAGGAGCTTGCCATCCTTCTGCTCCACCGGGCTCACCAGCTCCAGGAACCGGACGCCGTCGGCCATGGCCAGCTCCAGCTCCTCTGCGTCGGCGGGCATATACTTCTTGGTGCGGCGGTAGACCAGGGTGCTGGATTTTGCCCCGGCCCGGAGGGCCAGACGGGCCGCGTCCATGGCGGTGTTACCGCCGCCGATGACGGCCACATGGCCCAGTTCCTCCACCTTGCCGCTCTTCACATCCCGCATCCAGCCGATCACCGGCTTCACACGGCCGGGGATGTCCAGCTGTCCGGCCTTCCAGGCGCCCACGGCGAAGAGAATGTGGGTGTAACCCTTGGCGCGCAGCTCCTCCACCGGGGGGGCGGGGGTGTTCAGCTTTACCTCCACCCCCATTTTCCGCATGAGGGCCGCATCCTTCTCAATGGCCTCATTGGAAATGCGAAAGTCGGGGATCACATACCGGACGATGCCGCCAAGGGCCCCCTCCCGCTCAAAGAGGGTGGTGGGGATGCCGGCCCGGCCGCAGAAGTAGGCCGCCGCCATGCCGGTGGGGCCGCCGCCCACAATGGCCACCTTTTTGCCGTCGTAGACGGGGGTGGGGGTCTTCAGCTCCGCCATCACCTGGTCGTAGCCCCGCTCCGCCGCCACCAGCTTGGAGGCGCGGATCTGCACCGGGGTTTCATAGAAGTTCCGGGTGCACTTGTCCATGCAGTGGTGGGCGCAGATGGTGCCGGTGATGAAGGGCAGGGGATTCTTTTCCAGGATCACCCGGAGGGCGGCGGCGTAGTGGCCCTTGCGGCACAGCTCGATATATTCCGGGATATCCTGGCCGATGGGACAGCCGCCCTTGCAGGGGGCGGTGAAGCAGTCCATCAGGGGGACCTTGCTGTAGAGCTTGCGGCGGGGGAGGGGCTTGACGGCCTTCACATGGTGCTTGTCGCTGCGGATGGCCAGGGCCAGGGCGTCCACTTTCTCCACATCCACCGCGGTGAAGGGCGCGAAGGGCATCCGCTCCAGCTTCTCCGCGATCTGGGTGAAGCGCTGGTAGCCGCCGGGCTTCAGCTCCGTGGTGGCCATGGTGATGGGCCAGATCCCGCAGGAGAAGAGCCTGTCGATGTTGAAGTAGTCCGCGCCGCCGGAGTAGCTCAGCCGGAGCCGCCCGTCAAACTCGTGGCTGACCCGGCGGGCCATCTCGATGGTCAGGGGGAAGAGGCTCTTGCCCGCCATGTACATCTCCTGGCTGGGCAGCTCCCCGTTTTTCACATCCACCGGGAAGGTGTTGGAGAGCTTCAGGCCGAACTCCAGGCCGTTGTCCGCCGCCAGCGTCAGAAGCCGCCGGAACATGGGGATGGCGTCGGCATACTGGAGGTCCTCGTTGAAGTGGTGCTCGTCAAAGGAGATATAGTCGTAGCCCATGCCGTCCAGGATGGAGCGGGCGCTCTCGTAGCCCAGAAGGGTGGGGTTGCACTTGACGAAGGTGTGGAGATGCTTCTCCGAGATGAGGTAGGAGGCGATCCGCTCGATCTCGTCCGGCGGGCAGCCGTGGAGGGTGGACAAGGTGACGCTGTCGGACACCCTGGGGGAGATGGAGTCGATGTAGGCACTCTCGGCGGGGAACATCTCCTTCAAAACAGCGATGCACTCCTGGAAGATGGGCTCCCGGGAGGCGTCCACCATGCCGCTTAGATACTTGTCGATCTTCTCCCCCTTGATGCCCTCCAAGTCGTAGCCCACGGACATGTTGAAGATGAAGCCGTTGGGATCGCCTAAACCGTAGACCTTGGAGAGGATCTTGCAGGCGCACCAGGCCTTCACATACTCCTCGTAAGCCTGGGGGACTGTCAGCTCCGTGCTCCACTCGCAGTTGTAGCACTCGTCCTCCGCCAGGATGCAGGGACGGTTGATGCAGGCGGCCAGATCCGCCCCGTCCACCTTCTGCACGGTCTTCAGCTCAAAGAATCGGGCGCCGGCAAAATAGGCGGAAACGATGTTCTGGGCCAGCTGGGTGTTGGGCCCCGCGGCGGGGCCAAAGGGAGTTTCGATGGTTTCGCCGCCGAAGATGGGCAGCTTCTTCTCTCCGGCCACGTAGGGCCGATGGACGCCGAAGATGGAGCCGTCCCGCCGGTACTCGGTGGTGATCCAGTGCATCAGCTCCCGAAAGGGAATGGGAATCATTTTTTCAGACATAGGTACTCCTCTCTCAGCTCTCCGCCCGCGCCGCGCCCCATAGCCGGCGCGGGCCTGTTTTCGCAGATGGGGTTTACTCCGTAAAAGTGTATTTGACCAGGTTTCCGTGGCCGTCGCCAGTGGTGATCACCGTGTCGCCATCAGCGGTTACGCTCCGGTCCAGGATCGGGAACCGCCCGTGTTCTGCCACATAGGCCTCCGGGCTCTCCGCCTCCGCCTCCACGATCTCCCGCTTGGCAAACTGGCTGCCGCCGCAGGGGTTGATATCCTCGATCATGATTTCAAATTTACGCATGGTGTCTACTCTCCTCTCAGAAAAATACGTTGACCCAGCCGCCCCGGGCGGCGGCTCCAGTGACATCGGTCACTGGAGAGGGGTGAGGTCGAGGGGGACAGGGGCCCCCTCAAAAAAAGCTCAGTAGGTTCTGTGGTTGAGTTCCTCCCAGAGCTTCCGGCTCTCCTCCAGAATATGGGCGTTCTCGGCCGTTCCCATGGGTAATTCCCATGGGAGCCCTGAATTGTCCTAGAAACGGCGGAAGTGAATTCCGCCGCCCCAAGGTTTTGTGCCGGGCCGGCACAAAACGCTTGTACGCCGCAAGCGGCGGGGAGGAGGCCGAGAACCCGCACGGATCAATACGCGCGGTGGTTCAATTCGCTCCAGAGCTTCCGGCTCTCCTCCAGAATATGGGCATTCTCGGCCTCCTCGTCGACGCCCACCAGTTCTCGGTCCTTCATAAGGAGTTTCCCGTTGCAGATGGTGGTCTGGCACTGGCGGCCGGTCATGCCGAAGAGCATGTGGCCGTCGATATTCTCGTGGGAGAAGGGGGTGAAGGGCTTGTAGTCCATGACGATCACATCTGCCGCCGCGCCGGGGGAGAGCTTCCCCAGGGGGATGCCGAAGTACTTCTCGCCGATGACCGGGTTATTTTGGAACAGCATGGTGGTGACCTCGCCCCAGCCCACGTTGGGAAGACATGCGTTGTGCCGCTGGATGGCCAGGGCCACCTTCAGGCTCTCCAGCATGTCATTGGTGTAGGCGTCGGTGCCGAGGCCCACGGTGATGCCCCGTTTCATCAGCTGGAGGATGGGGGAGCAGCCCACGGCGTTGCCCATGTTGCTCTCCGGGTTGTTGACGCACATGGTGCCGGTTTCCTGGAGAATCTCCATCTCCGCGGTGTTCACATGGATGCAGTGACCCAGAATCGTCATGGGGCCCAGGATGCCGTGGTCCTGAAGCCGCTGGACCGGGCGGCGGCCGTAGTTTCGGAGGGAGTCGTATACGTCGTTCATGCCCTCGGACACGTGGATATGGTAGCCGGTGCGGCCGTTGTTGGCCTCCACCATCCGGTCAAAGGTCTTGTCGGAGATGGTGAACAGGGCGTGGCCGCCGAACATGGCTTTCAGCATGTCGCTGGGATTCTTCTCACAGTAGGTGATGAAGTCCGCGTTCTCCTGGATGGCCTGGAGGCTCTTCTCCTCTCCGTCCCGGTCGCTGACCTCGTAGCACAGGCAGGAGCGGATGCCGAATTTTCTGGCGCTCTCCGCAATCTCCATCAGGGAGCCGGGGATCTCACAGTAGGAGGCGTGGTGGTCAAAGATGGTGGTGACCCCCTGCTTGATGCAGTCCAGATACAGGGCGTCGGCGCTGGCCCGGGTACCCTTCAAAGTCAGATGCCGGTCAATATACCACCACTGGCCGTCCAGCACCTCATAGAAGGTGGTGGGGTTGTATCCGTCGATGGAGAGGCCACGGGCCAGAGCAGAGTAGATGTGGGTATGTGCGTTCACCAGGCCCGGCATGATAACGCCGCCCCTGGCGTCCAGAAACTCCGCCTGGGGATATTTGCTTTTCAGGTCGACGGTCCTGCCAACCTCCAAAATTTTCGTACCGTCGATGACCACGCCGCCGTCGCTGAGATAGGGGAGGGAGGGGTCCCTCGTAATCAGCCGTCCGTTCGCTAAAATATACATCTCCATTCCTCCTGTTCCGTTAGTTTGCGCCGGGCGAGCCCAATCATCCGGATAACAAAAAATGTTTCAAATCTACGGGAGATTTGAAACACTCAAGCAAAAAGCCGGAGTGATAGTTGCAGCCCGTGCGCGAAGCACTTCGTTACAGCTACCATTCTTGGATTGTACTTTTATTATAGCGGAACGCCGGAAAAATTGCAATGGCATTGCTCTGAAAATTTCTCTGGCTGGCTGACAAAAAACGAGCACCCTTTTTGTACAAGTTGCGCCGGATATGGAGGAGCGGGCCGCACAGGGCGGCCCACTCCGGAAAGCCAATCGCTTACATGGTGCCGAAGATCCGGTCCCCCGCATCCCCCAGGCCGGGGACGATATAGCCCCGCTCGTTCAGGCGGTCGTCCACCGCGCCGCAGTAGATGGGCACATCCGGGTGCTCCGTCTGGATGCGCTGGACGCCCTCCGGGGCGGCCAGGAGCACCATGAGCTTGATGCGCTTGCAGCCGAAGTCCTTCATAAAGCCGATGGCCGCGGCGGCGCTACCTCCGGTGGCCAGCATGGGGTCTACGATCAGCACGTCCCGCTGGGCAATATCCTTGGGCATCTTGCAGAAGTACTTCACCGGCTCCAGGGTTTCCTCGTCCCGGTAGAGGCCGATGTGCCCCACACGGGCGGAGGGGACCATCCGCAGCACCCCGTCCACCAGGCCAAGGCCCGCCCGCAGGATGGGCACCACGGCAAATTTCTTCCCCATCAGGGTGGGGGCGGTGGTCTTGCAGATGGGGGTCTCCACCTCACGCTCCGTCAGGGGCAGGTCCCGGGTGGCCTCATAGGTCAGGAGCATGCCGATCTCGCTGACCAGCTCCCGGAAGTCCTTGGTGGAGGTGTTCTTGTCCCGCAGGATGGTGAGCTTGTGGGCCAGCAGCGGATGGCTGACAACGTGCAGGGTATCTTTTTTCATGGCAGCGTCCTCCCAATCTCTCGCATGTTACGATTTCTTGCCTGTTTTTGTTTTTAACGGCTCCAGCTCCGCCCCGCAGTAGGGGCAGCAGGTGATGTCATAGGGAACCCGGTCAGAGATGTGCCGGCCGCAGCTGGGGCAGCGGAATTTGACAGCGTGGACACCCACCCCGGCCAGCATCAGGATAAGGCCGAAAATGCTGACGGCGTTCCAGCCCCGGTGGACGCAGAACGCCACAAGAAGGGCAAGGGCGCCGGCGACCTCCACGCAGTTGGCAATGATGCGCCATTTTCTGCAGCTCATAAGCGACCTCCTCTTACGCAGGGTCCTGTGTCTGCCGCTGCAATCTTTCCAGCCGCTCCCGCTCCGCCTGGCTCAGGCGGAGGTAGACCGGGAGGAGCTCCTGGGCCGTGACCGTCTCCCCCCGGAGGACCATGGCCTCTCCCACCAGACCCACCCCTACGGCGCTCTGGAGCCGCAGGTGGGCGGGGGCCAGGCGGCAGGCGAAACCCCGGTCCGCCAGGTAGCGGAAGCACAGCTCCGCCCCGTCGCCCACGATGGTGTAGGTTGTTTCTGCCTCCAGCTCCCGCTCCAGCTCCGTCAGGGCGATGGCCCGGTCCGGGGCCAGGCGGGTGAGGATGCCATCCCCGCCGGAGAAAATGGCGTTGTAGATCTGTTGGCGCCGGGCGTCCATGGCGCAGAGGATGGGCCCTTGAATGTGGGTCAGGGGGGCCGCCATGGCCTCCAGGGTGGAAACCGCCGCGCAGGGGAGGTCCGCCGCCCAGGCCAGTCCCTTCACCGCCGCCACACCGATCCGCAGTCCGGTAAAGGAGCCAGGTCCCGCCGCCACGGCGATGGCGTCCATGTCCCGGAGGGACAGCTCGCTGTTGCGCAGCATGTCCTCCACCATGGGCATCAAGGTCCGGCTGTGGGTCAGGGCAGTGGCCTGAAAGGCCATGGCCACCGGCGCGCCGTCACGGATGACGGCGCAGGATGCGGCCTTGGCCGAGCTTTCTATCGCAAGTATCGTCATGTCAGCGCTCCTCCGCCTTTCCTGTTTCCTGCCCGCCCGATGGCAGACGGGGGACTGCAATGGTGATGATCCGCCCCTCTTCCTCCTCCGGATGGCGGCGGATGGAAACACGGATGCTCTCCGCCGGCAGGGCGGAGGCCACCTGCTCGCTCCACTCCACCGCGCAGACGCCTCCCCGATCCAGGTAGTCCTCCCAGCCAATGTCGAAGAGTTCCTCCGGGCCGGAGAGGCGGTACATGTCAAAGTGGAAGAGGGGGAGCCGCCCCCCGGGATACTCGTTGACGATATTAAAGGTGGGGCTGGATACCCGGCCGGCGCAGCCCAGCCCCCGGGCCAGCCCCCGGGTGAAGGCCGTCTTCCCGGCGCCCAGATCGCCGAAGTAGGCCACCACATCCCCCGGCTCCAGCAGCGTAGCCAGCCGCTCTCCCAGGGACTCGGTTTCCGCAGGGCTGTGGGTGATATATTCCTTTTCCATGGAAAACCTCTCTGCTCTGTTCTGATTTCAAAGTATAGCACAATCCGGAGGGTGTGAAAAGAGGAAAAGCGAAAATGGGGGAACTTCCGCCCTTTTGGCCGCGCCGCCCGGAGGGAGGAAAAGCGGCGCGGGGGAGATGGGAAAGGAGGTTTACAGGCCGCCCGCCCTGTGGTACAATAATAAAACCCGCCGGCGGCCCCGTTTCCGGGACGCAGGGGCGATTTCAAAAAAGGAGTTTCCAAGCGTGCGCTCACTGACCGGAGCAATTCAATATGTCTGGCGGAAGATGGACCCGGTGCTTCTGGGGCTCATCCTGGCCGCCACCGGCTACGGCGTGGTGCTGGTGGCCAGCGCCACCAACTACACCGGCTCAAGCCGCAATGTGATCGTCCAGGCGGCCGCCGCCGTCCTGGGAATCTTTGCCTACGCTTTTTTTTCCGTGGTGGATGTGGAGCACTTCTCGGAGAAGTGGAAGTGGTTCCTGGCCTTCAACATCGGCTTCATCCTCCTGCTGATGACGCCCCTTGGCATGGAGGAGAACGGCAACCGCTCCTGGCTCTACACCCGGGGCATGCCCACCAGCATCCAGCCGGCGGAGATCGTCAAGCTGACCTTCACTGTGCTGCTGGCCAAGCAGATGGCCTGGTTCCGGGAGAACCGGAAGATGCGGGGGCTGGACTCCCTGCTCTGGCCGGCGGCCCACGCCGGCTTCATGTTCGCGCTGATCTTCGTGGTGTCCAGCGACGTGGGCAGCGGTATGGTCTATCTGGTGATCTATGTGGGCATGGCCTTCGCCGCCGGTCTCCCCTGGTACTGGTTCGCCATCGGCACCGGCGTTCTGGGAATCGGGATTACGGCGCTGGTGGTGCTGGATAAGGTGCCCACCTATATGATGGAACGGTTTATCGTCATCTTTGACCACAGCTACAGTCCCCAGGGGGTGGGCTGGCAGCAGACCCGCGGCCTGATGGCTTTGGGCAGCGGCGGGATTTTCGGGCAGGGTCTCTTCAACGGGATCCAGACCCAGTCCCTGGATCCGTCCTCCCTCCCGGAGCGGGAGACGGACTTCATCTTCTGCGTGGCGGGGGAGGAGCTGGGGCTGATCGGCTGCCTGGCGATCATCCTGCTGGAGACCCTGATTATCTACCGCTGCTTCCAGACCGCCCGGATTGCCAGGAGCAGCATGGAGTCCCTGGTCTGTGTGGGATTTGCCACCATGCTCATGTTCCAGACCATTGAGAACATCGGCATGTGCCTCTTTGTGATGCCGGTGATCGGCCTGACCCTGCCCTTTTTCAGCTACGGGGGCAGCTCTATCGTCACCCTCTTTGCCGCCATGGGCATTGTGTCGGGCATCCGAAAACGGATTCTCCCGGAGTGGCTGCGCAATTAGCCCGGGCAGGCAGCCCAGACAAAAATTGAAGAAGACGGCCCGCCTGGTTTTAGCCAGGCGGGCCGTCTTCTTCTGTACTTTTTCTTATGAAGCAAATCTACCTTATAGGTTGCGCAGAGAGTCCTCCAGGGCAGTCTTTATGGTGGTCTTCTCGTCCTTCATCTTGATCACCCGGGCGGGGCAGCCCGCCACCACGGCGTTCTCCGGCACGTCCTGGGTCACCACCGCCCCGGCGGCCACCACCGCGCCCTTCCCGATGCGGACCCCCTCGATCACCACCGCGTTGGCGCCGATGAGCACGTCGTCCTCCACGATCACCGGCGTGGCGCTGGCGGGCTCGATCACGCCGGCCAGCACGGCGCCGGCGCCGATGTGGCAGTGGTCGCCCACCGTGGCCCGGCCGCCCAGGACGGCCCCCATGTCGATCATGGTGCCCCGGCCCACCACCGCGCCGATGTTGATGATGGCCCCCATCATGATCACCGCCGCGTCGCCGATGGACACCTGCTCCCGGATGATGGCGCCGGGCTCAATCCGGGCGTTGATCCCCTTCAGGTCCAGCAGGGGAATGGCGCTGTTGCGCCGGTCGTTCTCCACCACCAGGTCCGCAATGCTGCCGGCGTTGGCGGTAAGGATCGGCTCCAGCTCCCTCCAGTCACCGAAGACGATCTTGCTCCTTCCGCCCCCAAACACCTTGGCGGTTCCGTAGTCGATGGGGGAGCGCTCGTTCACATAGACCTTCACCGGGGTCTTTTTCTCCGCGTTGGCAATGTGGGCAATGAGTTCCTGGGCTGTCATCATGGTACTTACTTTCCTCCAAACAAAATATCCTGCAGCTGGTAGTGGCCCTTGGGCATATGGATCAGCTTCCGGGCCACATACAGCGCGCCGTTGACAAAAATCTGCCGGGAGCCGGCCTTGTGGGTGATCTCCAGCACCTCGTCCACGCCGAAGAAGCTCACCGTGTGCTCTCCCGCCACGGTGCCGCCCCGGATGGCGTGGATGCCGATCTCGTTCTTCTCCCGCTTGCCGCAGATCCCCTGCCGCCCGTAGACGGGCTTCATCTGGTGCCTGGGATCGATGGCGTCCAGCAGGAGCTTGGCGGTTCCGCTGGGGGCGTCCACCTTCTGGTTGTGGTGGGTTTCCACAATTTCAATGTCAAAGTCCGGCTTCAGCACATCGCTGATCTGCTCCAGCACCTGGCGGAACACGGCGATCCCGATGGAGTAGTTGGCGCTGTGGAGCACCGGGATCAGCTGCCCCAGCCGGTGGAAGACCTCCAGATCGTTGGGGGTATAGCCGGTGGTACCGCTGAGCAGGGGAGTGGATGTGCGGCGGGCGTAGTCCGCCACCCGGGAGAGGGCGGCGGGGCTGGAGAAATCCATCACCACGTCCGCCTTCAGGTCGGCCTTTTCCAGGGCGGCCGTGTTGTTCTCATCGAAAACCCCCGCCACTTCATCCCCCGCAGCGACAGCGGTCTGCTCAATGAGGCGGCCCATGCGGCCGTGTCCAATCAGTACGATCTTCATGCCAGCAGCCCAGCCTCCTCCATCAGCTTCTCCAGGGCCGCCTGGTGGGCGGCGTCCATCTCGCACAGGGGCAGGCGGAAGGGCCCGGCCTCCATACCCATCCGGTTCATGGCGGTCTTCACGGGGATGGGGTTCACCTCCATAAAGAGGCCGTTCATCAGGGGAAGATAGCGCAGCGCCGCGTCCACGGCGGCCTTCCGGTCCCCCTCCAGGAAGTTCATCACCATGTCGTGGCACTGGCGGGGCATGATGTTGGCCCACACGGAGATGATGCCGCTGCCGCCGATGGAGAGGAGGGGGATGGTGATGTCGTCGTTGCCGCTCCAGAGGGCGAAATCGTCCCCCACCAGGTGGGCGATCTTCATGGCGTAGGACATATCGCCGCTGGCCTCCTTGATGCCGGCGATGTTGGGGTGGCTGTGGAGCCGCTCCAGAACCTCCACGGAGATGGAGCAGCCGGTCCGGCCGGGCACGTTGTAGAGGATGGCGGGGAGATCCACCTGGTCGGCCACAGTGGCAAAGTGGCGGTACATCCCCTCTGCGTTGGCCTTGTTGTAGTAGGGGGAGATCAGGAGCAGCCCGTCGGCCCCCAGGGCCTGGGCCCGCCGGCTCTTCTCCAGCATGGTTTCCGTGCAGTTGGAGCCGGTGCCGGCGATCACGGGGACACGGCCCGCCGCCGTTTCCACCACGCAGCGGAGCACCGCGTCATCCTCCTCGTGGGTCATGGTGGAGGACTCGCCCGTGGTGCCCAGGGCCAGGATGCCGTCGGTCTTGTTCTCAATGTGCCACTCCACCCACTGGCGCAGGCGCTCGAAATTGACGCTCCCGTCCTGGTGGAAGGGGGTCACCAGGGCCACGATGGAACCTCTCAGTCCCTGCAGCTTGTTCATACTTGTTTTCCTCCTGTCTAAAAATCTGAAAACAAGAAAGCCGGTAGGCTCTCTACCGACTTTACACTGCCGCCCCAACGGCTCCATGTGACAGTTAGTAGATAGCGCAACTGCGGCAAAACTGCCGCAGACAGTGACGGAGATCTTCTCCCCGCCCCCATCTTGCCCACACGCCTGTGTGCAAAATTCGGCGAAATTGCTTCCGCTGCGTTCCCAGCCCGCCGGCTCCCGCAGCATCGTCGCTCCCGCGCCTCTATCTTGTTTTGTAACACAATAGCATAGATTTTTCCATCTGGCAAGAGGCAAATTGAGAAAAAATTCCGCCCGGTTTCCGGCGGGCGGGGAGGGAGCACCGGAGAAATCTGTCAGAAATCACCGGTTCCACCTGTACAAAAAAGCCGCCCGCGCGTTATAATAGGGCCAACGAAACATCCCGGCGGCCCGGTGCAATGGGCGGAGGTGAAGCCGGGAAGAGGGGAGAGGCTGTATGCTGGATCGGATCAGACAATACCGCCGGGATCTGCACCAGATTCCGGAGCTGGGGCGGGAGCTTCCGGAAACCCTCCGGTATGTGGAGCATGTACTAAGGCCCCTGGGCTGCCGGGTGTTTTCTCCTTCGGAGGGGGCGCTGTGCGCCTGGTTTGACGCGGGGAGGGCCCGCACGACAGCCTTCCGGGCGGATATGGACGCTCTGCCGGTGGAGGAGCACACCGGGGCCTCCTACTGCTCCAGGCATCCGGGGCGGATGCACGCCTGCGGCCACGACGGGCACACGGCGATGGTGCTGGAGCTTGCCAACAGAATCGCTGACAGGCGAAATAGCTTGACAAGTAATGTGCTCCTGATTTTTCAGCCCGCGGAGGAAACTGACGGCGGTGCCCGGCAGATCTGCCAGTCCGGCGTGCTGGAGGAGTATCGGGTGAGCCGGATTTTCGGCCTGCACCTCTGGCCCGGCCTGCCGGCGGGGACCCTCTGGACGCGGCCGGGGGCGATGATGGCCAAAAACAGCGAGGTCAACGTGATCATCTCCGGCCGCAGCATCCACATCACCAAGTACGCCCAGGGGGTGGACGCCCTGGCCATCGGCGCGGAGGCCCTGGAGCGGATCTACGCCATGGCGGCGGAGGAGCTGCCGCCGGAGGAGCTGCGGGTGCTGCGCTTTGGCCGGATGGTCAGCGGCACCGTCCGCAACGCCCTCAGCGCCCGGACAGAGCTCCAGGGGACGCTGCGGGTGTTCTCCATGGACACCTTCAGGTTCCTGACCCGGCGCTGCCGGGAGATCCTGGCGGAGCTGGAGAACCGGTACGGCTGCAAGGCGGAGGCGCAGTTCAGCGAGGGGTACCCGCCGGTCTGCAACAGCCCGGAGCTGGTGCAGGCGGTGCGGGACTTCCTGGGGGAGGCGGCGCCGTCCCTTCTCCCTCAGCCGGATTTGACGGCGGAGGACTTCTCCTTTTACCAGCAGCGCCTGCCCGGCCTGTTCTGCTTTTTGGGAGTGGGGGACACGGCGCCCCTCCACGCGGCGGAGTTCGACTTTGATGAGTCGGTGCTGGAGGCGGGGGTTTCCTACTACGAGCGCCTGCTGGAGCTGCCGGAAAACGTCTGAATATCTGTAAAGTAGAAGCGCTATTCAGCTATTGAGTAGCCGAGCGGTGGGACGGACTGTTCCCGGCCTGATGCCGGTCCTCCAGCAGATACCCCACGCCCCGGACGGAGCGGATGGTGATGGGGCAGCCCAGGGAGCGCAGCTTCTGCCGGAGGCGGGCGATATTGGTCCAGACCACATGGATCTCCGCGTCGGAGTCCCAGCCCCAGATCCGCTCCATCAGCTGCTCTGTGGACAGGGCCGCCCCCCGGGCGCGGAGCAGAAGCTCCATGGTCTGAAATTCCTTCCGGTTCAGGTAGGCGCTGCGGCGGCCATAGAGGAGGACGCAGGAGCTGGTGTCCAGCGCCAGAGCACCGAAGGACAGGACGTCCGGGACGTAGCTTCCGCCCCGCCGGAGCATGGCCCGGACCCTGGCCAGGAATTCCGTGGCGGCAAAGGGGATGGACAGGCACTCGTCGGCGCCGCTCTCCAGGGCCTCCACCAGACGCTCCAGCCCGCCGGAGCAGAGGAGGAAGACCGGCAGGGACAGGCCCTCCGCCCGGAGGCTTCTCAGCACGGAGAGAGCGTCCTCCTCCGGCAGAGCCTCGCAGAGGATCAGGCCGTCATAGCGCCCCTCCGCGCAGTAGTCCCGGACGTCCTGGCAGCCCTCCAGCAGGTCCACCGCATACTTCTGCCGCTCCAAAAGAGCCTTCAAACCGGCAGCCATGTGCTGCCGGCAGTCCGCAATCAGCAATTTCATGTCGTATCCTCCCGGGGTCAGGTCCCTCTTGCGGCGATTGGCACAGGTATTGGTTAGAGAGTGTAGCGCATGGTTTTGAATAGTTTGTAAACAAAGGAAAAATGTTTTATGATCGTTTACAAATTCCCTGAAACGGCGCTTACCTATCCTTAAAAAGAACAGACCTGCACTTTTTCGGACGCTTTTTATCCCCGCTGTATGCCGCCGGCGGGGCGCGGCAGAGCGGAGGGATGCCTGGCCCGCGGAGCGGACAGAGGGACCATGCCCTTTCCTGCGCAGGGAACAGAGGAAAGGCACCTCCTACTTATAAACAGATTGTAAAATTTGCTGTCGATTTATGGTACGTTTAAGGAAAGTGCAGTATGATAGAACAATAAAAAAATAGGAGGTAGCTGCCTATGAAGATATTGGTAGTAGAAGATGAGCGGCGGCTGGCCAACTCCATTGCGGACCTGCTGCGGACCAACGGGATGGAGGTGGACGTGGCCTACGACGGGAACGCCGGCTACGCCTACGCCTCCAGTGGGATATATGACCTGCTGATTTTGGATGTGATGCTGCCCTACCAGTCGGGGTTTGAGGTGACGAGCCGCCTGCGCTCGGAGCGCAACGGCGTTCCGATCCTGATCCTAACAGCAAAGGGGGATACCGCCGAGCGGATCGCCGGGCTGGACGCCGGCGCGGACTACTATCTGACCAAGCCCTTTGACACGGGGGAGCTGCTGGCCTGCGTCCGGGCGCTGCTCCGCCGGCAGGGGGAGCAGGTGAATGTGCTGGAGTTCGGCAACACCACCCTGGACCTCTCTACCTGCATCCTCTCCCGCGGCGACGAGCAGGTGCGGCTGAGTACCCGGGAGTTTGACATCATGCGGATCCTCATGTCCGCCCAGCACCGGAACGTGGCTAAGGAGGCCGTTCTGACCAAGGTCTGGGGCTACGACTCCAACGCGGATGAGAACCATGTGGAGGTCTACGTTTCCTTCCTGCGCAAGAAGCTGGCGGTGATCCACTCCAACATCCGGATTGTGGCCATCCGGCGGCAGGGCTACCACCTGGAAACGGCGGAAGAATGATCCGGCGGCTTCAGGTCCGCTTCGTGTGCATCACCATGTCCATCGTACTGGTGATGCTGTGCGCCATTTTCTGGATGGTTTCCGCCATGACCCGCCGGAACATGGAGAAGGCCAGCCTGGAGTTTCTCTACGCGGCGGCGGCGGATCCCGACCGCCGTTTTGAGCGGGTGGACCGGGAGGACGCGCCTCAATTCCCCTATTTTGTCCTGGACCGGCTGGCGGACGGAACGGTGGAGCTGGCCGGGGCGGGGGGCTACACGGGTCTGGATCAGGCCCAGATGGACGACCTGGTGGGTCTGGCGGAGGCGTCGGAAAACGATTTTGGGGTGCTGGGGGAGTACAGCCTGCGCTATTTCCGCCTGGAGAGCGTTTCCGGGGTGCGGGTGGCCTTCGCGGATATCTCCGGCGAGGTGCGCACCCTCCAGGAGATGGCCCGGGACGGCGTGGCGATCATGGCGGTGAGCCTGCTGGTGTTCCTGGGGATCAGCGTGCTCCTGGCCCGGTGGGCGGTCCGCCCGGTGGAGGAGGCCTGGAAGAGCCAGAAGCAGTTTGTGGCGGACGCCTCCCACGAGCTGAAAACGCCCCTGACGGTCATCATGACCAACGCCCAAATGCTCCAGAGCGCCGCGGATCCGGAGCAGGTTTCCAGGCGTGTGGAATACATTTCCGCCGAGTCCCGGCAGATGCGGGATCTGGTGGAGCAGCTGCTGGAGCTGGCCCGGTCGGATACCAGCCTGCCCGGCCAGCAGATGGAGCCGGTGGATCTGAGCCGTACGGCGGAGATGTGCGCCCTCACCTTCGAGCCGGTGCTCTTTGAGCGTCGCCATACCCTCCTCTGCCAGATTGCCCCGGGGCTGTATGTCCGGGGCAGCAGGGGGCGGCTGGAGCAGCTGCTCGGCATTCTGCTGGACAACGCCAACAAGTACGCTTCGCCTGACAGCCAGGTCCGGCTGACCCTCCGCCGGCTGGACAAGGGCCGCTGCCTGCTGGAGGTGTTCAGCCAGGGGGAGCCCCTGACCAGGGAGCAGTGCCGGAAGGTGTTCCAGCGGTTCTACCGGGCGGACCCCGCCCGCTCCGCCGACGGCGGCTTCGGCCTGGGGCTGTCCATCGCCGCGGGTATTGTCCGCCAGCACGGGGGGAGCATCTGGGCCAGGCCAGAGGCGGATGGGAATACCTTCGCTGTCCGCCTGCGCACCCTGCGCCGGCCGGCTGCGCCATAAAAACAGGCGGATACAAAAAACATCCGGAGGACGCTCCTCCGGATATTTTTTTGCCCGCCGCCGGCGAAAAAGAGCGGGGACGACGGCAGCCTGCTGCCGGGACGTTTTGCCGACTGCTGCTGGGACGTGGGACAAACGGCTTCCAGCGGCAAAAATCCGTCACAAAAAGTTCAAAATTCCTTTACAAAATCTGCTGCGTTTTTTCAGCGGCTCTTAAGAGGGGGAGGGTAAGGTAGAAGCAGAAGGGAAGGGGCCCTTACCCGAGAAGAAAGATGTGAAAAGGAGTTTTGCTATGAAGGAACAATGGGTGCGGAAAAGCCGCGGTTTTTTCCGGAGGATTGGAACGCTGTCCCTGGCGGCGGCGGTGCTGCTGGCGCTGACGGTAACGGCGTCTGCTGCCGGATTGGAGCTGAGCACAGACTATCCGGGGATCTCCGCCAGGGCGGGGGAGACCCTGTCCTTCTCACTGGATATTGAGAACGGCAGCGGCGCCGGCAGTACGGTTTCCCTGACGGAGAGCTCCCTCCCCGACGGCTGGGAGGGCTACTTCACCGGCGGCGGAAATGAGATCAGCAGCGTCTTTGCCAAGAGCGGCGAGAACATCGGTATCGCCACCTACTACCTCACCATTCCGGACGGCGCGGAAGAGGGGGACTACCAGGTGGTCCTTCTGGCCAGCGGCGGAGGAATGAGCTCCAGCCTGACCCTGACCCTCCATGTGACCGCCCAGGAGCACGGGGGAAGCTCCCTGACGGCGGACTACGCTGACCAGGAGGGCTCCTCCGACGCCAGCTTCAGCTATGGCGTCACCATCCAGAACGACACCGGCGCCGAGCAGACCTACAGCCTCTCCGCCTCCGCCCCCACTGGCTGGACCGTGACCTTCACGCCCTCCGGGGAGA
The DNA here is from genome assembly GCA_904420435.1 of uncultured Oscillospiraceae bacterium. Taxonomy (GTDB): domain Bacteria; phylum Bacillota; class Clostridia; order Oscillospirales; family Oscillospiraceae; genus CAJFPI01. Next base: position 18,948 of record CAJFVK010000008.1, read on the forward strand.
GCACCCATGTGGCGGGCATCACCGTGGCTGAGCAGAGCAGCCAGGGCCTGACGGTGACCGTCACGCCGCCCGCCGGCGTGGACGCGGGGGAGTACACCATCCCCATCTCCGCCATCTCCGCCACGGAGAACCTCTCCGTGGAGCTGACGGCCAATATCACTGGTACTTATACCATCGACCTCTCCACCCCCAGCGGGCTGCTGAGCTTTGACGCCAACGCCAACCGGGAGACCTCCATCACCCTGACCATCACCAACACCGGCAACGTGGACCAGCAGAACATCAACCTGATCTCCTCCGTTCCCACGGACTGGAGCGTCACCTTCTCCGAGTCCACCATCGACGTTCTGGAGGCCGGCGCCACCAAGGAGGTCACCATGTATGTGACCCCGTCCTCAGACGCCCTCAGCGGGGACTATGCCATGTCCGTTACCGCCCAGTCCAGCTCCAGCGCCGACTCGGTGGAATTCCGGGTGGCGGTGAAGACGGAAATGATCTGGGGCATTGTGGGCCTCCTGCTCATTGCCGCCGCGGCCTGTGGCCTCTGGTACGTCTTCCGTAAGTACGGAAGGAGGTAATTGCGTGGGAAATCCCATCATCAAGACCACCGGACTCAGCAAGCGCTACGGGGAGGTGCAGGCGGTGGAGGGGCTGGACCTCTCCATCCGGGAGGGGGAGGTCTTCGGCCTGCTGGGCCCCAACGGCGCCGGCAAGACCACCACCACACTGATGCTCCTGGGGCTGACGGAGCCTACCGCCGGCAGCGCGTGGATCGACGGGCACAACTGCACCCGGGAGCCCATCGCCGTCAAACGGATTGTGGGCTATCTCCCCGACAACGTGGGCTTCTATCCGGACTTGACGGGCCTGGAGAACCTGGTGTTCACCGGGCGGCTCAACGGCCTCACCGACGCGGTGAGCCGCAGCCGGGCGGAGCGCCTGCTGGAGCGGGTGGGGCTGACCTACGCCGCGGGGCGGCGGGCCGGCGCCTACTCCCGGGGTATGAAGCAGCGGCTGGGGATTGCCGACGTGCTGATGAAGGACCCCAAGGTCATCATCATGGATGAGCCCACCCTGGGCATCGATCCGGAGGGAGTCCGGGAGCTGATGAACCTGATCCGCCAGCTCTCCGCCCAGGACGGGCGCACCCTGCTCCTCTCCTCCCACCAGCTCTATCAGGTCCAGCAGGTCTGCGACCGGGTGGGGATCTTTGTCAAGGGCCGGCTGATCGCCTGCGGCACCATAGGGGAGCTGGGCCGCCAGCTGGAGAACGACGGCCGCTTCCTCCTGGAGCTCCAGGCGGAGCCCATGGACGAGGCGCTCCGCAAAGCCCTGGCCGCGATTCCCGGCGTCAAGGAGATCCAGCCGGCAGGGGACAGCTGGGAGATCGTCTCCAGCCGGGATGTCCGCCCGGATGTGACCCGGGCCGCGGCTGAGCGGGGCGCGGCAATCCTCTCCCTGCGGCAGCGGGGCGGGGACCTGGATGAGATCTACCGACAATACTTTGAAAAGGCAGGTGACCGCGATGACAATCACGAAGATGCTCGCCCGGAAAACGGCTCCGGAGGACTCCGCCTCTTCCGGCGGCGAAAAAAAGTATGAGAGCGGGATGGCTGCGCTGTTCCGGAAGGAGCTCTCCGACCACCTCAACAGCCGGCGCTTCTACCTGATGTTCGCCCTTCTGCTCCTGGCCACCACCGCCAGCCTGGCTGGCGGCATCTCCAGCATCGTCTCCTCCGGCGGCGGGGACTACGTATACCTGGAACTGTTCACCACCGGCAGCGCCTACATCTATTCCTTCGCCACATTCCTTGCGTTCCTGGGCCCCCTGGCGGGGATCGCCCTGGGCTTTGACGCGGTCAACAACGAGCGGAGCCTGGGGACGCTGAACCGCCTGGTTTCCCAGCCCATCTATCGGGACTCCATCATCAACGCCAAGTTCCTGGCGGGGTTTGCCGCTCTGGGCGTCATGATTTTCGCCCTGGGGCTCTATGTCTGCGGCGTGGGCATCATCACTCTGGGCCTTCCGCCCCAGGCGGAGGAGATTTTCCGGATTCTGACCTTTCTCCTTCTGACGTGGGTCTACACCGCCTTCTGGCTGGGACTGTCCATCCTGTTTTCCGTCCTTTACCGCCATGCGGCCACGGCGGCCCTCTGCGCCATCGCCATCTGGCTGTTCCTCAGCCTCTTCATGTCCCTGGTGGCCGGCGGCGTGGCCAATCTGCTCTATCCCACCGACGGGATCCAGGGCTTCTTTAACACCATGAGCAACTACCAGCTGAATCTGGCGCTGAACCGGATCTCCCCCTACTACCTCTTCAGCGAGGCGGCCACCACCATCCTGAGCCCCAGCGTCCGCTCCATCGGGGTGGTTACCACCTCCCAGCTCACCGGCGCCGTGGCGGGATACCTGCCCTTTGGGCAGAGCCTCCTTCTGATCTGGCCCCATCTGGTGGGGATGATCGCCCTGACCATGGCGGCCTTTGCCTGTGCCTACATCTCTTTCATGCGCCAGGAGATCCGGGCCTGAGGGCGCGCGGCGCGGATGCCGCGAAAACAGAGCAGGGGAGGGGAGCTTCCCCGGCCGTTTGGTATTTTTTACCTGTGAGAAACCGTTTTTTGATACGCTTAGGGAGGCGGCTTTAGCCGCCTCCCTTTGTCCTGCGCCTCTCCGGAAGGCCGAAGACCTGAGGATCTTTTCAAAACTTCCCGCCTCTCCATGCAAAATTCATAATTCTGTGGTAGACTCTCCGGGAGAGGTGATCCGATTTGAGAAAAATCCTGATCATAGAGGACGAGCCGGACATCCAGGAGCTGCTGACCGCCTATCTCCGGGACGCGGGGTATGAAACCGCCGCGGCCGGGGACGGTGCGGCGGCGCTGGCCGCCTTTGAAAACGCCCCCTTTGACCTGGTGCTGCTGGACGTCATGCTGCCCAAGGTCGACGGCTTTGAGGTCTGCCGCCGGATCCGCAGGTCCTCCCAGGTGCCGGTGGTGATGCTGACGGCCCTGGACGGGGAGGCGGAGCAGCTGCGGGGCTTTGGCCTGAACATCGACGACTACGTGACCAAGCCCTTCTCCATGCCGGTCCTGCTGGAGAAGATCCGGGTGATCCTCCGCCGCGCCGGCGGCGGGGAGAAGGACAGCCGCCTGCGGTACCGGGACCTGGTGGTGGACCCGGACACCCGGGAGGCAATCCTGGCGGGCCGCCCTCTGGACCTGACCGCCCGGGAGTTCGAGCTGCTGCGCACCTTTCTCGCCGCGCCGGGGCGGGTGTTCACCCGGGAGATGCTGCTCTCCCGCCTGTGGGGCTACGACTTCTATGGGGACGAGCGGGTGGTGGACAGCCATATCAAGAACCTGCGCCGCAAGCTGGGCCGGGACTACATTGAAACCGTGAGGGGGGTGGGCTATCGTGCTGCGAAGGAAGATGGCTGAAAGCCTGACCGTCCGCATTTTCCTGATCACGTTTTTCATTCTGCTCTCGGCCGGGGCTGTCACCTTCGGCCTTATCGCCTGGGCCACCCCCAGCACCTATACCGCCGTGGTCACCGACGACCTGACGGCCCAGGTGGACGCGCTGGTGGAAAAGCTGACCGGCACGGCGCTGGAGGACTGCGGCCCTGTGCTGGATGCCTTCATCCGCGCCTCCGGGGCGGAGGCCATGCTGGTGGGGCCGGATGGCCGAATGGCCGATACCGGTTCCCAGCTGGCCGTCCGGTCGGTTTACGAGGATGATTCCATGATTGTCACCGCCGCCCAGGGGGATGCCGCCGTGACCTACGATGCGAGCGCATCTGCGTCAGAGGATACGGTGGCCGTCACCATGTCCGAACAGGCCACCGTCACTGCAAAGGTGCAGTTTGCCGGACAGGAGGGGCCCTGCACCCTCTACGTCACCCCCCGGATGGAGGCGGAAAATCTGGCGGTGCGGGCCCTGGTGCAAATGGCGCCGTGGCTGCTGCTGGCGCTGCTGGTGTTCTCCCTGCTGTGCGCCCTGGTCTACTCCCGGTATATCACCCGGCCCATTGTGCGGCTCAGCGGCATCGCGGGGAAGCTGGCCCGGCTGGACTTTCAGTGGACCTGCGGCGAGAAGCGGCGGGACGAGATTGGCCGGCTGGGCCGCAGCCTGGACGAGATGGCGGGAAAGCTCTCCGCCGCCCTGCGGGAGCTGGAGAGCGCCAACCGCGCGCTGAAGGGCGAGGTGGCCCGGGAGCGGGAGCTGGACCGACAGCGGATGGCCTTTTTCAACGCCGCCTCCCACGAGCTGAAAACCCCGGTCACCATTTTGAAGGGGCAGCTCTCCGGCATGCTGGAGGGCGTGGGGGTGTATCAGGACCGGGACAAGTATCTGCTCCGCTCCCTCCAGGTGACGGGACGGATGGAAAACCTGATTGGGGAGATGCTGGCCATCTCCCGGATGGAGGCGGGCGCCGCCCCTCTCCGGTGGGAGCGGGTGGAGCTGTCCGCCCTGATGGAGGAACAGCTGGCGCTGGATCGGGAGCTGATGGAACAGCGGGGCCAGCGGCTGGTGCCGGACCTGACGCCGGAAATCGCCGTCACCGGCGACCCGTCCCTTCTGGGCAAGGCGGTGGGAAACCTGCTCTCCAACGCCTCCCTCTATTCGCCGGAGGGGGCGGAAATCCGGGTGTGGTGCGGGCTGCTGGGCGGACGCCCGGCGCTGACCGTGGAGAACACGGGCGCCCATATCGGCGCGGAGGCCCTGCCCCGCCTGTTCGAGGCCTTCTACCGGGCCGAGGGCTCCCGAAACCGGAGCACCGGAGGCAGCGGCCTGGGGCTCTATCTGGTCAGAATGATTCTGGACCGGCACGGGGCGGCATGTACCATTGAAAACACGGAGGACGGAGTGAGAACTGCTGTGAAATTTGCAGCGGGAACTTTGTCGGTGGACTTGGCAGAAACCCCGTGATAGAATAGGAGATATCCTAAATGCAGGGAGGTGCTTTGATGAAAATCGGACTTGCCGCTGCTCCATGCAGGGCCTGACAGAACAGAACTTGTATGGAGAAAACCACTCCCTCCCAATGGCCCTGCATGTTGAAGCATTCCATCAAAATGCAGAGGAGAATTGAGATGAACTATCAAATCGTTGACTTAAATGCCTGGAACAGGGGAAGCCTGTTCCAATTCTACATCAATCAGATGCGGGTTGTAATGAGCTTGACTGTGGACATTGATGTAACCCCGCTGGTCCGCTTCGTCAGGAAAAACGGCATGAAATTTTATCCGACCATGATCTGGATCGTGTCAAAGGTCGTAAACAGCCGCGATGAATTTAAATATGGATGGGATGCTGACGGCAATCTGGTCAGGTGGGATTTTATTTCTCCCAGCTATGCCCATTTTCATCCGGAGGACGAGAACTTCACAAAGCTGGTCACCCCATATACCGGGGAACTGGGGGAATTCCACGCCCGTTTTCTGCGGGACCGGGAGAAGTATCAAACTTTGCGGGCCGTTGCAGAGAACCAGCCGGCCAATCATTTTGATGTGTCCTGCCTGCCCTGGGTCCGGTACCGGCACTTTGATGTCCATGTATTTGACGAGGGGAAGTTTCTTGCCCCTGTCATCACCTGGGGCAGGTATGAGGAGGAGCGTGGAAAGCTGGTCCTGCCCCTGACCATGAACATACATCATGCGGTTGCAGACGGATTTCATCTGTCCAGATTTTTCAATGAGGTACAGGGGCAGATCGACTCCCTGAACTGACAGAAGAAAGTGATGCAGCACCGCTGACAGGCATAGAACCGGCAGGCCCGAAAAGGCCTGCCGGTTTTGACAAGAGGGAAGCGGCGGTATGGAAATCTCCATACAAACCACACATTCCCTCCACCTCCCCTCCACACAGCCCTGGTATCCTTTCTCCATCCCAAGCAGAAAGGAACCAGACATATGGAAATCGCAATTGAAAACGTCAGCATGACCTATCCCAACGGGAAGCAGGCGCTGCGGGAGCTGGATCTGGAGCTGAAATCCCCCAGCCTCGTCGGCCTGCTGGGGCCCAACGGGGCGGGCAAGTCCACCCTGATGAAGCTGCTGGTGTCTGCCCTGGCCCCCACCGCCGGTACCATCCTGGCGGACGGGCAGCCGCTGGAGAAGGCGGAGCGGCAGCTGAAAGCCCGGCTGGGGTATCTGCCCCAGGACTTTGGCCTCTTCGACGAGCTGACCGTGACGCAGTTTCTGGACTACATGGCCGCGCTCAAGGGCCTGCGCGGCCCGCAGGCGGCCATCCGGGAGGTGATCCGGGCGGTGAATCTGGAGGAGAAGGCCAGGGCCAGGATCCGCACCCTGTCCGGCGGCCAGCGCCAGCGGGTGGGCATCGCCCAGGCCCTGCTGGGGGATCCCGCCTTCCTGATCTTTGACGAGCCCACGGTGGGCCTGGACCCGGAGGAGCGCATCCACTTCCGCAACCTGTTCTCCCGGGCCGCCCAGGACCGGCTGGTGCTGCTCAGCACCCACATCATCGAGGACGTGCAGTCCGTGTGCGACCAGCTGGTGGTGATGGATCACGGCCAGATCCTGTTCGCCGGTACGCCGGAGGCGCTGATCCAGTCTGCCGCCGGCCATGTGGGGGTGTTCTGGGAGCGGGAGGCCGGCCAGGAGGCAGGGCTCCACATCACCGCCCGGGTGAACACTGGCCGGGGCGTCCGGTGCCGGGCGGTGGCGGACACGCTGCCCGCCTATGCCCAGCCGTCAGAGCCGTCCCTGGAGGATGCCTACCTTTATCTCATCCATCTCCACTCCAAGGAGGCGGCCCTATGAAGACGCTCCGCCTCTTTCCCCTGGAGCTGGGACGGCTGCTGCGCAGCCGCCTGACCTGGCTGGTGGTGCTGCTGACCGTGCTCTCGCCGGCAGCGGGTCTTATCCTCTACAAGCCCGCCTACGCCGACACCATGCTCTCCATGTACCTGGCGAACCCGGCCCTGGCCGGCGGTGTGGCAGGGGGCATCCTATTCGCCCTGCTCACCATTTTTGAGCTGGATCGGGCCCGCCGCAGCCGGACGGACATGCTGACGGACGCGGCGGTCTCCCCCCACGCCATGGCCCTGGTGCGGCTGCTGGCCCTGCTGACAGCGGCGGTGCTGGCCACGGGCCTCGCCATGCTGGTGTGGCTTCCCATCAGCATGGGGCTCATCGGCGCCGTCTTTACCGGCGTGGATTATGTCCTGGCCTACCTGCTTTTTATGGGGCTGGCCCTGCCGCTGGCCATCCTGGCCGCCGGGGCCGCCTATCAGTTTACCCAGCGGACGGATCTGTCGGCGGTGCTGCTCGCAGCCTTCGCCGGCCTGAGCCTGACGGTGTGGGCGGACGACTGGCAGCTGTGCTGGCTGAACCCCTGCGTGTGGGCCATGTCTGATGACTTCACCAACTTCCGGCTGTTCCGCACAGTGGCCTGGATGCGCCTGACCTGGCTGGGGATCCTGGCGGGGGTGTGGGGCGTGTCCTATCTCTGCATCCGCCGGTACGGGAAGGGGCTGTTGGGCTCCCTGGGGCGGAGCGTCCGGCGGGTCTGGCGGCCCGCTATTGCCCTGGCCCTGCTGGTCTGCTCCGGCACCGCCTACGCCGCCCAGCCCTTCTATGACAACAGCAATCCGGATCTGACCGCCATGACACTCTATGAGCTGGACTATGCCGAAGGAGTTACCTTCTTAGACCGCACCGTCCAGGTGTTCCCGGACACGGAGGCCGGGGCCGTAGAGGGCCGGGCCGTCTACCGGTTTCAGAACACCTCCGGAAAGGAATGGACGGCCTGTTTCGGCGTGGACCCGGGCTATGACCTGACCGCCAGCGTGGGCGGGGAGGCGGTTCCCGCCGTCCGCACCGGCTATGAGGAGAGCAACATGGCGTTGTGGGAGATCGCCCTCCCGGCGGACGGGGAGGTGGAGCTGACCCTGGAATACGGAGGCTTTCCCAAGGACTGGAACCTCTCCTCCACCGTCCAGGGCGACCCGGAGATCAGCGGGATCTACCTGTGCCTGGAGAACCAGCGGCTGTTCCCCTACCTGCTGAACGTGCTGCCCGGGGACGAGGACTATCCCACCACCGTGGAGGTCACCCTGCCCGGCGCCATGCTGGCCATCCCCTTCGGAACCAGCGAGGCGGAGGTGGTGGCGGAGCATAGGGACGGCACCAGAACCTGGCGCTATGCGTCCAACAGCACCGGCGGCATCCTCTACGCCGGGGACTATGTCCGCCAGGACATCCAGGCCGGCGGCATGACCATCGAATTTTATTACGGCCGCAAGCACCAGGCGGTCATGGAGGCCGCCGGGGCGGCGGACGCGGTGCGGGCCGTGGTGGACTACTGCACGGAGCACTACGGCGCGCTGTCCTTCGGCACCGGCGACACCCTGAAGCTGATCCAGAGCCGGGTGGCCGGCGGCGGCTACGCCGTGGACGGGGCCAGCCTGCTGAACGAGGAGGACTTCACCACCGCCAACCTGGACGACACCGGCAAGGGTGCCATCCCCGGGGAGGTGTTCATCCACGAGCTGGTCCACCAGTGGTGGGGCCTGGGCAATATGTTCGACACGGCGGACGAGACCAGCCCCTGGTCCTCGGAGGGACTGACGGTCTACACCACCTACCGCATCGTCAAGGAGCTCTACGGCGAGGACTATGCGCAGAAATACTATGTAGACCAGTGGCGGCAGGAGGTGGACGACTACTTTTTGAACTTCTACGTCCGCCGCCCGGAGTATCTGGAGAAGCTGCCGGAGGCGGAGCGGCTGAACATCGCGGGCAGCCTGTCCGGCGTGCGCCACTACAGCGAGATGCCCCTGAAAATTTTGAAGGCGGAGCAGCTGGTGGGCGGCGAGGCGGCCATGGACCAGATTCTCCACGATCTGTTCAACCGGGAGGTTGACCCCGCGTACCCCTATCTGACCTATCAGGACTTTTTGGATGCCTGCCATCTGACGGAGGAGGAACTGGATCTTGGGTAAGATTTTTCGATATGAGTGCAGGCGGCTGCTGTGGAACAAATTCTTCGCGGGCCTGCTGCTGGTACTGCTGTTCTACGGCTGGCAGGTGCTCACCGGCGTGACCATTTTGGGAGTGTCCCACACCGCCCCCTTCTCCCCCTGGAGCTTCGGGGACTATCTCAGCCGGATGGTGCCCCTGCTGTGGATCGGGAGCCTGTTCTTCCTGACCTTCTTCACCTCCGGCAAGGCCCGTCGGGCGGCAGTGCTCACGGACGCCGCCCCCATGGAGCCCCGCCGCTATGCCCTGGCCCGCTGTGCCGCTGCCCTGGCGGGGGCGGCCCTGCTGGCCCTGGCCTGCCTCGCGGAGGCTGCCGTGTTCTATGGATGGTATTTTGACTGGTACGGCTGGGAGGAGCTGGCCCTCCCCGCCCTGGCGGCCCTGGTACCGCCCCTGTTGTTCGCCCTGGGCAGCGGATGGCTGCTGGGGTGGCTGCGGCCCTGGCTGGTCTATGTTTGGATGCTGGTTCCCTTTGCGCTGCCGGCCCTGCCTTTGCCGGAGGCCCTGGGGCTTTGGGACGGAAGCTTTTTCACCGCCTATCCCCTGACCCTGGGGGCCCTGGACCCGGCGTTTTCCCTGCCGGGCGGGGCCGCCGCGGCCCAGGGGGCCCTGCTGCTGGCCGGCGCCGGGCTGCTGGCGCTGCGGCCGGTCGGAAGCGGTACAGGCCGCAGAACCGGCGGCGAAGAAATAGCGCGCGAAAAATAGCTGCGCCGCCTTCAGACTGTCCCGTTTTGGGATGTCCCTTTGACGCCGCGCCGCCCAGGGAAGGGGACCTTCTGAGGCCAATAGGCCGTGGGCTGGCGAGGAACCCGCTTTCCCCTGAATACGCCGTTCTTCCGGATAGGAAACGTACCCCCTGGCAACAGCCAGGGGGTACAAGCGTTTTTATATCATTTTATTGCTGTGCGCTCACAGGAGCATGGCCAGCGTCCCCGCCACGATCAGCGCCAGGCCCCAGCTGGCCTTTCTCGTCAGCCGCTCGTGGAAGGCCAGATAGGAGAAGGCGATGGTGACCAGGATGCTCAGCTTGTCGATGGGGACCACCACGCTGGCCAGCCCGTCCTGCAGGGCCCGATAATAGCATAGCCAGGAGGCGCCGGTGGCCAGCCCGGACAGGCAGATAAAGGCCAGCTCCCGCCCGGGGACCCGCCGGACCTCCCCGGCCTTCCCGGTCACCAGCACCATGGCCCACGCCATGACCAGCACCACCCCGGTGCGGATGGCGGTACCCAGGTTGGAGTCCACCCCCTGGATGCCGATCTTGCCCAGAATCGCGGTCAGGCTGGCGAAGACCGCCGAGCCAAAGGCGTAGAGCATCCACCCCCTGCCCTGAGGCGCGGCCGCCTTTCCGGACCGCTTCGGCTCAATCATGAGAAACGTACCCGCGCCGATCAGCGCCACGCCGACCCCCTGAAACAGCCCGATGGGTTCTCCCAGCAGCAGGAAGGCCAGCAGGATGGTCAGTACGGTGCTGGACTTGTCAATGGGCACCACCTTGTTGATGTCCCCAATCTGCAGAGCCCGGAAATAGCACAGCCAGGAGGCCCCGGTGGCAAGGCCCGAGAGGATCAGGAAGAGCACCGTCGTCCCGTCCAGCCCGCCCAGCTGGGACTGGGAGCCGGTCACCAGCACCATGATCCACGCGAAAATCAGCACCACGATGGTCCGGATCGCGGTCGCCACGGTGGAGTCCGTCGTGCGGATGCCGCACTTGGCCAGAACGGCTGTGACCCCGGCGAAAAAGGCGGAGCCCACAGCAAAGAAGATCCACATGTTCGTCACCTCTGTTTTATTGTGCCCGGAACCGGTACCCCGCGCCCCACACGGTCTGGATGTAGCGCGGATGTCCGGGGTCCCGCTCCAGCTTTTCCCGGAGCCGGTTGATATGGACGGCAACCGTGGCGTTGTCCCCCATGGCCTCCAGCCCCCAAACCTTCTCATACAGATCCTCCCGGCTGAACACCATGTCCAGGTGGAGCATGAGGAAGAGGAGCAGCTCGTACTCTTTATTTTTTAAACTGACCTCCCGCTCCCCTACATAGACCCGGTGGGTCTGGGTATTCAGGCGGATCTCGCCCACCTGGAGCTCGGACCTGGGCTTTCCCGCGGCGCCGGTCAGCCGCTGGTAGCGGGCCAGGTGGGCGCCGACCCGGGCCACCAGCACGCTGGGGAAGAAGGGCTTTTCAATGTAGTCGTCCGCACCCAGGCCCAGGCTGCGGATCTTGTCGATGTCCTCCCGGCGGGCGGTTACCATCAGGATGGGGATGTCGATCTCCTCCCGGAGCTGGCGGCAGACGGCGAAGCCATCCGCCCCGGGCAGCATCAGGTCCAGCAGGATCAGGTCAAATTCCCCGCTGCGTCCGCGGGTGAGGCCGGTTATGCCATCCGCGGCGATCTCCACCTGATACCCGTTCAGCTCCAGATAATCCCGCTCAATGGACGCGATGTCCCCGTCGTCTTCCACAATCAGAATCTTCTGCATGGGGTCAGCCTCCCTCCGTCACATCATCCCGGCGATCAACCCGCCGGCGGACCGGCTGCGCGCAGAACTGCCCGTTCCTATTCTGCGCCGCCTTGGCCGCGATTGCAAGAGCCAATCCACTGCTTCCCGCCGGATTTTGGCGGGCCGCTCCGGGAAAACATGCCGGACGGCCTGATGGGGATTTTCTCCGGCGCGCGGGGCCTTCTCCAACCGCCCTATATCATACCATGGATCGACGGGGAAAACTTAAACAGAAGATAAACTCCGCTGGAAAAAGGCCGGCTTCACAAAAGCCTGCCAGTTTTCTCACATTTTTCTCACACCTTGGCCTTATGGTATTGCTGCCATCAAACAGGAATTTGATGCAAGGGAAAAGAAATTGATTTGATACAGAAAGGATTATGTTTTATGAAGCGAATTGCCTCGGCCTTCCTTACCCTCAGCCTGGCGCTGACTCTGACCGCCTGCGGCGGGGCGGGGAACGATAACACATCCTCTTTCGCGCCGGATACGCCGCCCGCACAGGGACAGGAGGAGCAGACGCCCACTGCGCCAGAGAATGGAGGCTCGCCCGCCGGCAGTGATCCCTCCGAATCCACCGACGACGCCTCATCCTCAGGAAGCAACATTCTGATCGCCTATTTCGGCGTCCCGGAAACGGATGGGACCGATACGGTGGCAGGCGCCAGCCGGGTGGCCACGGAGGACGGCGTGGTGGGCAATACGGAGTTTATTGCCCAGGCCATCCAGCAGGCGGTGGGCGGAGACCTCTTCGCCATCGAAACCGTTCAGGAATATCCCGGTACCCACGATGAACTGCTGGACTTTGCCTACAACGAGCTGCGTCAGGACGCCCGCCCCGAGCTGGCCGCGGAAATTGAGAACCTGGATCAGTACGACGTGATCTTCCTGGGTTATCCCAACTGGAACGCCGACCTGCCCATGCCCCTGTACACCTTCCTGGAGTCCTACGATTTCGCGGGCAAGACCATCGTCCCCTTCGTCACCCACGGCGGCAGCGGCTTCTCCCGCACCATCTCCACCATCCAGTCCCTCCAGCCGGATGCCACGGTGCTGGAGGACGGCCTGTCCATTCCCCGTGGCAATGTGGTGGATGCCGCCCAGGAGGCCATGGACTGGGCCGCCGGCCTGAATCTCGCCTGAGAGAGTCCTGAGAGGAGCGGGATCTGTCATGAACAAAAGTATGCGGCTTAAACTGGCCGCTGACGTCGGAATGACGATTCTCCTGCTTGCCCTGATGGCCTACCAGCTCACGGGAAACTTTGTCCATGAGTGGGCAGGGGCGGCCATGTTCCTCCTGTTTATCGCCCACCACATCCTCAACCGCCGATGGTTCGCAAGCCTAGGAAAGGGGAGGTGGAGCCCTCTGCGGATCCTCCAAGCCGCTGTCGATTTTCTCCTGCTGGCGTCCATGCTGGGCCTGATGGTCAGCGCCGTGATCCTCTCCCGGTATGTGTTCTCCTTCCTGCCGATCACCGGCGGAGCGGCCATGGCCCGGCGCCTCCATCTGCTCTGTTCCTACTGGGGATTTGTGCTGATGAGCCTGCACCTGGGACTCCACTGGGGGATGGTGGTGGGCATGGTCCGCAAGGCCCTTAGGCTGCCTGCCTCAAAAGTCCGTGCCACAGCCCTGCGAGTCGTGGCGGGCGGGATCGCCCTCTACGGGGCCTATTGCTTCCTCTTCCGGTATCAGCTGTGGCTCTACCTGTTCCGGCAGGCGGAGTTCGTCCTCTTCGACGCCTTCGGCCGCCCGGCCATCCTGTTCTATGTGGATCACGTGGCCATGATGGGGGCGTTCGTCCTGCTGTCCTACGGGCTCACCCGGCTTTTGCAGGCGAGAAAGCGGGGAGGCGCCAGCGTATGAAACAGTGGGCTTGCGGCGTCCTGGCCGCAGCACTCCTGCTGGGGACCTCCGGTTGTGCCCAGACCCCGTCGGAGGATCCCGTCCAGGAAACGCCGGCGGAGGCCACCGCCGGGCTCTTCGTCATGGATACCTACATTGAACTGACCGCCTACGGAGCCGAGGCGGATGTGGCCCTGGAGGCCGCCCAGGCCCGCATCCTGGAGCTGGAGGGACTGTGGTCCGTCACCGATCCGAGCAGCGACATCTACGCCGTCAACCACAGCGGCGGCGCGGCCACCCAGGTCAGCGAAGACACCGCCGAGATCCTCTCCTTTGCTCTAAAGATGGCCGGGGAAACTGGCGGCGCCCTGGACCCCACCCTCTACCCGGTGCTGACCGCCTGGGGCTTTACCACCGACCGATACCAGATCCCGGACGCGGAAACCCTGTCCGCCCTGCTGGAGAACACCGGATATGAGAAGGTAAGTTTAGACGGGCAGACCGTGGCGCTTCCGGCGGGGATGGAGCTGGATTTGGGCGCGGTAGGGAAGGGCTACGCCGCCGATGAAACGGCCCAGGTCCTGGTCAGCTACGGCGTGGAGTCCGCCCTGCTGGCCTTGGGCGGCAACGTCCTGGCCTTGGGCAGCCGTCCCGACGGGACTCCATGGTGGATCGGCGTCCGGGACCCCGACACCGACGGAACCCTGGGCGTCCTGGAGGTTACGAACCAGAGCGTGGTGGTTTCCGGCGGCTATGAGCGGTACTTCGTGGGGGAGGACGGGCAGCGGTACTGGCACATTTTGGACCCGGAAACCGGCGCCCCCGCCCGGAGCGGTCTGACCCAGGTTGCCATCGTCAGCCAGGAGAGCAAGCTGTGCGACGCCCTCTCCACCGCCGTGTTCGTCATGGGGCTGGAGGCGGCCACCGATCTCTGGCGGGCGCGGCAGAATTTTGAGATGGTGCTGTTGGCCGACGACGGCACGGTCTATCTCACAGAGGGCCTGGCCGAACGCTTCACGCTGAACGCCGGGCAGGAGGAACGGGAGGTGCAGATCCTTGCCGCGGCGGATCCGGCAGGCGGCACCCACGCCATCGACCCCGCGGGCGGATATGAGGTGGAGACGGAGGAGGTGTTCGCAGAAAACCAGGGGGACAGGATCTACGGCCTGCTCTACCGTCCCGCGGGAATCGAGGGACCCCGGCCCACGGTGATCTACACCCACGGCTTCGGCAGCTCCTACCGCAACGGTACTCCATACGCCCAGGCCCTGGCCGCCCAGGGGTACCTGGTGTACTGCTTCGACTTCCGGGGCGGCAGCGAGTCCAGCCGCAGCGAGGGTTCCAACCTGGAGATGTCGGTTTTTACCGAGCAGTCCGATCTGGAGGCGGTGATCGCCATGCTGCAGGCCCGGGACGATGTGGACGACAGCAATCTGTTTCTCCTGGGGGCCAGTCAGGGCGGCATGGTGTCCGCCATGACGGCTGCGGACAACCGGGATGACATTGCGGGAGCCGTTCTGCTCTATCCGGCGTTCGTTCTGGTAGATGGTGCTATGGAGCAATTTGACAGCATCGATGAGGTGCCGGACTCCACGTATTACCTGTTTATGACCGTGGGCCGGGCCTATTTTGAGGGCCTGTTCGGCTACGACGTCTATGCGGACATCCAGGGCTACAACAAGGATGTCCTGATCATCCACGGCGACCGGGACGGCCTGGTGCCGCTCTCCTATTCCGAGCGCGCGGTGGAGGTGCTGCCCTCGGCGGAGCTGGCCGTCATTCCCGGCGCCGGGCATGGCTTTTCCGGCGACAGCCTTGATCTGGCTGTGGGGTACATCACGGAATACCTGGGTTCTCACCTGAACGCCGGCTGAGCCGAGCGCATCACCGCTGCCGTCGTGAGAGCGTGTCGCCCATGGGGAGATGAGCTCCCCACCTGGCAGGCGGCTTGATCTCCCAGCGCGCAGAAGCCCGCGCCGCCAAGCACGGTGCGGGCTTTTCCTGTAATCACTGTTTTTATGTAGAAAGGATGGGATCATTTTGAAACGAAAAATTGCACTTGTACTCGCTGTCCTTGCGGCCGCCGGCCTGCTCTCTGCCTGCGGCGCTCAAGCTGCTTCACCCTCTTCTCCAGCCATTTCCTCCGACCAGATTTTAGTGGCTTATTTCTCCAACAGCGGAAATACTGAGGAGGTGGCCCAGCTGATCGCGGAGCGGACCGGTGGGACTTTGGCTGAGATCCAGCGGGCTGTCCCCTATGACGACCTCCAGGCTGAGGCGGAGGAGGAGATCAACGCGGGCGCGCGTCCGGAGATCACGGTGGATGTGGAGGATATCAGCGATTATGAGATGATCTTTGTGGGCTATCCCATCTGGTGGGACGAGGCCCCGGCCATGATCTCCACCTTTCTGGCCTCCTTCGATTTTGACGGGAAAACCATCGTGCCCTTCTGCACCAGCGCCAGCGACGACATCGACAACAGCCTGCACATTTTTATCGAGCTGTGTCCCGGCACCACCATCGCCGAGGGGCTGACCGCCAATGATTTGGACGACGTTGAGCCCTGGCTGGATACGCTTGGCGTATTGGCCGATTAAAAGGAAGCGCCGAGGCTGCGGCGGGCGACTCCCGGTATGGCTCCGCCCCCGCTGGGGGCGCCTGAATCGGAAACAGTTTCAAAATCGTTGAACTTCTGTTTATCTCCTGTTTAACAGCGGGGGGTAAACTCAATACCTGACCACGCTGGACATCCCCTCGCAGATCAGCCTGGTGGCCAGCTGGATGACCTCTTCCAGCGAGAGCCGCTTGCCGTCCGCCACCCACTGGCGGTAGAGAATGGCCGTGATGCTGCCGTAGTAGGCAAAGATGATATTTTCGGAAGCCTCATCCAGGCCAAAGGCTCCCCGGTTCATCAGCTTCCGGTATCCCATTACCTGCTGGTTGATGCGGTCGTAGAGAAACTGATAGCTTCCGCTGCACAGCAGCCGGTCCTGGAGGGGAGACTGCTCGGCCATATACTCGAAGAACACCCGGATCATCCGCCGGATATCCGCCATCTTCGAGTAAGACACCTGCTTTTCAATGATCTCCCCGGCGATCTCGTCCTGGAGCTCCCGGAGCAGCGCCTCGATGGAGTCGTAGTGCAGATAAAAGGTATTTCGGTTGATCATGGCCCGCTGGGTCAGTTCCTTGATGGTGATGTCCGGATAGTCCATCTCCATGATCATGGCACAGAAGGCGTCCCGGATCGCCTTCCGGGTGCGGATCACCCGCAGATCGGTCTTTTTTGGTTCCATCGGAGCAGCCTCCCTGAATTTTTTGTGACTTCCTGGGCGTTTTGTGAAGAAATGCCGCATATTGGGCAAAGCGGGCCCAGCCTCCCATTGATTTTTGTTTTGCCCCTGCACTATGATGTGCACAAGCCTAATAAAAAGCGCGAGATTATTATATGGCATATATGAGGGTACGTCAAGCAGGGAGCGTGAAGAACAATGGGCAAGAAACTGATCGTCTATTATTCCATGGACGGAAATACCAGGCAAATTGCGGAGCGCATCCAGGCAGAAACCGGCATTCCCCTGATCCGGCTGGACACGGTGGAGCCCTATACGGGAACGGATGAGGAGATCATCGCCCAGGGACAGGACGAGGTAAACCGGGGCTTCCGCCCGGAACTAAAGCCCCTGGGCTTTGATCCGGAGGAGTATGACACGTTTCTGGTGGGGACGCCCACCTGGTGGTACACCATGGCCTCCCCCGTCCTCAGCTTTCTTCATCTGGTGGACTGGAAAGGAAAAATCCTGGTCCCGTTCCAGACCCACGCCGGCTGGCCGGGACACTGCCTGGAGGACATGGAGCGGGCCTGTCCGGGCGCGGAGGTCCGGTATCCCAAGAAGATCCAGTTCAGCCCCCAGCAGTTTGGGAAGCTGGTGACGCCCCAGAGTGAAGTGGAGTCATGGATTGCGGCGCTGAAAACATGGTAAGAGGTGCTGCGGCGGACACAGCAGGCTGGCGGAGAGCATCAGCGCCAACCGGCAAATTGCATCTTTGAAGGAGGTTTTTATCATGAACGAGTTTGTCTATACCTATCCTACCGCCGTCTACTTTGGCGAGGGCGCGGC
>CAJFVK010000009.1 GCA_904420435.1 uncultured Oscillospiraceae bacterium
TCAGCGACGTGACCTTCTCCGTGGAGGAGGGGGAGTTCATCGCCATCATGGGGGAGTCCGGCTCGGGCAAGACCACCCTGCTGAATATCCTGGCCGCCCTGGATAAGCCCACCGGCGGCCTGGTGCGCCTGGGGGACCGGCCCCTCTCGGAGATCCGGGAGCGGGACATGGCCGCCTTCCGCCGGGACAACTTGGGCTTCGTGTTCCAGGATTTCAACCTGCTGGACACCTTCTCCGTCAAGGACAATGTCCTCCTGCCCCTGGTCCTCTCCGGCAAGCGCCCGGAGGAGATGGAGCGGCGGCTCACGCCCCTGGCGGAGAAGCTGGGGATCCGGGAGCTGCTGGGCAAGTTCCCCTATGAGATCTCCGGCGGTCAGAAGCAGCGCACCGCAATCGCCCGGGCCCTGATCACTGACCCCAAGCTCCTCCTGGCCGATGAGCCCACCGGCGCCCTGGATTCCAAGGCCACCGATGAGCTGCTGGAGCTGTTTGGCGCGGTGAACCGGGAGGGGCAGACCATCCTCATGGTCACCCACTCGGTGAAGGCCGCCAGCCACGCCGGCCGGGTGCTCTTCATCAAGGACGGTCAGGTCTTCCATCAGCTCTACCGGGGTGAGGACACCAACCAGCAGTTCTACCAGCGGATCACCGACTCCCTGACCCTGCTGACCACGGGAGGTGGCAGCCGTGGGTAAGGCCTTCTTCCCCCGTCTGGCGGCCCAGGGCATCCTCAGCAACCGCCGCTTCTACTTCCCCTATCTGCTGACGGTCATCGGCACGGTGGCCGGCTACTACAACATCTGCGCCATCGCCAGCGACAGCGGTATCGCCCTGATGCGGGGAGCCGCCTACGTCAGCGCCCTGGCCCAGATCGGCGTGTTCATCACCGGGGCCTTCGCCCTCCTTTTCCTCTTCTACACCAACAGCTTCCTCATGAAGCGCCGGACCCGGGAGCTGGGGCTCTACAATATCCTGGGCATGGGCAAGGGCCACATCGCCCTGATCCTCCTCTTTGAGAGCCTGTATGTGGCCCTCATCGGCATCGGCGGCGGCCTGTGCGCCGGGGTGCTGCTCCACAAGGCGGCCACACTGTTTCTCCACCGGCTCCTGGGGCTGGAGGTGCCCTTCGGCTTTGAGGTGTCCGTCCCGGCTCTGACGTCGGCGGTGGTGCTGTTTCTGGTGATCCTGGGCCTGGCCCTGCTCCACAATCTGCGCCGGATCTCCCTGGCCAACCCCATCGCCCTCCTCCACAGCGACAGCATGGGGGAGCGGGAGCCCAAGACCAAGTGGGTTCTGGCTATCCTGGGCGTTCTGTCCCTGGGGGGCGGCTACGCCATCGCGCTGAACACCCGGGACTCCATGGAGGCCCTGGCCTTCTACTTTGTGGCGGTGATCCTGGTGATCATCGGCACCTACTGCCTGTTTACTGCGGTGAGCATCGTGGTGCTGAAGCTCCTGCGGCGCAACAAGCGCTTCTACTACAAGACCAGCCACTTCATCGGCATCTCCGGCATGCTCTACCGGATGAAGCAGAACGCCGTGGGCCTGGCCAATATCTGCATCCTCTCCACCATGGTGCTGGTGATGCTCTCGGGCACCCTGTCCCTCTATCTGGGCACCCAGGACACCGTGGACCGGCAGGCCCCCTCGGACCTGGTGATCACCGTCAGCTACTTCCCGGAGGAGAGCGCCGGGCCGGATGTGGCCGCTCTCCGGGAGAGGGTCCGGGGGCGGGTGAAGGCGCTGGGCCAGTCCGTCACCAGCATGGAGGGCAACTACATCTGCGACTTCTCCGCCGGCGGCCAGAACGGCCAGTACGCCCTTGATTGACTACACCGGGGAGGCCCGGTACAGCTCCCTCACGGTCTTCAACTTTCTCACCGCCCAGGACTACGCCGCCCTCACCGGCCGGCCGGTGCCGGAGCTGGCGGCGGACGAGGTCCTGGTCTACGGCATCGGCGACAGCTCCATCACCTTTACCTACCAGGGACAGAACCTTCGCACCTTCCGCGTCCGGGAGGCCCTGG
The DNA here is from genome assembly GCA_904420435.1 of uncultured Oscillospiraceae bacterium. Lineage (GTDB taxonomy): Bacteria > Bacillota > Clostridia > Oscillospirales > Oscillospiraceae > CAJFPI01. The sequence goes on from CAJFVK010000009.1 coordinate 2,028, forward strand.
AGGACTTCCCCGCCGTCTCCGGCAGCGGCATCGGGGCTGTGGGCCGGCCGGCCATGGTGGTGCTCAGGGACATGGATACCCTCCTGGCCGTCCGGGAGATGTACGGCGTCACCGATATGCACTACGCCGTGTCCTATGAGTTCCGGGTCAACATCACCGGTACAGCGGATGAGAAATACGCCCTGGGCAGGGACTTCGCCGGCCTGGACGCGGACTTCACCGGCACCGGGGACTGGGACATGCTCCGCTGCACCAGCTACGAGGAGGTCTATTCGGAGAGCTACGGCCTGTCCGGCAGCTTCCTGTTCCTGGGAGTCTTCCTGGGGCTGCTGTTCATCATGGCCACGGTGCTGATTATCTACTACAAGCAGATTTCCGAGGGCTACGAGGACCGGCGGCGCTTTGAGATCATGCGCCAGGTGGGCCTGGAGCAGCGGGACATCCGCCGCTCCATCAACAGCCAGATCCTCACGGTGTTCTTCCTGCCCCTGGCGGTGGCCGCCGTCCACCTGCTCTTCGACTACCGGCTGATGCTCCAGCTGCTGCAGATCTTCTCCATCACCAACGTGGGGCTCACCGCCCTGTGCTCCCTGGGCACGCTCCTGGTGTTCGCCCTGCTCTACGCGGTGGTGTTCGTCCTCACCGCCAAGGTCTACTACCGGATCGTCAGCCGCTGAGGAGGCCTGCCCGATGAAGCGTTTCCTGATCACCCTTCTCTCCTTGGCCCTTCTCCCCCTTCTCGCCGCCTGCACCCAGGAGGACGGGGACCGTGAGCCGGGCCGGCCCGCAGTGGCGGTGGCCCTGGACACGGGCTCCGCCCTCTCCCGTGAGGATCTCCTCGCCGGGAGGCCGGCAGCCCCAGGAGAGAGCTGTACGGCGCCCGTCCGGGCGGACTGCGCCGCTCTCCCGGTCCCCCCGGCCCCATAGAAACGCGCAAATGGAAGAAGCAGCATACAGGGGAAGAAACGGGGATTTCGGCGGGGGAGCTTGAGGAGGCGGCGCAGCCCTCCTCGAACCGGATGGAATATCCCGCAAAGCTCTGTAAAGCAAGGCGTGGGGCCCGCGAAGCGGGGCTTTCGGACGGCTTCCCCGCCCCGAAAAAGAGGCGGCAGGCACTTGGTGCCTGCCGCCTCTACTGATTTTCTTGCCGTTTTGCCCTCAGGCCGCCGGCTGGACGGTCTCCTCCCCGGCCGGCGCGGCCGGCTCCTGGGTCTGGGCGGGGGGCATCTCCATCTGGGGCTCCGCCCGGCCCACCACCGTCAGGCTGTAGCCGCTGAGGATGGAGGCGTCCTCCTGGCTCACCGCATGCTCGATGGTCACCTGGTCGCCTACGTTCAGAATCACTGCCACCGGGTTCTCCGCGGCGGACAGGGCGTAGAATACCTCCTCATCCTCCAGGCGGATAAAGTAATAGGTGTTCCCCTCCAGCACGGCGGAGCGGATCTCCGCCACTGTGCCGCTGACCTCGGTCTGGGGCAGGTCGTCCTCCTGGGTGATACCCTCGTTCCGGAGTCGCTCCATGTAGGCCCGTTCACACTCAGAAACCGTGGTCCCCGTAGCCACCACGTTGTACTGGGCCACGTTCACCATGGCGTACATCTTCACCAGCAGTCCCTGGTCCTGGAGGGGGATGAAGTAGGTGGGCTCCCCGGCGATGTTCAGCAGCAGCGGGAAGGTGGCTGTGTAGCCCAGATCCTGGACCACGCCCCGGGCGCTGGCCATGGCGGCCTCCTCCGTGGCGCCGGGGACCTCGTAGAACTTGGTCTCCTTGGTCCGCTGGTTGGAGAGCAGGAAGCCCAGGTTGGACTGGTCCGCATTGGCGGAGGTGACGCCGGTGTACATATACACATCGTCGTTCATAGCGATGTAGTTGGAACCGGTGGTGGTCACCGTCACCCCCCGCTGGCCCAGGATGGAGTTGAGAAAGCCGTTGATCAGGGTGCCGTGGTAATCATACTGCTCCATGATCAGGGCCGGGGTAAATACGTTGTCCACCCAGGCGGGGATCTTCTCCAGCTCATAGTACTGGCTCTCACCGGTGATGGCGTTGCACAGCACCGCGCCGCAGATATCCGTCCCGCCGAAGAGGCCGATGGTCTTGTCCATCCGGGGGGCGATCCACCAGGGCTGGCCGCTCTCGTCGATCTCAAACTGGGGCGTGGCGAACATATAGGTAGGGTACTGGAAGCGCAGATGCCGGGAGATGTTTCGGTTGAGGGGCTCGGAGAAGGAGTACTTCATGCCCTCGCTCAGACGCACCACCTGGGCCTCCTGGGTGACCATGTCCACCAGCACGTAGGCCGGCAGCCCCTCGGAGCGGTTGGTAAACCACTTGATCAGATCCGCGTAGTCAATGGGCGCCACCCGGACAGGCCGGCCCTGGTAGTTGATCTGGGAGGAGTCGTTGGAGTACTCGAACTGGCTGACCATATCGCTGAGGAGGCCCATCTGTCGGTCCCCCAGGAAGTCAGCGGAGTCCTTGTCCAGGGTGGGGATCTCATCGAAGGAGATCTGGGCGATGTCCTCGGTGAAGTTGCCGTCCTCCACGGTCAGCAGATCCCGGTAGTCCCCGGCCCGGAACATGGGCAGGGAGATCAGCCAGCCGATCACCGCCACGCCGATCAGCGCCACCAGCAGAATCCCCACCGGCAGGCACTGGCGCTTAAAAAAGCCCATATATTCCTTGAAGCGGGCCTTGGGGTCGCTGTAGACCTCGCTATCCGCCCGGAAGCCGGAGGTAATCAGCGCCGCCAGCATGTAGATGATGCACAGCATGATGAAGAAGCTGTAGAACTCCGGCGCCTTCAGATTGATGGGCGGCAGGGACACATAGAACAGGAGGGCGCCCAGCACCAGGGTGATCACCAGGTTCAGCACCACTCTCCCCGCCCGGCTCCGCGGCATGCGGAACCGTTTCTTTTTTCCTTGACTGCTCAAGATCCGTCATTCTCCTTTTCCTGCGTAATTTTCTTTCCTGGGACCGCTGTGCGGTCCTCCCCAGTATACCCTCTTTCCGCCTATATTGCAATCATAGAATTCCTTCCTCGGCCGGACCTTCCCGCCAAAGGATCCGGCGCAGATCCGGGCAGCAAAAAAAGGCGCCTGCCGGCGCCCCCACTCTCTTAATTTTCCGGGCAAAACGTAGCTGACCCCCGCCTGTTTCTCACCTTAGGCGGGGGTCAGCTCTCGTTCTTATTATCTAACATCCATTTAACCTCTCTTTCTGCGGATTTCAGAAGCACCTCCACAACGTGTGTATATAAACTTGGGGGTTCAGAAAGATTGTCTTTGCTCGTACATACAACCTGGTAAGAATTCCTGTCGGTCTTCTGCTTCTCTTATAAAGCGCTGCTTGTATAGACTCAAAGTGTTTTCTGGTACAATCCCATGCTGTCCACACGTCTGCCGGTCCTGCTTCTGATGGGGAACTACTTAGTACATTGGACTCACCCTTTCTTATTCTGGTTATAATGTACTACTTTTTCTTGATTTTGTCAAGTGATTTTATGAACAAATCACAAGTTTGACATTTTACACAAAGTTGATCGCTGGAATCAATTTCCTGTAGCGCCCGGCAGAGATCTGTGATAAAATAAATATGTTGGCGCGGCGGCCGCGGATCCAAGATCCGCGGCCGCCTTCTTTATTAGCGTGGCTTCTTGCCAGCGCCCATCCAGACGGTGCCAGGGGGCGTGAAAATTTTTGCAAAATAGACAGGCTGTAAAATCCTGCTATACTTAGACATAACCCGACGGAAGGAGGCGCTTTTTCGTGAGGAGGCTACCGCCCGCAAAAGCCGCTGTAGCGGCCGGCATCCTGGGAAACAGCATTTTCGGCCTGAGCTTTCTCTTCTCCAAAATCGCTCTGGCCCACATGGCCCCCCTGCCCTTCCTGTCCCTGCGGTTCCTTGTGGCCTTTCTGTTTATGACCCTGTTGCTTCTTCTGCGGGTGTTTTCCATTGACTGGAAAAAGCCGGGGAAGTGGAAGCTTCTGGCGCTGGGCCTCTTCCAGCCGGTGCTGTATTTTCCTCTGGAGAGCTACGGAATCCTCTACACCAACGCCTCCTTCTCGGCGGTGATGATCGCGCTGGTTCCCATCACCTCCATGATTTACGGAGCGCTCTTCTTGCAGGAGTTCCCATCCCGGCGCCAGGTCTGTGCCGCGTCGCTCTCCATCCTTGGCATCGTGCTGCTCAGCCTGGAGCAGGAGAGCGCCGGCGCGATCCGCCCGCTGGGGATCGTCATTCTGTTGGGAGCGGTGCTGGCCGCCACAGGGTTCAACGTTCTCAGCAAGGAAACCGGCCGTCAGTTTACAGCCTTTGAGCGCACCTACGGGATGTTCTTTCTGGGCAGCGCCGTCTTTACAGCCGCCGCAGCCGGTACAGAGGGGGGCTTCGCCTATCTGCGGGCAGCGCTCGAAACCCCTGATGTCTTACTCTCTGTGGCCTATCTGGGGATCATCTCCTCTGTAGTGGCGTTTCTCTGCCTCAACTATGCCAATCAGCATCTCCCCTTGGCAAGAGCGGCCTCCTTTGCCAATCTCGCCACCGTTCTGCCGGTTCTGGCCGGCGTGCTGATTCTCCACGAGCCCTTCTCCCCCATGATGGTTCCCGCCGCTCTTCTGGTGCTGGCGGGAATTTGGGGCGTCCAAAAAAAGGAGGTATGAACCATGGAAAAGAAAATTGCCGTGCTGGGTACTTTCGACACCAAAAGCGAGGAGTACCAGTATATCATCCGCCAGATTCAGGCCTTCGGCGTCCAGGTCTTGGCCATTGACGCCGGCACCCGGGACACCGGCGCCCTCCAGGCGGACTACACCTGCCGGGAGGTGGCGGCCTGGGGCGGTGCGGACTATGAAACCCTGGCCGGCAGCGGGCGCGCGGAGGGGATGGCTGTGATGACCCGGGGCGCTACCAAGCTGGTGAACAGCCTCCTGGAGGCCGGCCAGATCAACGGCCTCCTCAGCATTGGCGGCAGCGGCGGAACTACCCTGGCCACCGCTGTCATGCGCACGCTGCCGGTGGGCTTCCCCAAGGTGATGGTCACCACCCAGGCCAGCAGCAGCAAAATGCCGGACTTCATCGGTGGGAAGGACATCATCGTCATCAACTCCATTGTGGACGTATCCGGCACCAACTCCATCATCACCCGAGTCTACGACCAGGCCGCCGGGGCGGTTGTGGGCGCGGCGGCGGCCTACCACCCGGAGCGCCACCAGTCCTCCGCGCCCAGAATCGCCATCTCCATGTACGGCGTCACCACCCCATGCGTCACCTGTGCGGCCAAGTATCTCCAGTCCCAGGGGTACGAGCCCATTATCTTTCACGCCAACGGCGCCGGGGGCCGGGCGATGAAAACACTGATCGGAGAGGGGCTCTTTGTCGGCGTGCTGGACATCACCACCTCTGAGGTAGCCGCCTATGTACTGGGGTCCGAGTCCGGCTCCGCCGGAGCGGACCGGCTGGACGCGGCGGTGCTGGCCGGAATTCCCCAGGTCATCTCTGTCGGCGGGATGGATGTGATCGGCATCACGGTTCCGGAGCTCCAGACCAAATTCAAGGGGTATCAGCCCTACTGCCACAACGACAAGCCCGACATGGTCCGGACCAAGCCGGAGGACAACCGGAAATTCGGCGAATTTATGTGCCGCTCTCTCAACAACAATACGGCGCCCTGCGCTGTCTTTCTGCCCATGGGCGGCATCTCCTCCCTGGATGTGCCCGGCGGTCCCACCTTTGACGAGGAGGCCCGGCGGCTGCTCTTTGAGTCCATCAGCCTCCACGCCAAGCCCCAGATCGAGGTTGTCGAAATGGACCTGCCGATCAACGACTCGGAATTTGCCCTGGCCATGGCGAAAAGGCTCTGCGAAATGCTTGCGTCCCGAAAGGAGGAACCTGCCCGTCTGTAGGCGGGCGAACCGGTGTCAGATTGCGATAGGAGGTCAGCCCCATGTCACCGACTTACTATGATTCCAATATTTATATGCAATCGGCCAACTTGGTGGTCAAGGTCGCATATCTCTACTACTACAAGCACATGCGCCAGTCCGATATTGCCAGCCAGCTGGAGATCTCTGTGCCCACCGTTTCCCGCTTATTAAAGAAGGCGAAGGAGCAGGAGGTTGTCCGCTTCACCATCGACCAGCGCCTGCTGGAGTGCCTGGAAATGGAGGATCACCTGCGGGGCCGGTTCCGGCTGCGGGAGGTGATCGTGGCGCCGCTGCAGGGCGACGTGCAGAAGATGAAGCTGGAGGATCTGAAAAAGACCGTCGCGCTGGAGGGCGCCCGATATCTGCAGCGGATCGTCACCGAGCACGACAAGCTGGGCGTAGCCTGGGGAGAAACGGTCTGGTATGTCTACAACTATCTGAACCCCAGCCAGCGAATCAACATGGAATTCGTCACGCTCCACGGTTTTCTCAACCACGCCGCCAGCAAGCTGGACTCCTCCTGGCTGGTGCCCAGGATCGCCAAAGCCTTTGGCGGGAAGTCATACAGTATTGACTACAAAGGGTTTCAGTCCAGAAAATCTGACGTGATCCAGATCATGCAGGATGAAAATGTCCGCCGGGCCTTTGACCAGTTCCCCTATCTGACCCTGTCCGTCAGCGGCGTCGGCATGTTCTATCCGGAGCCCCAGTCCATCCTGGCCACGGGGCACTACCTCTCCGACAGCGCCATGGAGCAGCTGCGGCAGGCGGGGGTCTATGGAGATCTGATCTTCCGCTTTTTTGATCAGAACGGCAACGAGTGCGATACCGATATGCGCTACCAGTGCATTGGCATTCCCTGGGAGATTTACAAGCGGATCCCCAATAAGATCATTGTAGCCGCCGGTGAAAAGAAAAAGGATGTGATCATCGCTCTGCTGCGGGGCAGGCTGGTGGATACCTTGATCATTGATGAGAGCCTGGCCCGAAGCATTTGCCGCAGCCTAGACTGAAAAAGGAGGAACAACCAGATGAGCGAAAAAGCATTCCGCTGTATCCCTGGACCGGAGGGGTCCACTTTCTCCCAGTGCACCATTGCGGGGAACTATGTATTCGTGGCTGGTCAGGCCCCCAGGGACCCGACCACAGGGCGGATCCCGGATGGAGTTGAGGCACAGACAGAGCAGATTCTGAAAAACATCAGCGACATTTTGGAGCAGGCCGGCTCCAGCCTTCAGAAGGTGGTCAAGGTGTCCGTCTTCCTGTCGGACATTGCCCTCTACGACGGATTCTCCCGGGCCTTTTCCCGATATTTCGCGCCGCCTTACCCGGCCCGCACTACCGTCGGCGCGCAGCTGGCAGGCTTTCTGGTGGAAATCGAGGCGATCGCCGCGCTGTAGCAGGATTTAGTGTGCGCTGCAGCTGTTTTCGGCCGTGAGGCACACGTCAGATTCCTCTGCTGCGCCGCAAATCCGCCGGCCTGCTGGGGCAAAATTTCCCCTTTGAAATGGAATAAAAACGGCTTTCCGCCTCTTCGCCCATAAAAGGCCGCAGCTCTTCAGGAGTCTGCGGCCTTTTTCCATGCCGGCATCATTTGACAAAAATTTTGGCAAAAAATTGTCCGGTTTTCACAATCTTTGCCGACTGGGGACGAAGGTCCCCCCTTCCGGACCAGGCCCGTTCTCTGCCCTTCAAAAACGCAAAAAATTCCAGAAAAAAACGGGTGCGTCTATCAAACGCCATTTTTCCTGTCGCCAGCCCTCCTCCCGCCTGCTGTTTGAAAATTTTTCCACACCCTGAGCGTTGAAAAATGTCGCAGGGTGTTGAAAATTTTTTCAACGTTGTTCCACAAGATACCATATGCTATCTTGATACTAACAGTTTTGCACAATTTTATTGGTGAAAACTGAAAAAATTAAGGAGGTTTTTGGAAATGCGATTGATGAAAAGGATGATTTCTCTGCTGATGGCCTGCTCTCTGCTCCTCTGCCTGGCCGCCTGCGGCGACAACGCGAACAACAGCGGCAACGACGGCGGCAGCGGCGACGGGACCGGAGATGGCTCTGAAACCGTTAAAATCGGTCTGATGCTCCAGCTGTCCGGCTCCAGCCCCTCCGACAGTGAGGAACTGCTCCAGGGCTGCCAGATGATCGCTGACATCATCAATAACGAAACGGACTACAATCTTCCTCTCGCCCAGTCGGCCGGCCTCCCCAATCTGAACGGCGCCAAGGTGGAAGTCGTTGTGGGCGATGCCGCTACCAACGATGCGGCCATGACCGAATGCGAGCGGCTGATTACCGAGGAGGGCGTGGTCGCCTTCGCCGGCATTCTCGGCAGCTCCGGCGTCACCGTATCCGCTACCGCCTTCGAGCGCTACGGCGTCCCCTACGTGACCAATGCCTCCTCCCCCTCCCTGACCTCGTCCGGCTATGAATATCTGGTCCGGATCTTCCCCAGCGACACCCAGTACTGCGAGAGCATTTTCCAGCTGATCGCGGATATGAACGAGAATGACGGCGCCAACATCCGGACCGTGGCCCTGTGTTCCGAGGACAGCGAATTCGGCGTCAACATCGCCTCCATCGAGGCTGAACTGGCCGCTCAGTACGGTCTGGAGGTGGTAGAAAACATCAGCTATTCCGCCTCCGCCACCAACGTGACCAGCGAGGTGCTCCGGCTGAAGGACGCGGACGCGGACGTGGTGATGTTCTCCTCCTACACCGCCGACGCCATTCTGTTCCTGCAGACCTTCCGGGAACAGGACTACTACCCCCGGATGCTGGTGGGACAGCGGGGCGGGTTCAGCCGCAACGAGATCTTCACGTCTGCTCCCGAGGCGATGGAATACGTCTACAACACCTCCGCCTGGGCCACTGACATCAGCGCTCCCAACGCCCAGCTGCTGGCCGACCTGTTCTACGAGGAAACCGGCACCAACATCCAGGAGGGCGTCCTGCGGGCCATGACGGACTTCTACTCCATCTGCCTTGCCATCAACCAGGCCGGCTCCACCGACGCCGACGCCATTCTCCAGGAGTACAGAAACGGGATTGAGATCCCGGACGACCAGAAGTGGATCAGCGTGGATATCCAGGTAGATGAAAACGGCCAGAATCTGGAGTCCAGCACCCTGGTGCTCCAGGCCTTTGACGGAACCTACTCCACTGTCTACCCCGCGGAGAGCGCCAGCCGGGATTACGTCTACCCCGTGCCGGGTTGGGACGAGCGGTAGCCCTCAAAAAGGAGAGATTGCAACCATGAAGTACAAAGCCTGCGAAACCCTTTTGAAGACCTGCGCCCGGTGCAAGCCGGAGGAAAAAATCCTCATTGTCACAGATCCCAAGAGTCTTCCGGTGGCTATGGCGCTGTGGGAGGATGCCGCGGAGTACCCCAACAAGAGCCTTGTTATGATGCCGACCCAGACCACCCACGGTCAGGAGCCCACAGAGCTGGTCCGGGCGGCCATGATGGAAGCGGACGTGATCTTCCGGGTCACCTCCTTCTCCATCTCCAACACAGAGGCCCGGCGGGCTGCCTGCGCCAACGGAGCCCGGGATGTCAACTGCGCGGACTACGACATGCGGATGCTCTCCTCCGGCGGGCTGTACGCCGACTTTGAGGCCCTGGTCCCTCTGGTCAACCGCACCGCCGAGCGCCTGCGGGGCAGTCAGATCGAGATCACCGCCGCCTGTGGCACCCACATCACCGCCAGCATCCAGGGCCGGGAGCCTATCGCCGCCAATGCTCTGAGCTGGGAGCCGGGCAACGTCTGTTTCCCGCCTGACGTAGAGTGCGCCATCGGCGCCATCAACGGTACCGCCAACGGCGTTGTGTACATCGACGGCAGTATCCCCCATCCCCTGCTGGGGCCCATCAAGGAGCCCATTCGGATCGAAATTGAGAAGAGCAAAATCGTTTCCATCACCGGCGGCAGCGAAGCCGAAACCCTCAAGGAGGTTCTGGCCGCTGCCAACGATCCGGAGCACGCCTATTACATGGGAGAGATCGGCATCGGGATGAATCCCGCCTGCTCTCTGACCGGCCGGATGCTGGAGGACGAGGGCTGCGCGGGCACCGTGCACTTCGGCATCGGCGATGACCGGAGCTTTGGCGGAACCAACGCCTGCCAGCAGCATATCGACCTGATCTTTCTGAATCCTACGATCCGGGTGGACGGCCGCCTGATCCTGGAAAACGGAAAAATCACCGAGTAAACCGACGGAGGTGCCGCTTGATGCGGCACCTCCTGCAAAATCCGCCGGAAAGGCACAGCCCTCGGCGACTTACCCTGAATTCATTTGGACGGAGGCGGATACATGTTATTGGTACAAACCATATGGGAAGGAATCGTCAACGGTTCCATCCTGGCGATGATTGCCATGGGCATCGCGCTGGTCTGGGGCGTGATGGGCATCCTGAGCTTTTCCCAGGGCGAGTTCATGATGCTCGGCATGTTCATCACTTACTATCTCAACGAATATCTGGGGCTGGACCCCATCCTCTGCGTACCCATTGTGGGCGTCATCATGTTCGGCCTGGGCTGCCTGATTTATAGATCCATCATCGCCAAGGCCCTGCGGGGTCCCCGGCTGTCCCAGCGGCTGATTACCTTTGCCATCGGCATGGTGCTGACCTACGGCGCGCTGATGGTCTTCGGCGGCCAGTACCGGACGGTGCAGAACCTGGCTTTCACCGGCTCCATCGACCTGGGCTTCATGACCATCAGCAAGCAGAAGCTGGTCCCCCTGGTGATCGCCCTTGTCATGGTCGCTTTCATGTACGTATTTCTGAACCTGACTCGGGCGGGTAAGGCCATCAAGGCCATCTCCCAGGATAAGGACGCGGCGGAGCTGGTTGGCATCAATTCCAATGTGACCTATATGGTGGCCTTCGGCCTGTCCAGCGCCCTGGCGGGCATCGCCGGCTGCGCCATCACCTACTATTACCCCGTCTACTATACTGCCGGCGCAGCCTTCCTGCTGTTTGGCTTCATCGCGGTGCTGCTGGGCGGCGTGGGCTCCACAGCGGGCGCCCTGGTGGGCGGGATCATCATGGGCCTGACGGACACCATCAGCGGCGTCTATCTAAACACCGCTTACAAGTACCTGGCCGTCTGCGTCATTTTTATGCTGATCGTAACCTTCAAGCCCAAGGGCTTGTTCGGCAAGTAAGGCGGGTGCAGTATGAGAGATGCAATCAAGAAAAACAGGACCTTCTTCCTCGGCTATGTGATCTGCTTGGCAATAGGTCTGGTGATCCCCGGGGTGGTGACCTCCACCTTTGCCATGAACACCATCGTCCTGAGCCTGATCTGGTCCATCATGGGCATCGGCTGGAATTTCATCGGCGGCTATGCCGGTCAGATTTCCAACGGCCACGCCCTGTACTACGCCATTGGCGCCTATACGGTCGCCATCTGCGCGGATTCCTTTGACCTCTCCCCCTGGCTGAGCATGTGGCTCGGCATGGCGATTTCCGCCCTGATTGCCTTTCTGCTGGGCAAGCCCCTGCTGCGGCTGGGCGGCGCCTACTTCCTGATCGCCACCATGGCGGTGGCGGAGTGTGCCCGGGTCATCTTCCTGAACATGCCCGCCCTGGGCGGCGCCACAGGCGTCATGTTTCTGGACAAGGTCCACTCCCCCTGGTACTCCCTGCAGTTTCCGGACAAATCCACCTTTTTCTACCTGCTACTGGTCATTGTGGCGCTGCTGGTGCTGCTGGCCAAATACCTGGATAAGTCCAAGTTCGGCTACTACCTGCGGGCCATCAAGGCCAATGAGGTGTCCGCCCAGAGCGCCGGCATCAACACCCCCAAGTACAAAATGCTGGCCTATATTCTCAGCGCCATGATCGTCAGCCTGGCCGGCAGCCTCTACGCGCCCTTTGTCACCTATGTGGACCCCTACACTCTGCTGCCCCTGGACAAGTCCACCATGATCTGCCTGGTGGCGGTGATGGGCGGCATCGGCACAGTGGCCGGGCCGATCCTGGGCGCCTTTGTAATGACCTTTATCTCCGAGTACGCCAGGGCCATCTTCTCCTCCTACAGCGGTCTGAACATGCTGGTATACGGCATCATCGTGATTTTCATCGTGCTCTATATCCCCAACGGGCTCATTTCCGTCTTCAGCAAAGCAAAGCTGGGACAGCGGCTGAAAAAAGCGCTGGCCAGAAGCAAAGGAGGTGTCCGGTAGTTGGACAGCATTTTACAGATTGTGGAAGCCACCAAGAGCTTTGGCGGCCTGGTGGCCAACTCCGGCATTACCTTTGATGTGCCGCGCCACTCCATCGTGGGAATCGTCGGCCCCAACGGTGCCGGGAAAACCACCCTCTTCAACTCCCTGAGCGGCGTGCACCCCCTCACTTCCGGCAAGGTCATCTTCGACGGGACGGACATCACCCGCGCCAAGGCCTACGACATCTGCGCGATGGGCATGGGGCGCACCTTCCAGATTCCCCAGTCCCTCAACGAGATGACGGTTTGGGAAAACGTGCTGGTAGCCTGCCTGTGCAAGCACAAGATGGGTCAAGCCCGGGAGCGGGCGGACCAGGTCCTGGAGGAGATGGGCCTTTACGATTTCCGGGACGCCCCCGCCGGGACGCTGAACGTGGTGCAGAAAAAGCGTCTGGAAATCGCACGGGCGGTGGCAACCGACCCCAAGCTCCTCCTGCTGGATGAAACCATGGCCGGCCTGACGGGAATCGAGCGCAAGGAGGCCTCTCAGCTGATCCGCCAGCTCAACCAAAAGGGCATCACCATCCTGATGATCGAGCATGTGATGGAGATCGTCATGAATGTGTCGGACAAGGTGGTCGTGCTCAACGGCGGCAAGCTTCTCATGGAGGGAACGCCGGAGGAGGTTTCCGTCGACGAAGAGGTTATCAGTGCATATTTGGGAGGTACGACATGGTAATTCTGGAAACGGTCCACCTTCAGTCCGGCTATGGCGAGACCCCCGTGCTCCACGACATCTCCTTCCGAGTGGAGGAGAATCAGATCGTGGCCATTCTCGGCTCCAACGGCGCCGGAAAAACCACTACCCTGCGCACCATCACCGGCACCGTCCGCGCCACTGGCGGCCAGGTGCTCTACCGGGGCAAGGATATCACACGCGCCCCTACCTACCAGATGGTGGAGCTGGGAATCTCCCTGGTTCCGGAGGGCCGCCACCTGTTCGGGCAGATGTCCGTCCGGGACAACCTGCTGATGGGCGCCTATCGGGAGAAGGACAAGTCCGCCATCCAGCGCCGCCTGGAGCAGATGTACGAGATCTTCCCCCGGATCAAGGAGCGCTCCCACCAAATGGCCGGCACCCTCTCCGGCGGCGAGCAGCAGATGGTGGCCATCGCCCGGGGGATGATGAGCGGTCCCAGTCTTCTCATGCTGGACGAGCCCTCCCTGGGCCTGATGCCCAAGCTGGTGGAGGAGGTCTTTGCCTTTGTGCAGGAGATCCGGCGTCTGGGCACCACCATTGTCATTGTAGAGCAGAACGCCAGCGAAACCCTCCGGTTTGCCGACTATGCCTATGTGGTGTCGGAGGGGGAAGTCGTCCTCCAGGGAAAATCGGAGGAGCTGGTGGCGGACGACAACATCCGCAAGGTCTATCTGGGCCTGGCCTGAGGTTATCTCCGGTCACGCATACCGTTTACCAATTCTATTGAGGAGGAATCAGCAAATGGCGCAACAGTACACCCGTGAGGAAATCAAAGCCAGATTCGCAGCATCTCTGAAGGAGGGGCGGCCCATCGTTGTGGCCAGCTCCGGCATCGGCATTTCCGCCAAGTTCGCCGAGGCGGGCGGAGCGGATATGATCGGCCTGTTCAACTCCGACTACCTGGGCCTGGACCGGATCGAGGCCACCAGCCTGATGCCCTATGGCAATGCCAACGACATTGTGATGGACCTGGGCGACCGGATTTTTCCCGTGGTCAAGGACGTCCCCATGCTGGCCGGCATCATCGGCAGCGATCCTACCCGGGAGATGACCCCGTTTTTGAAGATTATGCGGTTCAAGGGATTTTCCGCCGTCATCAACTTCCCCTCCCCCGGCTTCGCCTACGGACAGCACCGCAACAACCTGGAGCGTAACAATTACGGCGTCCAGCAGGAGCTGAAGGTTCTGCGGACCGCCAGGGAGCTGGGCTTCTACACCTTTGGTCTGGCCTATGACGAGCAAATTGCCCTGCAGATCGCAGAGGACGGCCACGACGCCCTGGTGCTGGGCCTGGCCATGGTGGAGTGGGAAAAGGGCGGCGCCACCCTGGAGGAGGCGGCAGCCTATGTCAACAGCGTCACCGCCAAGGTCAAGGCCGTGGCCCCGGATATTCTGGTGTTCCTCCAGGGGCACCCCATCCACACGCCGGAGGACACCCAGTACCTCTACGACCACACCGACGCCGTCGGGCTGATGGGCATCAGCAACATGGCGTACGGCGCCAAGCCCATCCAGGAAGCCGTGGCCTCCTTCAAGGCCGCGAGAATCAATCAGTAAAGGAGCGCTGTGATATGGCGAAGCAATATACCAGAGAGGAAATGAAAGCCCGCATGCAGGCAACCCTGGACGCCGGCTCCCCCATCGTAATCACCGGCGCCGGAACCGGTATCTCCGCTAAGTTCGCGGAGCTGGGCGGTGCGGATATGATCGGCATCTACAACTCCGGACTCTTCCGCATGGACGGCAAGGGCTCCACCGGCGGCCTGATGCCCTACGCCAACGGAAACGATCTGCTGCTGCAGCTGACCCACCGGGTGTTCCCCATTGTCAAGGAGGTGCCCATGATCGCCGGCATCTGCGGCAGCGACCCCACCCGGGAGATGCGCCCCTTCCTGCAGGAGCTGAAATTCTATGGCTTCTCCGCCGTCATGAACTATCCCACGGTCGGCGGCTGGCGGGGTAAGCTCCGGGCTGATATTGAGGCCTGCAACCTAGGCGTCCGGAAGGAAACGGAAACCCTGGTCCTTGCCAAGGAGCTGGGGTTCTACACCATTGCCTACGCCTACGACGAGGAGGCGGCCATTCTGGCGGCCCAGGCGGATATTGACATCATCATCTGCCACCTGGGCATGACGGTGGGCGGCTCCACTGGATCCAACCTCAGCGGCGTCCAGGCCCTGGCGGACGCCAGCCAGACCGGCAAGAAGGCGCCGCTGGACGAGGCTGTGGATTTCGTCAACGCCCTGATCGGCAAGATCCGGGAGATCAACCAGGAAGCCCTCTGCTTTGCCCACGGCGGCCCCATTGCCACCCCGGAGGATGCCCAGTACATCTACGACCGCACCGACTCGGTCGGCTTCCTGGGCGCCTCCTCCGCTGAGCGTATTCCCATCGAGGGCCCGCTGACGGAGGCGGTCCGCCAATTCAAGTCCGCCACCATCCGGCGGAGGTAGGCCGATGGCCGCGCCGCAATGGACCGCCGGCGAAATCCGCCGGCGGCTGGAGCTGCGGCTGGCGGAGGGACAGCCCATTGTGGGCTTCGGCGCCGGCTGCGGCATGTCCGCCTGCGCGGCGGAGGCCGCCGGGGTGGACTATATCAACATCTATGCCACCGCCGTCTGCCGCATGAAGGGCCTCCCCTCCCTGCTCAGCTGGCTCCCCTATGGAGATGTCAACCAGATGACTTTGGAGGCGGGCCGGGAGATTCTCCCCCTGATCCGCCGCACGCCGGTGCTGGCCGGCATCGGCGCCCACGACCCGCGGCTGTGCTTTCCCCGCCTGATGGAGCAGCTGAAGGCGCTGGGTTTTTCCGGCGTCAGCAACGAGCCGTTTATCTGTCAGTACGGCTCCGATTTCGCCGAAAAAATGGAAGCTCTCGGCATGGGCTTCTCCCGGGAGGCCGCTTTGATTGAAACGGCGCACCAGGCAGATCTGTTCGCCTTCGGCTGGGTCAGCACCCCGGCGGAGGCCGAGGCGATGGCTCGGGCCGGCGCGGACGCGCTGGGCGTTATGGCGCGCCTCTCCCCGGAGGAGCGCAGCTGTCCGGCGGAAGAGCGGCTGGAGTTCGCCTGCCGCCGGACGGAGGAGATGGTCCGCAGCGCTCAAGCGGTCAACCCGGCGCTTCTCTTCATCGCCCATGGGGACGCCCTGGAGAGCCGCGAGGCGATTGCCCGCGTTCTCAGCCGCACCGGCGCCCACGGCTATGCCACCGGCTCCGACGGAGAGCGGCTCCCTGCCATATCCGCCATTCGAAGCACAGTGGAAGCCCTCCACGGGCTCTCCATTCACAAAGAAAGGATCGACCTGACATGATTAAAATTACCATTGCCTATCCCAACGAAGCCGGGAAGGACTTTGACATGGACTACTACCTCCACCGGCACATCGCCAACTTCGACGGCGACCCCCTGGTAAAAGGGATCCTGGTGGAGGAGGGGAAGTGCGACCTGGGCGGCGGGGACAACGTCCCCTACCGCTGCCTGGCCCACATCTTCTATGACTCTATGGAGGACTTCCAGGCCAGCTTCTCAGCAATCCGCAGCAAGCTGATTGACGACATGAAAAACTTCACCACCATCCCCTCCACGGACCAGATCAGCCAGGTGGTCCTGGAGAAGTGGAATGGGTGAAAAAATTCTTCCTGTATCGAAAGAACTTTCAATTTTTACAAGGGAATGCCCCCGTGCTACAATGAAAGCACCACAAAAAAGGGAGGAAAAACCATATGTATATCGATCCCATCAGCGTTCAGTTCCCCGAAAATCTGGATCCGGAGCGCTTCATTATCGCCACCTACTACTGTGCCACCAAACCATCCACCAACATGGTCAAGTTCGCCGCCGCCCTGGCCATTGAGCAGACCTGCGGCACCTGGCTGAAGGTCCCCGGCGAAACGCCGGAGGTCCGGGAGCGGGCCATCGGCCGGGTGGTAGGCGTATATGAAGCCCCCGCCTATCAGATCGGCATTCCCGCAGGCGTGGAGGAGCGGCATTTCATCGTGCGCATCGCCTATCCCTGGCAGAACTTCGGCCCTCAGCTGTCCATGATGCTCTCCACCGTCATCGGCAACATCTCCTCCTCCGGCAAGGTAAAGCTGGTGGATCTGGAATTCCCCAAATCCTTCCTCTCCCACTTCCCCGGTCCCAAGTTCGGCGTGGAGGGCATCCGCAAGCTGCTGGGCGTCTATGACCGCCCCCTGCTGAACAACATGATCAAGCCCTGCATCGGCCTGACGCCGGAGAAGACCGCGGAGCTGGCCTACGAGGCCGCCGTGGGCGGCGTGGACGTCATCAAGGATGACGAACTGGTCTGCGATCCCCCCTTCTGCCGCCTGACCGACCGGGTCAAGGCCGTGATGGAGGCTATCCGCCGGGCGGATGACGTGAAGGGCGAAAAGACTCTCTACGCCTTCAACATCACCGCCCCCGCCATGCAGATGAAGGAGAATGCCTACCGCGCCATTGAGGCCGGCGCCAATGCCCTGATGATCAACTTTGCCGCCTGCGGCCTGGACACCACCCGCATGATCACCGAGGACCCCAACATCAATGTGCCGATTCTGGCACATTCCGACTACACCGGCGCCCAGTACGAATCCGAGTGGTCCGGCGTATCCGCCACCCTGATCGGCGCCAAGCTGCCCCGCCTGGCAGGCCTGGATATGATCATCGGTCTGACCCCCTATGGAAAATTTCCCATGATGATGGACACCTTTATCAATATGGGGATCCAGATGCTCTCTCCTCTGCAGCACATCAAACCGGTATTCCCCATGCCCGGCGGCGGCACCACCCAGGGCCACATTGAGGACGTGGTCAAAAAGTTCGGCAAGGATGTTATGATCGCCGCCGGCGGCGCTATTCACGGCCATCCCATGGGGCCGGCTGCCGGCGCCCGTGCCTTCCGCCAGGGGATCGACGCCGTCATGGCGGGCGGCACGCTGAAGGAGGCAGCCCAGGAGCACGAAGAACTGCGGGCAGCCCTGGATGCCTGGGGCATCTATGAAGAGGCCAAGACCGGGATCTTTGACCTCAAGGGTTGAGTTTTCTTGACTTTTCCATTGATCTCCTCATCAGTTGCACCGGGGAGGGCGCGCAGCTGCGCGCCCTCCCCGGTGCGCTATCCATGCGGCTGCATTCTCTGCTTTCAGGTCACCCGCAGATCTCCGAAAGATTTTTATCAATGCAGGGAAATGTTTCGACATTTCAAGAGGGGAAACCGCCACAGCCGCTTCCCCCCCTGCCCGCGGCCGCCTTCTCAATCCTCCCATCGGAAATCTGCAGCAAGTTGGGACAGGCTTTTGCGAAGCCGTCGGGCACTCTCCCCAAAAAAGATGCCCCGATCGCGGCGCAACAAGGATTTTATTGTCTGCCATCGCATTTTAGTTGTTTGACATTTCCCGTGAACTTCTCTAAAATATGATACGAAAAGTCCCCCCCTTTTTGTGGCTTCTTTTATGAAAGATGATACCTGGAGTAGGTTTCCTGGATCATCTGGATCAGCCGCTTCTCCGGAACGGACTGCTGTTTGTTCTTAAACCAGGTCAGCGCGATCCACGCGCTGCCATAGTCCGAACGCAGGGGGAACGCAGTGATGTTTTTTACCAGATCCGCGCTGATCAGCGAGTCCATGGCCACCAGGAAGATGTTGGGGCAGATGCCCACGCCGATGCCCGCACAGCACAGGGACAGCATGGTCAGCAGGTTCTTGGTATCCATAATGACATTGGGCTGGAAATTCTCCATCTGGGCGATGCTGTGCAGCACGCTGCCGGTCAGGGTGCTCTCGTGGAGGGCCACGAAGGGGCAGTCCGCAAAGGTCCTGAGCAGCTGGGGCTGTCCGGCGCCGGCCAGGAGCTCCTCCCGATTGGGCATCCGGTCCAGGATGGCGTTGGGGACGATAATCTTCGTCGTTTCCAGGTAGATCCGGTGGGACTCCAGCCGATCGGACTTCTCCGGCTGGAACCCCAGGATCAGGTCGGCCGTCCCCCGCAAGAGCTCCTTGAGGATATCGTTGCTGTTGCCCTCGATCAGGTGCACCGTCACCTCCGGGTACTCCTTGTGGAACTGGGCCAGGATCTCCGGCAGCAGAATGGCGCTGCGGGAGGTGGGCACCCCGATGGTGATGCTGCTGTGCTGGAAGCGGAGCATCTCCTCCAGCCGCCTCTCCATATTGTCCTTCTCCTGGAGGATCCGGGAGGCGCCTCTGGCGAACTCCTCCCCCGCCTCCGTCAGGCGCAGGGGGGGCTCCCGGTTGAACAGCTGCACGCCGTACTGCTTTTCCAGGCGGATGATGTGGGCGCTCAGGGACTGCTGGGAGATATGGAGCCGCTCGGCTGCCTGGGTATAGCTGAGCTCCTCCGCCAGCACCAGAAAGTATTTCAGATTCAGAAAATTCATGCTTACCTCATTTCTCCACCCCCCAGAGCGGGGCGCGGCGGATTTCCGCGGCATCCTCGTCTGACGGCAGTACCGGCGGGAAGGGCATGGAAGTCCATGTTTTTTCATTGATTTTACCCAGATCTTACCATTTTCCCGAAAAAAATTCAAGAGTAACCCGGCTCCTCCGCAGGGAAACCGCGGGGCCGGTTTTTCGCCGCCCGGCGCTTGGGGGATTGTTCTGACGCAGGCCGTCTGGCAGCCGGATCATCCGTCCATGATTTTTGCAAAACCGAAACTGAAGGAGAGAGGTTTCTTATGGAAAAAGTCACTTCCAAAACATTCTACAACTTCCGCTACGTCAGCGACCCCCATCTGTCGCCGGACGGCAGCCGGGTGGCCTTTATGGTCAAGCGGGTCAACCCGTCCAAGAACGGCTATGACAGCGACCTGTACGTCTACGAGAACGGCGAGAGCCGCCGGGTCACCCAGTGGGGGATTGCCGGCAACTTCCTGTGGCTGGACAACGACACTCTTCTGTTCGCCGGCGCCCGGGATCCCCGGGACGCAAAGCGCATCAGCGACGGGGAGCCTCTGACGGTGTTCAACAGCGTGTGCCTCACCACCGGCGAGGTGGGCAAGGCCTTTGAGGTGCCCGTCCGCTCCGCCCAGTTGACGCACCTGGGCGACAACCGGTTCATCGTCCTGGGCAAGCACGACAACAACGTGCTCCAGCCCGGCGAGGAGAAGGGCGCCGTCACCACTCTGACTGAGATCCCCTACTGGGGTGAGTTCGGCCTGGGCTACACCAGCAAGATGCGCAACCGGCTCTATCTGTTCAGCAGCGCCACCGGGGAACTCAAGCCCATCACCGCCCCCTATTTTGAGGTGGTCAAGCACCTCTACGCCGACGGGAAGATCGCCATCATCGGCATGGAGTACGATTCCAAGGCCACCCGGCTCTACTCCCTCTCCTGCTACGACATCGCCGCCGACAAGCTGACGGAGCTCATCCCCCAGAACACCATGCACATCTTCGCCTGCGCCCCCTTCGGCGACGAGGTGATGTTCATGGGCAACACCAGCACCCCCTACGAGCACGACCGGGAGCACAACAACTTCTACCGGATCCCCGCCGCCGGCGGTCCGTTCACCATGGTGATGGACTACGACCACAACGTGGGCGGCGGCAACGGCACCACCGACGCCAAGCTGGGCGGCGGCCGGACCTTCAAGCGGGTGGGCGATCGGCTGTATCTCCTGTCCACCCGGGTGGACAGCATCGGCCTGTACTCCATCGACCTGAACGGCGACTGGCGGGAGGAGGACTACAAGCAGGGCCTGATCCTCTCCTTCGACCGGCAGGGCGAGCGCACCGTCACCTGCGCCATGTACGGCGAGCGGCTGCCGGAGCTCTATGAGAACGGCCGGCAGATCACCCACTTCAACGACGAGCTGCTCTCCAACCTGAGCCTCTCCAAGCCCGTCTACGAGGAGGTCCAGACCAGCGACGGCTACGTAATCCACGGCTGGGTCATGAAGCCCGTTGGCTACGAGGAGGGCAAGACCTATCCCGCCATCCTCCACATCCACGGCGGCCCCCCCACCATCTTCTCCGACGTGTTCCACTGCGAGCACCAGCTCTGGGCCAACAACGGCTACTTCGTCATCTTCTGCAACCCCCGGGGCAGCGACGGCCGGGGCTTCGACTTCCGCAACCTGACCGGCAAGTACGGCGACTGGGACTATGTGAGCCTGATGGACTATCTGGACGGGATCCTGGACCGCTATCCGGAGATCGACCGCAAGCGCCTGGGCGTCACCGGCGGCAGCTACGGCGGCTACATGACCAACTGGATCATCGGCCACACCAACCGCTTCGCCGCCGCGGTGAGCCAGCGCTCCATCTCCGACTGGGTCACCTTTGAGTACACCGCCATCCGGGGCTGGTACCACAGCGTCTACAAGCACGGCACCCGGGCCGGCGAGCACCCGGAGGTCCTCTGGGACTGCTCCCCCCTGAAGTACGCCGAGCGCTCCACCACTCCCACCCTGTTCATCCACTCCGACAACGACCACGTGTGCTGGCTCAGCGAGGGCCTGACCATGTTCGCGGCGCTGAAGACCGCCGGCTGCCCCTCCAAGATCTGCATCTTCCACGGGGAGAACCATGAGCTGTCCCGCTCCGGCAAGCCCACCAACCGGATCCGCCGGATGAACGAGATCCTGGGCTGGTTCGATTCCTACCTGAAGAAGTAAATCCCGCTTCCCTGTCCCCGGGGCCTGCCGGCCCCGGGGGCGGGAGCAAAGAAAGTGAGTTTATTGAGCATGGGAAACCCCAAGAGCAACACCCTCTCCAACAAGCAGCAGGCCGTCATCTACATCCTGATCTCCGCCTTCGGCTTTGCCACCATGAGCATGCTGGTGAAGCTGTCCGGCGACCTGCCTGTGATGCAGAAGAGCTTTTTCCGGAACTTTATCGCCGCCCTGGTGGCCCTGGTCACCATCAAGAAGGCCGGGACTTCCTTGGCGGTAAAACGGGAAAATGTGGGCGGCATGCTGGCCCGGTCCATCTTCGGCACCGTGGGGATGGTCTGTAACTACTACTCCGTGCAGTACATGATCCTGCCGGACTCCACCATCCTGGCCAAGCTGAGCCCCTTCTTCACCATCCTCTACTCCTGGTTCCTGCTCCGGGAGAAGGTGAACCGCCGCCAGTGGGCCGCGATCTTCATCTCCTTCTTCGGGTGCGTGCTGGTGATCCAGCCCAGCTTCTCCAGCGGCCAGGTCTTTCCGGCCCTGATCGCCATCCTGGGCGGCGTCACCGCCGGCATCGCCTACGCCTATGTGCGGTTTTTGACCCAGCGGGGCGAGGACAAGGCTGTGATCATCTTCTACTTCTCCACCTTCTCCTGCCTGGTGTCCGTCCCCTTCATGATCGTAGGCTTCGCCCCCATGACCCTCTTCCAGACCCTGGCCCTGATCGGCGCGGGCATCGCGGCGGCTATCGGCCAGTTCGGCATGACCAACGCCTACGCCCGGGCGCCCGGCCGCTTCCTGGGGCCCTTCGAGTACTCTCAGCTTCTCTTCAGCGCCATCTACAGCTTTTTCATCTTCTCGGAGATCCCCACCGCCATCGGCCTTGTGGGCTACGCCATCATCCTGGTGGTTTCCATCTGGATGCTGAAGAGCGGCGACTGAGCGGCCTGACCCCCCGGCCGCTGCGCGGCTCCGGCTCGGGGCCCGGTTGAATCGGTGAGATATCGCGCTCTCCATGGGACTGCCCCCAGGCTGCCGGAGTCGGCTCGGAAGCGGCGGAAGCGTTTCCTTCGAAAAACCGACCTCAGCCATCGAATTCATCCCTTTTCTCCGGAAAATTTGATAAATTTGCTGAAAATTAGCTGAATTTCTGCATTTTTGGACGTCTTGTGAACAAGCCCTCTTGACATCGCCTCCCCTCTGTGGTAAAGTGAGGTAACGTTCATGACGACGAGGCGCCTCGTCGTCCCGGGTTGCGGCCTAGGTATGAACAGAGAAGGCAAGGGTGCTTGTGAGGCCGTTTCACCTGCTCCCTTGTTTTTTTGCTTTTCTGCTTCGCAGCGGGGGACAGGCGGCAGGAGAACTCCGGTTTCCGCCTCCCTGCCGCGGGAGTCCGGTGCGCGGCTGTTCCCCGCCTATTTCGTTGGACTGGTTGCATTCTCGCGGAGGATGCAATGTTGATAAATACCCCAGTCTAAAACACAATGAAAAGGAGAATGAAAAGTGAAGAGAAAAATTTGTTTCTTGCTGTGCCTCGCTATGCTGCTCAGCACGGCGCTGACCGCCTGCGGCGGCGGTGACGAGGGCGGCAGCGCCGCCAACGAGGTGGTGTTCGCCGTTCCCAGCGAGCCCACCACCATGGATGCCCTCACCGCCGGTGAGCGCATCACCTACCTGCCTGTCCACGCCATTCACGACACCCTGCTCTACGAGAACGCCGACGGTACCCTCAGCGGCAACCTGGTGGAGAGCTGGGAGATGAACGATGACGGCACCGAGTACACCATGAAGATCCGCGAGGGCGTCAAGTTCCACGGCGGTCAGGACATGACCGTGGATGACGTGGTGTTCTCCCTGCAGAAGACCGTTGAGAACTTCAGCGGCCAGTACGGCGTTATCACCAGCGTGGAGGCTGTGGATGACACCCACTTCAAGTTCACCATGGAGTACGCCTTCTCCCCCATCCTGAACCTCCTGGCTCTGACCAACGCCAGCGTGGTGTGCAAGGAGACCTACGAGGCCGACCCCGAGGGCTACGGCCGCAAACCCAACGGCACCGGCCCCTTCAAGTTCGTTGAGTGGGTCAGCGGCGACCGCATCGTGCTGGAGCGCAACGAGAACTGGTGGAAGGGCGAGGTGCCCCTGGAGAAGCTGACCTTCCGCATCATTGCCGAGGAGGCCACTGAGCTGATCGCTCTGGAGGCCGGCGACGTGGACGCCTACATCCAGGTTTCCGAGACCAACCGCAGCACCATCGAGTCCAACCCCGACCTGAAGATGTACTCCACCCCCGGCGGTCAGGTCTACACCCTGGCCTTCAACAACGGCACCTACTCCAACGGTGAGGAGAGCATCTTTGCCAACAACAAGGCCCTGCGTCAGGCCATCTGCTACTCCATCAACAAGGAGGACGTGGTTGCCCTGGCCATCGACAACAGCGCGCCTCCCCTGTACACCCCCTTCCCCAACTTCATCGCCAACTACCCCGCCGACTTTGACGGCAATGTCTACAATCTGGATGAGGCCAAGGCCAAGCTGGCTGAGGCCGGCTATGCCGACGGTCTGACCGTCACCATCAAGACCACCACCCAGAGCGGCTACACCAAGCCCGCCGAGGCTGTCATGGGCCAGGTCCAGAACATCGGCGTGACCATGGAGCTGGAGCAGCTGGAGCGCGGCACCTACCTCCAGGAGGTCTACAACAACTTCGACTACGACTGCACCATCTGGGCCGTCTCCTGCGACTACCCCAACATGGACAGCGGCGCCTACCGGCGGTTCTACTCCGGCAACATCGGGCCTGCCAACAACTACATGCAGATCAACGATCCCGAGCTGGATGACGCCATCATGACCAACCGCACCACCACTGACGCCGCCGAGCAGGCCGAGTGTGTCCTGCGGGTGTGCGAGATCATCCGGGATGAGTCCTACTGCCTGCCCCTGTACGCGGCGATGACCAACCTGGCCGCCAACGCCGACCTGGAGGGCGTGAACGTCAACTACGGCTCCGTGGTGGACTTCTCCACCTGGTCCTGGGCTGACGCCGAGTAAGTCCCCGGGCGCTTTCCCCGCGACAACAAAACAGTGACGGAAAGGAGCGCACCAGCGTTTGACGGTCCTTGCGCAGACGCTGGTGTGCTTCCTTTCTATCATCGCCCGGCCCCCGGGGCCGGAAAATCCATGCGGGGAACACCCCCGATTCCTTTGGAAGGAATCGTCCCGCGGCGCCCTGTATGCCCGGCATAGCTCCCCGGCGCCGCCTTCCAAACAGAACAGATGGGAGGTTGAATTCTTGCTTCGCTACATCGTAAAGCGCCTTCTGATGATGATCCCCATCATCCTGGCCATTTCCTTTATCATTTTCTCCATCATCAGCCTCACCCCCGGCGACCCCGCCCAGCTGATCCTGGGCGCCGACGCCGATCCCGCCCTGCTGGAAGCCAAGCGGGAGGAGTGGGGCCTGAACGACAACTTCCTGGTCCGCTACGTCAAATACATCGGCGGCGTCATCACCGGCGATTTCGGCGAGTCCTACCGGACCGGCAACTCCGTCCTGGGTGAGATCGCCAGCCGCCTGCCCAAGACCATGGTCATCGCCCTGGGCGGCATCGGCCTGTCCGTGCTGGTGGGCGTCCCCCTTGGGCTGATATCCGCTGTCAAGCAATACTCGTTTATCGACTACTTCGCCCGGGTCCTGGCCATGCTGCTGACGGCGATCCCCGCCTTCTGGCTGGGCCTGATGTCCCTGCTGTATGTCTGCCTGAAGTGGCGGCTGCTGCCGGCCACCGGCGGCGAGTCGTGGGATGGCTTTATCTTGCCCATTCTGGTCCTGGCGGCCTCCGCCACGGCGACCCAGACCCGTACCACCCGTTCGGCGGTGCTGGAGTCCATCCGCCAGGACTATGTAAAGATGGCCCGCGCCAAGGGCGTGAAGGAGAGCCGCGTGATCTTCCGGCACGTCCTGCGCAACAGCATGCTGCCTGTCATCACCATCGCCGGCATGAACATCGGCGTGCAGATGGGCGGCACGGTGGTCATTGAAAACGTGTTTGCCATCGCCGGCATGGGGAACTTCCTGGTCAACTCCGTGCGCGTGAAGGACGCCCCCGCCGTTGTCGGCACCCTGATGGTGGTGGCCGCGTTCATCGCCATTATGAACCTGGTGGTGGACCTGATCTACACGGTGGTAGATCCCCGTCTGAAGACCCAGTACGCCACCGCGAAGAAGCGGGTCAAGCGCCAGCTTCGGACCACTACCTAAAGAAAGGATGGAAGTCTTACAATGGCATCTTCTGGAACGCAGACCGTAAAACGCAGAAGCCAGCTGGGCTCGGTTGTCCGCCGCTTTATGCGCAACCGGCTGTCCGTGGTGGGACTTGTGATCCTGCTCTTTCTGCTGATCACCTCCTGCTGCGCGGACCTGTTCTTTGACTATGACACCCAGGCCATCGCCCAGAACGCTCAGGGGACCTTCCTGCCCCCCGGCTCGGAGGGACATATTTTCGGCACCGACCAGTATGGCCGTGACATGTTCGTCCGCATCGTTTACGGCGGCCGCATCTCCCTGATCGTGGGCTTCTTCGTGGCGGGCTTCGCCCTGATTTTCGGCACCATCATCGGCGCCACCGCCGGCTACTTCGGCGGGAAGATCGACAATATCCTCATGCGGATCATGGACGTGTTCCTGGCCATCCCCTCCATGATCCTGGCCATCTGCATCGTGGCCGCCCTGGGCGGCGGCCTGACGAACCTGCTCCTGGCCAACGGCATCGCCCAGGTCCCGCGGTACGCGCGCATCGTCCGCTCCAGCGTCATGGGCCTGAAGAACTCGGAGTTCGTGGAGGCCGCCCGGTGCTACGGCGCCGGCCACACCCACATCATTATGCGCCACATCATCCCCAACGCCATGGGCTCCCTGATCGTTCAGGCCACGCTGACCATGGCCTCCTCCATCCTCTCCGTGGCCTCCCTGAGCTTCCTGGGCCTGGGCATCACCCCGCCCACCCCGGAGTGGGGCTCCATGCTGTCCACCGGGAAGGAGTTCATGCGCACCCATCCCCACCTGATCACCATTCCCGGCCTGGCCATCGCCACCTCCGTGCTGTCCTTCAACCTCATCGGTGACGGCCTGCGCGACGCGCTGGATCCCCGGCTGAAGAACTAAGGGGAAAGGAGTGTGCCTATGAGCGAAAACAGAGAAAAGCTTCTGGAAATCCGTGATCTCTCCGTCACCTATCTGACGGACGACGCCACCCTCTACGCGGTCAACGGTCTGGACCTGGACCTGTACCGGGGCGAGACCCTGGGCCTGGTGGGCGAGACCGGCGCCGGCAAGACCACGACGGCCACCGCCATCATGCGCCTGCTGCCGGACCGGGTGGGCAAGATCACCAGCGGTACCATCCAGTTTGACGACGTGGATATTACGGCCGCCAGCGACGCGGAGATGCGTGCCATCCGGGGCCGCCGGATCTCCATGATCTTCCAGGACCCCATGACCTGCCTCAACCCGGTGCTCACCGTGGGGGACCAGATCTCCGAGGTGCTGGAGACCCACGGCATCCGGGACAAGCACGAGTTGGAGTCCCGGGTGGACGAGATGCTCTCCCTGGTGGGCATCCCCCCGGAGCGGAAGAAGGACTATCCCCACCAGTTCTCCGGCGGCATGAAGCAGCGTGTGGGCATCGCCATCGCCCTGGCCTGCGAGCCGGAGCTGATCCTGGCTGACGAGCCCACCACCGCCCTGGATGTGACCATCCAGGCCCAGGTGCTGGCCCTGATGAAGGAGCTGCGTGAGAAGCTGAACACCGCCATGCTGCTGATCACCCACGACCTGGGCGTTGTGGCGGAGGTCTGCGACAGCGTGGCCATCATGTACGCCGGCGAGGTCATTGAGTACGGCAGCGTGGAGCAGATCTTCTACAACGAGGACCACCACCCCTACACCAAGGGGCTCTTCGGCTCCATCCCCAGCATGAGCGAGGGCCAGCGCCGCCTGCATCCCATCGACGGCCTGATGCCCGACCCCTCCATCCAGATCGAGGGCTGCGCCTTTGCGGATCGCTGCCCCCATGCCACGGATCTCTGCCGGGCAGAGAAGCCGGTGACCCACACCCTGGAGGAGGGCCATATCGTGAAATGTCACCTGTTTGATAAGAAGGAGGTGGAGTAAATGGGGACGCCCCTGGTCGAAGTACGGCATCTGAAGAAATACTTCCACACCCCCCGCGGTGAGCTTCACGCTGTGGACGACGTGAACCTGACCATCAACAAGGGGGAAACCCTGGGCGTGGTGGGCGAGTCCGGCTGTGGCAAGTCCACCCTGGGCCGCACCATGCTGCGCCTGCTGCCCCACACCTCCGGCGAGGTGCTCTTTGAGGGGAACGACATTCTGCAGTATGACGCCCGCCAGATGAAGGCCCTGCGCCAGGATATGCAGATGATCTTCCAGGACCCCTACGCCTCCCTGGACAGCCGCTACACCGTCAGCCAGATCATCGAGGAGCCCCTGATCCTCTGCCGCAAGGAGATGAGCAAGGAGGACCGCAACAAGCGGGTCAAGGAGCTGATGGACATCGTGGGCCTGGCCCAGCGGTTCGTCAACACCTATCCCCACGAGCTGGACGGCGGCCGCCGCCAGCGGATCGGCGTGGCCCGGGCCCTGGCCCTGAACCCCAAGTTCATTGTCTGCGACGAGCCGGTTTCCGCCCTGGACGTGTCCATTCAGGCCCAGATCCTGAACCTGATCATGGATCTGCAGGACGAGATGGGCCTGGCCTATATGTTCATCACCCACGACCTGAGCGTGGTCAAGCACATCAGCAACAACATCGCCGTGATGTATTTGGGACAGTGCATCGAGCGGGCCCCCACGGAGGAGCTCTTCGCCCATCCCATGCACCCCTACACCAAGGCCCTGCTGGCGGCTATTCCTGTCCCCGATCCCGCCCGGCGCAACCAGCAGCGTGAGATCATCCGCGGCGAGGTCACCAGCCCCATCGATCCCCCTCCCGGCTGCCGCTTTGCCGCCCGCTGCCCCTACGCCACAGACGAGTGCCGCAGCAAGCCCGTGGAGCTCAAGGAGATTTCCCCCGGCCACTTCCTGGCCTGCGCCAAGTTTGGATAATCTGTCTTTTCCTACCGTTTCCGGCCCCGGGCGATTCCCCGGGGCCCCCAAGCAAGCTATGTCGAAGTTAAATTATAGAAGATAGGAGAGATTGCTATGAATTCTATGCAGCGTATCAAGGCCATGGTGGAAGGCAAGGACGTAGACCGGATCGGCGTTGCCGCCTGGTACCACATGCCTCTGCTGGATCAGGTTCCCAAGGATTTCGCCAAGGGCATCCTGAACTCCTGCCAGATGATGAAGTGGGACGTCTGCAAGCTGCAGTACAACGGCCTGTTCTTTGACGAGGCCATGGGCTGCACCTACAAGCCCTCCACCTCCGCCACCTTCCTCAACGGCACCGTGACCAAGTACGCGGTGTACCACCCCAAGATGTACCGGGAGCTGAAGGTGCCCAAGGCCACCGACAAGGCCCTGGCCCGGGAGCTGGAGCTCACCAAGCGGGTCATCGACGGCCTGAAGGGCGAGATCCCCGTCATCGCCACCGTCTTCTCCCCCCTGTATTGCGCCCGTGGCGTCTACGGCGGCAGCGGCAACCCCGACCTGCTGAAGGCCGCCATCAAGTACAGCCCCGAGGACGTGCACGCCGGCCTGGAGATCATCAGCGAGTCCATCCAGGTCTTCCTGGACGCCCTGATGGACATCGGCGGCGTGGACGGCGTGTTCTGGGCTGACGCCTTCGCCTCCTATGACGACATGGACAAGGAGACCTACGCGGAATTTGGCGCCAAGTACGACATCCCCCTGCTCAAGTCTATCCAGGACAAGACCTGGTTCAACATGCTCCACGTCCACGGCTACAAGAACCTGCGTTTTGACCAGTACGAGGAGCTGGGCTATCCCGTCCAGGCCTACAACTGGGAGGACCGGGCCAGCGATCCTACCCACGCTCCCATCTCCCTCAAGCAGGTCCGCGCCATGACCGACAAGATCCTCATGGGCGGCGTGGAGTTCTGGCACGACTTTGACAGCCCGGAGAACGACCGGGAGGCGGTAAAGGCCGTCATCAAGGCCCGCCTGGTGGACGCCCTGGAGCAGCTGGGCCCCGACGACAAGAAGTTCATCTTCACCCCCGGCTGCTCTGTGAAGATGCACGTGCCCGAGTACCGGATGTGGCTGCTGCACGAGGTTGTGGCGGAAGTCACCGGCATCGAGTAAAAAGAGCATCCGCTGTTTTACGGCACCGAAACACATGCTCCCCGCTTCGGGGGGCATGTGTTTCCCCGTGTCTGGCGCTTTTTTCCTATAATTGGCCTGAAAAAGGCTTCTCTTGACATTCCGGCGTTTTTGCGGCATCCTATACAGGAGGCGAATGCGCCGCATGAAATCTCTCCCCACGTTCAGGAGGTGTTGGATTGGTTACCGTAACCGGATTGACAAAACGCTTCGGTGAGAACACCGCGGTGGACCATATCAGCTTTACGCTGCAGCCCGGGCAGATCTACGGCCTGCTGGGCCCCAACGGGGCCGGCAAGTCCACGACGCTGAAGATGCTCACCGGCTGCTTCTTCCCCACGGAGGGCTCGATCACCATTGACGGCCACGACCTGTTCCAGGAGCCGGAGGCGGCCAAGCGCTGCATCGGCTATCTGCCGGAGATCCCGCCCCTCTATCCGTCCATGACGCCCCGGGAGTACCTCTCCTTTATGGCGGAGATCAAGGAGATCCCCAAGGGGGAACGGAAGCGGTGCGTGGACGAGGTGGTGGAGAAGACCCGCATCGGCCAGATGCAGGACCGGCTGATCCGCCACCTGTCCAAGGGCTACACCCAGCGGGTGGGCATCGCCCAGGCCCTGCTGGGGATGCCGCCGCTGCTGATCCTGGACGAGCCCATGGTGGGCCTGGACCCCACCCAGATCGTGGAGATGCGGAGCCTGGTGAAGGAGCTGGGCAAGTCCCACACCATCATCTTCAGCTCCCACATCCTCTCGGAGGTCAGCATGCTGTGCAGCCAGGTGCTGATCATCGACCAGGGAAAGCTCATCGCCAACGATCGGGCCGATAATCTGCAGCCCTACGCCAAGCGTCAGGACCTGCTCAGCGTCACCATCGGCTGCCTGGCGGAGGAGGCCCAAGCCGTCCTCCAGGGGATCGCCCAGGTGGAGCGCATGGAGATCTCCCCCGACGGGGAGGGCCAGTGCACGGCCCTGCTCTACCACGCCAAGGGAGCGGACGTCCAGGGCGAGGTGTTCACCCGCCTTCACGGCGCCGGCTACAAAATCATCCAGATGGGCGCGCGCAGCGCCTCCCTGGAGGACGTCTTCCTGTCCCTTCTGGACCGGGACAAGAAAAAGGGCAAGCAGCCATCCAGACGGAAAGGGGGCGGAAAGCAGTGATCGCATTTTGGAAACGGGAGTGCCGGGGCTATTTCCAGTCCCTGGTGGGCTACATCTTCATCGCCGGCGTCCTGTGCGTCATCGGCGCCAATACCTACCTGACCTGCCTGGCCGGCCGGATCCCCTCCTATGAAACCGCCCTGGCCTCCTCGGCCCTGGTGTTTCTGCTGATGGTCCCCATTCTCACCATGCGCCTGTTCTCCGAGGACCGGAAGGACAATGTGCTGCTGTTCTTCTACTCCCTGCCCCTGCGGCTGGGGAGCCTGGTGCTGGGGAAATACCTGGCCCTGCTGACCATCCTGGTGATCCCCCTGGTGATCTCCGTCGTCTATCCGCTGGTCCTCAGCGCCTTCGGCACCCTGAGCGTGGGCATCATCGCCAGCACCTACCTGGGCTTTTTCGCCATGGGTGCGGCCCTGCTGTCCATTGGGCTGTTCTTCGCCGCCCTGCTGGAAAACCAGGTGGCCGCCTCCGCCGTCACCTTTATCGTGCTGCTGGCCAGCTACCTGATGCCCACCCTGGCCGCCAGCATCCCCAACAGCGCCCTGGTGTCCCTGATTTCCCTGGCGGTCCTGGCCCTGATCTTCGCCCTGATCTGGTTCCTGCTGACCCGGAGCTGGAAGGGCGCGCTGATCGCGGCGGCGGTGGTGTGCGTCCCCGCCTGCCTGGTCTATTTCCTCTACCCGGCCGCCCTGGAGGGGCTGCTGAGCACGCTGATGGGCGCCCTGTCCGTCTACTCCCGGTTCGCCTCCTTTGAGGAGGGGATTCTGGATCTCACCGCTTTGATCTATTACGTCACCCTGACCGCCCTGATGCTCTTCCTGACGGTCCAGGTGCTGGAGAGCAGGAGGTTCCGCTGATGGATGAGAAAAAGAAAACCGGCGCTTCCTCCTCCAGCGTCTTCCGCTCCAAGAGCACCCGGGGCATTCTGCTGGTGTCTGTGGTGGCGGTGGCCCTGGCGGTGGTGGTGAACCTTCTGGTTTCCCAGCTGCCGGTGAGCTACACCCACTTTGACACCACCAACATCCAGCTCTACTCCATCTCCGACTACACCCGGCAGGTGGTTTCCAATCTGGAGGACGATATCGACCTCTACCTGGTGGCCCAGTACGGCAGCGAGGACACCATCGTCCAGGAGCTGCTGGAAAACTACGACGGCCTGAGCGACCGCATCCACTCCGAGCAGGTGGACCCGGTACTGCACCCGGAATTTGTGGAGCAGTTCACCTCCTCTCTGGAGGCCAACAGCGTCATCGTGTCCAGCGGCGACCGGTTCCAGGTGATCCGGTTCTCGGAGATGTACGTGGATACCTACCAGTATGACTACGGCGCCCCCTATGTGGACGGCTCCTACTTCACCGGCGAGCAGGAGATCACCAGCGCCATCACCTTTGTCACTAGCGACGATCTGCCCAAGATGTACCTGCTGACCGGCCACGGGGAGGAGGAACTGCCCTCCTACATCCGGGAGGCCGTTGAGCGGGAGAACATCGAAACCGAGGAGCTGAATCTGGGCAGCCAGGGCGCGGTGCCCGAGGACGCGGACCTGCTGCTTCTCTACGCTCCGGAGCGGGATCTGCTGGACGGGGAGGTGGAGGCCCTGCTGAACTACCTCCAGGGCGGCGGGCGCATGATGTGCATCATCGGCCCCCTGGCCCAGGCCACCCCCAATCTGGATGAGGTCATCGGCTATTACGGCGTGGAACGCCTGGAGGGGACGGTGATGGAGCGCAACACCAACTACTACGTGGACCAGTATCCCTCTTATGTGCTGGGCGCCATCGCCAGCCACGACATCACCCAGCCTCTGGTCAACCGGGGCTACTACGCGCTGATGCCGATGAGTCAGGGTCTGGTGCCCCGGGAGGACGTGCGGAACACCATCGTATCCTCCCCCCTGGTCTACACCACCGACTCGGCCCTGAGCGTGGTCGCCTCCGGGGAGGAGGAGAGCAGCCTGACCGCCACCGCCATGGGGCCCTTCACCCTGGGTCTGGCGGTGGAGGAGTCCCTGGACGACGCCGACACCCGGCTGGTGGTCTTCACCTCCTCCTACCTGATCCAGGAGGATGTGAACCAGCTGTCCTCCGGGACCAACTACGACCTGTTCCTCAACTCCTTGAGCTGGCTCTACGACTATGAGGACGGCATCGCCATCCGCTCCAAGGACCTGATGATGGAGTACCTCACTGTCCAGTCCTCCACCGCTGTGACCCTGGGAGTGGTGATGGCGGTCCTGGTCCCGGTGGCCATCCTGGCCGCCGGCGGGGTGGTCCTGTACCGGAGAAGGAGGCGCTGACATGGCAAGAAATCGCAAGCTTCTGATCGTTCTGCTGGTGCTGCTGGTGCTGCTCTCCGGCCTGACAATCGCCCTGCGCCTGGGTCTGTTCGCCGGCGAGGCGGAGCCGGATGAGGAGGAGGGGACCGCCAGCATCCCGGTTTCCGCCATCCCCACGGAGAGCGTCAGCACCGTGACCTGGTCCGGGGGCGACAGCCCGGATTTCCGCCTGGAGAAGGACATCGACGGCACCTGGTTCTGCCCGGACGAGCCGGACCAGGTCCTGGACCAGGATAAGGTGGAGAGCACCATCTCCGCCCTGTGCCAGGTGCTCTCCAGCCGGGAGATTGAGGAGCCCGAGGATCTCTCCGCCTTCGGCCTGGACCCGGCCCAGCGCCGGATCCAGATCGATCTGGCGGACGGTCAGACCGTCGCCTACCTGGTGGGCGACCGGAACACCTATACCAACCGCTTCTACTTCCAGCTGGAGGGCGACAGCGCCGTGCATCTGGTGGGCTACTCCGTGGGGGAGTCCATGAACTACACCGTGGCGGACTATCTGCCCGATGAAGCCTCCGACGCCTCCGAATCCTCCGGCACAGCGGAGAGCGGGGAGTCCCCTGTACCGCAGGCATAAAAAGCGAGCCGTGGCCGGCAGCCGGCCACGGCTCTTTTTTTTGCACGAAGGACGCAGAGATCCGTCCCTGCGCACAAATTCCCCGTCGGCGCAAGGCCCTGCACCGCCGGGCTGGGATTCCTCGGAATTATTATGCTCGGGGCAAGTGAATTGCCCCTGCGCCAAGGTTTTGCCCTGCGGGCAAAACGCTTGTACGGCGCATCCGCGCCGCCCCGCTGTGCGGGGCCCCGAAAGAGCGCAAGAAAAAATCCCGCCACTTTCGTGGCGGGATTTGGGGAAACGCAATTGAGCGGTCAGCGCTTGCTGAACTGAGGCGCACGACGGGCAGCCTTGAGGCCGTACTAAACTCCTTTGAGCGCCGATTTTCCTTGGTATTCCGGGCTTTTCCGGCTTTTCAATGTTCAGTTGTCC
>CAJFVK010000010.1 GCA_904420435.1 uncultured Oscillospiraceae bacterium
TCTCCTGGGGGCAGACCCGGCCGCACACGGCGGGCAGGGCGCTGTCGGCGGCGATGATCTGATAGGCGGCCTCAAAGTCGCCCTCCGCCACCTTGGCGATGAAATCGGGGATCTTGATCTGCACCGGGCAGCCGCTCACGCAGGGCCGGTTCTTGCAGTGGAGGCACCGGGTTGCCTCGTCCATGGCCTGCTCCTTGGTGTAGCCCAGGGCCACCTCGTCAAAGTTGTGGCTGCGGACCTGGGGGTCCTGATGGGGCATGGGGTTCTTCTTGGGGGACATATTGGCAGCCATTTTACTTTACCTCCTGCTTGAACAGATTGCAGGCCTCTTCATAGGCGTGGCGCTCAAAATCCTTGTACATGGCGCCGCGAGCCATGGCCTCGTCGAAATCCACCTGGTGGCCGTCAAACTCCGGACCGTCCACGCAGGCAAACTTGGTTTCACCGCCCACCGTCAGGCGGCAGCCGCCGCACATGCCGGTACCGTCGATCATAATGGGGTTCATGCTGACCACCGTGGGGATGTTGTACTCCTTGGTGAGCTGGCAGACAAATTTCATCATAATCACCGGGCCGATGGCGATGACCCGGTCGTACTGGGCGCCGGCCTCGATCTGCTCCCGGAGCAGGTCGGTGACCAGGGCCTTCTTGCCGTAGGAACCGTCGTCGGTGCCGATGATCAGGTTGGTGGAGGCGGCTTCAAACTCCTCCTTCAGAATGATCAGGTCCTTGTTCCGGAAACCCACGATCAGATCCACGTGGCAGCCCTCGTCGTGGAGCTTCTTGGCCACAGGGTAGGCAATGGCGGTGCCCACGCCGCCGCCCACCACGGCCACCCGCTTGAGGCCCTCGGTTTCCGTGGCCTTGCCCAGGGGGCCCACAAAGTCCTGGAGGTACTCGCCCTCCTCCTTGTGGTTGAGCTTCTCCGTGGTGGCGCCCACCACCTGGAAGATAATGGTGATGGTGCCGGCCTCTCTGTCGTAGGCGGCAATGGTCAGGGGGATGCGCTCACCGTTTTCATCCACCCGCAGGATGATGAACTGGCCCGGCTCCGCCTTCCTGGCCACGGCGGGAGCCTCAATTTCCATCATGGTCACTGTTGGATTCAGGACCCTTTTCTTTACAATACGATACATAGCGACTCCTTTTCTACTCAGATACCTCTGTTCACCTAGAGGTGCAGCATTCACATACGTTAGAATATTAACACACTTCCCATGCGCCGTCAATGGAAAATACGCCGCCGGCGCCTATTGCCGCGTCAGGGCGATCTGCCGGCCGTCCACCTGCACCAGCCCCTCGTTGCGGAGCTTGCGCAGCTCCCGCATCATGGCGCTGCGGTCGGTGCTGATGTAGTCGGCCAGGGTGCTGAAGGTGAAGGGCAGGCGGAAGGACGCCCCTGATCCCTGCTGGATGGCGAAGTAGCACAGCAGCTTCTCCCGGATGCTCCGCCGGCTGAGGACCTCCACCCGCTGGCTCAGATGCTGGATTTGTCCGGTGACCAGGGAAAACATGTTCTGGATCAGCTGGCTGTGGTGCTCGCAGGCGTTCTCGCAGGGGCGCATCATGTGGGAGTAGTCCAGAAACAGCACCCGGCAGGGGGTTTCACAGGCCACGCTGACGCTGTCCCCATTCCGGGCGGAGAAGCTGAGCACCTCCCCGAAGACGCTGCCCCGCTCCAGGTGCTCCAGAATGGTGCGCACGCCGCTGTAGTCGATCCGGGCCAGCTGGGCGGTGCCGCTGATCAGGACCCCCACCTCCCGGCCGGCGCCGTCGTATTCGCAGATGAGCTCGCCGCTCTCGTAGCTGCACTGCCGGGCCCGCAGGCAGCGCATCATCCGTTCAATGTCCTCTTCCGCGATGTTCTGAAAAATGGGAAACCCGGTATAATCCATGATCTTGTATTTCCTGCTTTCTACTTTTCAATATCTTGTGTTTTCCGGAAAGACTGTTGCGGTTGCAACAGCGCTTTGGGCAACTCTATGATATACTCAAGTACAGATATTGTAAAGGGGTTCGTCCCAATCTTTCACAGGAGGTGTCCGGAGATGAAAGTAACCGTAACTGGCGGCGTGATTTCCCGGGAGGAGCAGGAGGCCTATGTGGCCCGCGCCCTGAAGAAGTATCCCCACAACAGCGTGGAGGCCCTGGACATCCACGTGGACGGGGACTATGTGGACCTGGCCTACACCCTGAGTCCCCAGCCCTTTAGCCGGATCCGGCGGATTACCGGCTACCTGGTGGGGGACATGAGCCGCTGGAACGACGCCAAGACGGCGGAGGAGGCCCTGCGGGTCAAGCACATCTGAGAAGCCCCTGCGCCTGAGCGCGGAAAAACGGGAGCGGCCCCTTGGGCTCGCTCCCGTTCATCATCCTTCGGGCCGCCAAAACGGCTGCCGGGAATTTTAGACAACCCCGGACGGGAGGACACTTCGTCCTCCCGTCCTTTTTTGCGCGCTTGAAGCCAGGAGTCCCATCACTCCTCCAGGGGGGCGCCGCACTGGGGGCAGAACCTCCCCTCGGAAACCGTGCCGCACAGGGGACAGGTCCTGCCCGCGTCCCCGCTGATCTGCTGGCGGGCCTCCCGGAGCTCGGCGATCCGGTTCTGAGATTTCCGGGCCGCGGCCACCAGGTCCGCCACCGCCTCGGGGGCGTCCTCCGCCAGGGTGGTCACATACCACTCGCCGATGGCCCGGTAATTTTTATCCAGCTCCCGCTGCTCGGAGAGGATGGCCGCGGTGAGCTTGGCGCTGTCCGCCACATCCCGGGCCTTCTCGCCGGCTGCGGCGGCCATGGATTTTGCCTTCTGAGGGAAATCGTCAAAAAAAGCCATGCTGTTTCGCTCCTTTCGCCTGTAGCACTCTCTCAACAAAGCGCGGCGTCCCTCGGGCTTCGCGGAATCGAGGGGGATTCGCCTGCGCTGCTGCTTCCGACTCCATTATATGCATTTTCGCGGGAGGACGCAAGCCGGTTTTCCCAAATTCCCACAAAAAACAGGCCGGCGAATCGATTCGCCGGCCTGTGGACCTCCGGTCCTGCCTGGGGCGCACCCGCAAAGGGCGCCTACAGGTCCTGATCCGCCCGCAGCTCCCGCAGGCACTTGCCGCAGATGTTCCGCCCCCGGAAGGTGCGGATGTCCCGGGTGCCATCGCAGAACACACAGCTGGAGCGGACCTTTTTCAGGACAATGGAGGAGCCGTCCACATAGATCTCCAGCGCGTCCCGCTCGCTGATGCCGAGAGAGCGGCGCAGCTCCACGGGCAGCACAATCCGCCCCAGCTCATCAATCTTTCGCACAATCCCTGTTGATTTCAGCATGATCCCATCTCCTGTCGCTGTGAAGTCCGTCGGATTTTCAGGTGAATATACAATAGCACTGTTTTTGAAGGTTGTCAATATTTTTGACATTTGTGCAGATAAAATCAATTTTGCATTTTAGCACGAGAGATCAAAAGTTAAAAACTGCCATTTTTTGGAAGAAATCGAAAAATTGAATTTATGCAAATATAATGAATAATACACGGCGGGCATACAGGAAAATCAGGGCTGGCGGAAGGCGGGACGCGGATTTTGCAGGCATATCCCCTTCCCGGACGGCCATATATAAGGACTGAGGTGATGACATTGGCGATGGCGTGGATCTGGACGGGGATGATCGTCCTGTCGGTGATCTTTGGCTTGATCAATCAGACGATTGCGGACGTGGGCAACGCCGCCATGGAGGGCGCGGCGGCCGCAGTGGAGCTGTGCATCTCCATGGGCGGGATGATCTGCCTGTGGTCGGGAGTGATGGCGATCATGGGCCGCTGCGGCTTTACCGACGCCCTGGCCCGGCTCTTCCGCCCCCTGCTGTGCCGCCTGATGCCCCGGGCCTGCCGGGACAAGGAAACCATGGCGGCGGTGTCGGCCAACATCTCCTGCAATCTCCTGGGGTTGGGGAATGCGGCCACCCCCTTAGGCATCCAGGCGGCCCGGCGCATGGCAAGGGGATGCGGCGGTGTGGCCTCCAATGAGCTGTGCATGCTGGTGGTGCTCAACACGGCGTCTATCCAGCTGCTGCCCACCACGGTGGCCGGGGTCCGGGCCGCCTGCGGCAGCGCGGCGCCCTTTGAGATCGTGCCGGCGGTGTGGCTGGCCTCGGTGCTGTCGGTGGCCGCGGGGGTACTTGCCGCCCGGCTCCTGTCCCGGGTCATCCGCTGAGGGGAGGGCGCCTATGGATCTCTCTGCGCTGCTGGTCCCGGCCCTGCTCTCCGTTACTGCCGTAGTGGGGCTGGGGAAGGGCGTCAACGTGTTCGACACCCTCACCCAGGGGGCCCAGGAGGGTCTGACCATCCTGCTGCGGATTTTGCCCAACCTGGTGGGGCTTCTGACCGCCGTCTACATGTTCCAGGCCTCCGGGGCTATGGACTTCCTGGGGAAGCTGCTCTCGCCGGCCCTGGAGGCGGTGGGGATCCCGCCGGAAACCGCGGGTCTGCTCTTTATCCGCCCGGTCAGCGGCAGCGGCGCCCTGGCCATCGGCAGCGACCTGATGGCCCGTTTCGGGCCGGACTCCTACGTGGGCCGGGTGGCGGCGGTGATGCTGGGCAGCACGGAAACCACCTTCTATACCGTCGCCGTCTACTTCGGCAGCGCCGGTATCCGCCGGACCCGCCACGCCATCCCCGCCGCCCTGGTGGCGGACCTGACAGGCTTTGTGGCGGCGGCCTTTGCCGTAAGGCTTTTTTTCTACTGACACAGTGGGCTCGAAGCATCCGCTGGGGGATAGAGCATTTTTTGCAATATTTTCAGCACGGAGAGCAACTCATAGCGCAAAAAAATGTTGTATACTATTTCCAATATCAAGGGAAGAGAGAAGTCTGCTTTTATGAAATTCTGCAAAATGAATGGAGCCGGCAACGACTTCATTATCCTCAACAACCTGGAGGAGCGCCTGCCCTGGGACCGTTTCCCGGACATTGCCCGGGTCCTGTGCCACCGGCACCTGTCCATCGGCGCGGACGGCCTGATGGTGGTGGAGAGGGCTACGGGGGACTGCGACTTCAAAATGCTCTTCTACAACAGCGACGGCTCCCAGGGGGAGATGTGCGGCAACGGCGCCCGGTGCATCTGCCGGTACGGCTATGAGGCGGGGCTGTCCGGGGAAACCCAGCGGGTGGAGAGCCCCAGCGGCACGGTGGTGGGCTGGCGGGTGGACCGCCGGAACTACCGCATCCGTCTGACGGACCCTACGGTGATTGAACCGGACTTCCCCCTGGAGGTGGACGGGACGGTGTACCCCTGCGCCTATGTGGAGCTGGGTACTCCCGGCCTTCCCCATCTGGTGGTGGAGATCCCGGACCTGGAGAGGCGGACCATGGAGGACCTGCGGCCCCTGGGGGCGGCCCTGCGCGCCCACCCGAAGCTGACCAAGGGGGCCAACGTGAATTTCTTCCAGATCACCGGGCCGGACCAGGTGCTGGAGCTGACCTATGAGCGGGGGGTGGAGGACTTCACCTACGCCTGCGGCACCGGCACCGGCTCCCTGGTGCTGATCCTTGCCGGCAGGGGGCGGGTCAGCGGCGAGGATGTGCGGGTCAAGGTGCCCGGCGGCCTGCTCCGGCTGACGGTGGACCGGGACTGCGGCGGCGTGAAGGGCCTCTATCTCACCGGCCCCACCAATGTGGTCTGCCGGGGCGAGGTGACCGACGAGGAGCTGGATGCGGCCATGCGGGGAATGTAGGGCCTGCGGGCCGTGCAGATAACATCTCCGGCGCCTGCGCCGGGGGAATCGAGGAGGAGAGAATATGAGCAACCAACTGAGCAAAAAGTCGGTGGCCCGCAACTACGCCTTCCTGGCCATTATGCTGGGCGGCATGGTCCTCGGCGCCATCGTGGGCTGGATCTGGCCTCAGGAGCTGGACGCGGAGGGCAACGTCATCTCCGCCGGCGCCACGGTGCTCAAGCCCATCGGTACGCTGTTTTTGAACATGATGTTCTGTATTGTGGTGCCCATGGTGTTCTCGTCCATCGCCGGGGCGGTGGCCACCATGAAGAGCCGCAAGCGGGCCGGCAAGATCATGGGCACCACGGTGCTGACCTTCGTTGTGACCGGCGCCATCGCGGCGGTGATTATGATCATCCTCATGAAGCTGATCCCGCCGGTCCTGGAGCCCTGGAGCAACCTGACGGCCGGCGTGGTGGAGGATCCCATCTC
The DNA here is from genome assembly GCA_904420435.1 of uncultured Oscillospiraceae bacterium. Classification (GTDB taxonomy): domain Bacteria; phylum Bacillota; class Clostridia; order Oscillospirales; family Oscillospiraceae; genus CAJFPI01. Next base: position 6,194 of record CAJFVK010000010.1, read on the forward strand.
CATCCCGGACCTGATCGTGAACTTCTTTACCGTAGGGGACTTCTCCCAGCTGCTCAGCCGCAGCGCTATGCTGCCCCTGATCGTCTTTTCCATCCTCTTCGGATTCGGCGTGAATCTGGGGCCCGGGCCTGACAGCCCCATCGCCACCTTCCTCATCAGCCTCTCCGAGGCCATGATGAAGGTGGTGCAGCTGGTGACCTACTACGCCCCCATCGCCTTTTTCGGCTTCTTCGCCGACCTGGTGGCCACCTACGGCCCCCAGATCACCGAGGACTACGGACGGGCCCTGGCGGTGTACTACCCCCTGTGCTTTATCTACCTTTTCACCGCCTTCCCCCTCTTCGCCTGGTTTGGCGGCGGCAAGGGGGCTGTGCGGCTGATGTTCCGGCACATTGCCCGGCCGGCCATTACCTCCCTTGGCACCTGCTCCTCTGTGGCCACCATCCCTACCAATCTGGAGGAGGCGGAGGCCTCCGGCATTTCCAAGGATATCAGCGAGATCGTGGTGCCTCTGGGGGCCACCATGCACATGGACGGCTCCTGCTTTTCCTGCATCCTGAAAATCGCGTTCCTCTTCGGCGTGTTCGGCCGGCCTTTTGACAGCATCGGCGACATGGTGCTGATGGTGGTGGTGGCGGTGCTGTCCTCTGTGGGCATGTCCGGCGTGCCCGGCGGCGGCTACATCGGCGAGTTCATCATGTGCTCCATCTTCTTCCCCTCCCAGCTGGATGTGGCCTATCCCATCGCCGTGGCCATCGGCAGTCTGGTGGACCCCCCGGCGACCATGATCAACTCCGCCGGCGACTATGTGATCTCTTACGTGGTGGCCCGTTTTGTGGACGGCAAGGACTGGCTCCAGAAGGCCTTCAAGGAGGGCCGGGTCAAGTAAAACGGACAGAGCAGGCGGCCCGGATTCCCCGAGTCGCCTGGGCGGACGGATTTCCCGGAGCGCCGGCGCAGCATCAGCTGCGCCGGTGCTTTTTCCGCCTGCGGAGCAGGGAGGCTTGGCAAAAATAGGGGGGAGATGGAAAAACTTTTCCCCAGGGAGTGGAAATTTTAACAATTTGGCGGTATACTACCCTCAGCTGAAAAATGTTCCGATGAGAGGAGCCTGCCATGAGCAAAACGCGTATTCCGCTGGGGGACAATGTGTATTTGACCTACGTCCCCGCGGTGAAGTTTAAGACGGATTTTCTCAGCGCCCAGTTCATCACACCCCTGCGCCGGGAAACGGCAGGGCTGAACGCCCTGCTGCCCGCTGTGCTGGAGCGGGGGTCCCGGCGCTATCCCGACATGGAGCGGCTCTCCGCGGCCCTGGACCTGCTCTACGGCGCCAATGTGGAGTACACAGTCCGGAAGCGGGGGGAGAACCAGCTGTGGGGCTTTGTGGCTACCTGCGTGGACGGGGCCTTCCTGCCGGAGGGACGGTCCCTGCTGGGGGAGCTGGCGGAGATCATGGGGGACCTGATCTGCCACCCGGCCATGGAGGACGGCCTGCTGCGGGGGGACTACGTCCGCTCTGAGCGGAGCAACCTGCTGGACGCCATCCGCTCCGTCATCAACGACAAGGGGGCCTACGCCGGCCGCCGGCTGCTGGAGGAGATGTGCGCCGGGGAGCCCTATGGGCTGAGCCGCCTGGGGGACGAAACCTCCGTGGCGGCCATCACCCCGGAGAGCCTGACGGAGCACTACCGGCAGCAGATCGCCTCCGCCCGGCTGGAGCTGTTCTACTGCGGGCGGCAGAGCCTGGAGGAGGCCCAGGCCGCCTGCGGCCGGATCCTGCGGGATCTGCCCCGCGCGGGCGCCCAGGCGCCGGCGATGGTCCTGCCCCACCCGCCCCGGGGGGAGTGCCGTCTGGTGCGGGAGGCCATGGACGTGACCCAGGGGAAGCTGGGGGTAGGGTTCTCCGTGGAAACGGAGGACCGGGATGCGGCACTGGTCATGAACGCCATGTTCGGCGGCACCAGCAACTCCAAGCTCTTCCTGCATGTGCGGGAGAAGCTGTCCCTCTGCTACTACGCCAGCAGCAGCTACCACCGGTCCAAGAATATGATCACCGTGTCCTCGGGCATTGAGTTTCAAAACTACCAGAAGGCCCTGGACGAGATCCTCCGCCAGCTGGACGCCATGGCCCGGGGGGACTGGGAGGAGTGGGAGCTGGAGGGTACCAGGAGCTGTATCGCCAACGGCCACCGTTCCCTGGCGGACTCTGCTGGACGGCTGGAGGACTTCTACATGGGGCAGATCGCCACGGGCCAGGACCAGGAGCCGGAGAGCCTCCTGGAGGCGGCCCTCCAAGTGACGCCGGAGCGGATCATGGCCGCGGCCCGGTCCGTCCGGCCGGACACCATCTATTTCCTCACCGGAAAGGAGGACGCCCATGCGTGAACAGGTCTACACCCGGATCGGGGAGACCGTCTGGCGGGATACCCTGCCAAACGGCCTGGAGATCCGGGTGATCAGCAAGCCCCACCACGTCCGCTCCTGCGCCTTTTTCGTCACCCGCTACGGGGGGATGGATCTGCGCTTCCAGCTGGGCGGGCGCTGGGTGGACACCCCGGCGGGCATCGCCCACTATCTGGAGCACAAGATGTTCGATACGGAGGACGGCAACGCCCTCCAGCGGCTGGCGAAGAACGGCGCCGAGCCCAACGCCTTTACCAGCAACGCCATCACCGCCTACTATTTCTACAGCACCGAGCACTTCTACGAGAACCTGCGGATCCTGCTGGAGTTTGTGTCCGTACCCTACTTCACGGCGGAGAGCGTGGAGAAGGAACAGGGGATCATCGGCCAGGAGATCCGGGGGGTGGAGGACACGCCGGACTGGCAGGCATACACCCGCCTGATGGGGTGCCTCTATGAGAAGAGCCCCGCCAGGGTTTCCGTGGCGGGCACGGTGGAGAGCATCCGCCAGATCACCGCGGACACCCTCTACACCTGCCACAGGGCCTTCTACACCCCCTCCAACATGGTGCTGTCCGTGGTGGGTAATGTGGACCCGGTCCGGATCTCCCAGATCGCCCGGGAGGTCCTGTCCCCGGAGCGGGGAGAGGCGATTCCACGGGACTACGGCGGAGAGGAGGGGCCCGCCCCGGTGCGCCGGGAGACGAGGCTGGCCATGGAGGTGTCCATGCCCCAGTTTTTGGCCGGCTACAAGTGCGACACGCCGCCGGAGGGGCCGGAGCAGCTCCGGCTGAGCGCCATCGGCGACATGGCCTGCGACATCCTCTTCGGGGACAGCAGCCCCCTCTACCGGCGGCTCTACGAGGAGGGGTTGATCAACGGGACCTTCGGCGGCAACTTCGACATCCTGCCCGGCGCGGCCTACCTCTACGTGGGCGGCGACACGGAGGACCCCAGGGCGGTTCACCGGGCGGTGACGGAGGAGGCCGCCCGGCTGGCCCGGGAGGGGATCGACGAGGACTTCTACCAGCGCATCCGCCGCTCCGCCTACGGCCAGATGGTCCGCTCTCTGAACTCTTTTGACACCGCGGCTGTGGCGGCCGCCGAGGGCGTGTTCCACGGCTACGACTACTACGATTTCCCGGCGGTATTTGAAACCATCACCAAGGGGGATGTGGAGGACTTCCTCCGCCGGTATGTGACGGAGGAGCGGACGGCGATTTCGCTGATTGATCCAAAGGAGGGACAGTAAGTCATGCATGCGCTGCAAAATATGCCCATCAGCTTCCCGGGGCTCTTCGGGGACTGGTCCATCAACCCGGACCCCAAGCTCCTGGACATCGGAAACGGGGTCTACTGGTACGGCGTGCTGATCTCCCTGGGGGTGATCCTGGCGCTGCTGTTCTGCGCCAAGCAGGCGCCTAAGTACGGCATCAAGGAGGACACGATCTACGAGTTTGTCATCTGGGCGCTGCCCTTCAGCCTGATCGGCGCCCGGCTCTACTATGTGATCTTCTATCTGGACCTCTATCTGGACGGAAACGGCGCTCTGGACTGGGGGAAGGCCATCGCCATCTGGGACGGCGGCGCGGCCATCTACGGCGGCATCATCGCCGCGGTGATCGTGCTGGTGATCTTCGCCAAGGCAAAAAAGATCTCCATCGGCGCGCTGATGGACGTGGGCGCCATGGGGCTCTTCATTGGCCAGGCCATCGGCCGGTGGGGAAACTTCTTCAACCGGGAGGCCTTCGGCGCGGAAACCACCCTCCCCTGGCGGATGCGCCTGTGGACCTCCGCCACGGAGTACATTGAGGTCCACCCCACCTTCCTCTACGAGAGCCTCTGGAATTTGCTGGGCTTTTTGATCCTGTGGCGGCTGGTGTCCAAGCTCCGCCGCTTCGACGGGGAGAACGCCTGCTTCTACTTCGCCTGGTACGCCTTCGGCCGGTTCTGGATCGAGGGGCTGCGGACCGACAGCCTGTACCTCTTCGACTGGACCTGGTTCGGCCAGCCCATCCGGGTGTCCCAGCTGCTGTCCCTGGTTCTGTTCATCGTCGCGGTGACGGTGCTGATCGTTATGCGCCGGAAGCACCCCAGTCCGGAAAACCTGTTTGTCAACCGGCAGGCACGGGCAGCTGCCGCCGCCCGGGAGGCGGCGGACCTGGAGGAGCAGGAGCGCCTGGAAGAGGCGGAGATCTCCGGCACGGACCTGGACGCCATGGCGGGGACCTTCCAGCAGGAAGTCCAGGCCATTCAGGATGAGGAACGGGAGAAAAGGGGAGAGTAGTCCCGCTGCTGCCGGGGGAACACGGCCCAGACCACCCCGGCAGCAGAGAAAAAAGCGCCTGGACATTCGTCCAGGCGCTTTTCAACAGACGGCCTACCGCTTCCTGTGCAGGATCTCCCGCCGGATGTAGGAAAAAACGGCCTCCTCCCCCTGGTCCCGCAGCATCAGGAGCAGCCGCTCCAGCAGAGCGGCGGTTTTGGGATGGATGAGATAATGCTCCTTGGAGTGGGCATAATACTCCCACGGGGAGGCATCGGTGTAGCGCTCCTTCTGGTAGATGCGGCTGGCGGCGATCCGGTCGCAGAACATCTCCACCACGTAGTTGACGGGCATCTCCATGCCTCCCATACGGAAGCCCTGCTCCGGGTCGTAGTCGATCCAGTACTCCAGGTGGTGCTTGTTGCGCCCCTTGTGGTGGAGCCAGGCAGAGGACCGGCCGGTTTCCTGCCGCTCCGCCTCGTTGGGGCTCCGGTTGCCCTGGAAGTATTTGGCCCCCACGCGGAACTCTGTGGGGGAGTACTTGGAGAGATCGTGGAGCAGCCCCTGCCGGTAGAGCCCCACCCGAAAGCAATATTTCCGCACCAGCCGCTTGTGGGCGGTGATGGTCTTCAGATGCCCCCACCACTTCATGAATGTCCGCCTCCTGCATCCGTTCCTGCTACATACTATAGCACGAAATGGGGCGGTTGGCTACAGGAACGGAAAAATTTCATAATACATAGACAGTGACCTATGTATATAAAATTTTTTATCCATTTCAAAAGAAGCACTTGCCAAATGAAGAAATGTATTATATGATAAGACACAATGGTGACAAATTTATCCATGCAGGAGGTGGTTAAGATGGAACGGAGCATAATTGACGTTATGCTGCAGCAGTACGATTCCTTTACCACGGCTGAAAAAAAGATTGTGGACTACGTCACAACCCACCAGAAGGAGAGCCAGTATATCAGCATAACGGAGCTCAGCGCCGCCTGTAATGTAGCCATTTCCACGGTTTCCGTATTCTGCCGGAAGCTGCGGCTGTCCGGCTTCAACGATTTCAAGATCGAGCTGGCCCGGGCGGATCTTATGGTGTCCCCGGGCCGTTCAGCGGGCGAGGAGGACGCGGAGATCCGTCCCGGCGACACCACCAGTGAGATGGTCCGCAAAGTCCTCGCCAACAGCAGGGGTTCCCTGCGGCGGACGGCTCAGATGCTGGATGAAACGGCGGTGGACCAGGCGGCGGCCTGGATGCAGGCCGCCGGGCAGGTGGTTTTTGCCGGCGTGGGAAACGGGGGGCAGGCTGCCCGGACCGCCGCCCTGGCCTATGGGCTGCTTTCGCCCAAGGGCAAGGCGGCCGACGAGCCCACCGCCATCTCCATCGCGCTGGCCGGCCTGAGCGAGGGGGATGTGGTGATCTACCTGGAGGACGGCGGCGCGGACGATGTGCGCCGGGCGGAAAAGCTGGCCAAGGGAGCGCTCGCACGCTTTGTGCTGATCACTAGCCACGCCTATTCCCCCGCTGCGGAGGAGGCGGACGCGCTGCTGGTCTGCGGCGCGGAGGAGCCGGGAGGCCGCAGTCTGCTGGGTCAGCAGATGACCCGGTTGCTGCTGCTGGAGGTGCTGCTTAAGCGGTACGCCATGTTGGCTCCGGAGGCGTGCTCCCAGTACGGCGACAGGGTGACGAAGGCCCTGGACCAGGAGAAGATCTCTCTATAATAAAAAATATTGCAAAAAGCGGAAGCCGGCGGGAATCCCCGCCGGCTTCCGTTTGCTTAAAATGCCTTTACAGGAAAAGAGTACCGGCGTGTAAAGGGGAGCTTGAGGGAGCGGACGCGGCGCTCCGGTGGCGCCGGGCAGCGAAACAGCCGGAGAGGAGCCGTCTTGCGGACGCCTCTCCGGCTGAAAACCGCCGCGGTTTTACTTCATCAGGCTGCACACCAGGTCCGTGTAGGCGGCGGGGTCCTCCAGGGGCAGATCCGCGATCAGCAGGGCCTGGCAGTACAGCAGCTCCGCGTACTTCTTCGCCAGTTCCCTGTCGCTCTCCACCGCCCGCTTCAGCGCGGCGAAGGCCTCGCTGTCGGCGTTGAGCTCCAGCACCCGCCGGGCGGACATGCCGGCCATGGACTCGCCGGTGCGCTTGAAATATTTCTCCATTTCCAGGGAGAGAGGCCCATCGGCGGTCATGCACACGGGGTGGCTCTTGAGGATCCGGGAGATCCGGGCGTCGGCGATCCGGTCCCCCAGGGTCTCCTTCAGGAAGTCCAGCACCGCCTTGTTCTCCTCGCTCTTCTCTTCGGCGGCCTTCTTCTCCTCCTCCGACTCGGGCAGGGCGTCCTCGTCGTTGATGCTCTTGAGCTCCTTGCCGCCGAATTCCCGGATGGTCTGCATGCAGAACTCGTCCACATCCTCGGTGAGGTAGAGGATCTCGTAGCCCTTCTCCAGGATGCGCTCCGCCTGGGGCAGCTTGCTCAGGCGGCCGGCGTCCTCGCCGGCGGCGTAGTAGAGGAAGGGCTGGTCCTCCTTCATCCGCTCCTGATACTGGGCGAGGCTCGTGAGCTTGTCGCTGTGGGAGGAGGGGAACATCAGCAGATCCAGCAGCATGTCCTTGTGGACGCCGTAGTCGCTGACCACGCCGTACTTCAGCTGCCGGCCAAAGGCCTTCCAGAAGGTTTCATATTTCTCCGGCTCGTCCTTCTGCAGGCGGACCAGCTCGACCTTGATTTTTTTCTCCAGGTTTGTGGAGATGACCTTCAGCTGCCGGGTGTGCTGGAGCAGCTCCCGGGAGATGTTCAGGGACACGTCCGGCGTGTCCACCACGCCCTTGACGAAGCGGAAGTGCTCCGGCAGCAGGTCCGGGCACTTGTCCATGATGAGGACGCCGCTGGAGTAGAGCTGGAGCCCCTTCTCGTACTCCCGGGTATAGAAGTCGTAGGGGGTCCGACCGGGGATGAAGAGCAGGGCCTTGTAGCTGACCGTGCCCTCCGCGTCCACGGTGATGGTGGCCAGGGGGGCCTCAAAGTCGCCGAACTTGTCCTCGTAGAACCGGTCGTACTCCTCTTGGGTCACGTCCTTCCGGGGGCGCTGCCACAGGGGCACCATGGAGTTGAGGACCGTGTCCTCCGTATAGCTCTCCCACTCGCTCTTGTAGTCCTCCGGGGCGTCGGCGGGCTTTTCCTTCATCCGCTCCCGGGTCATCTCCATGTGGATGGGGTAGCGGATGTAGTCGCTGTACTTCTTCACCAGGCGCTCGATGCGGTTCTGGTCCAGATACTGGCTGTACTGCTCCTCCTCGCCGTCGGGCTTGATGTGGAGGATGATGTCCGTGCCGGCGGCGGCGCGCTCACAGGGCTCGATGGTGTATCCGTCGGCGCCGGAGGACTGCCAGCGGCAGGCGCCGTCGGCGCCATAGGCCCGGGAGATGACGGTCACCTGGTCGGCCACCATGAAGGCGGAGTAGAAGCCCACGCCGAACTGGCCGATGATGTCCGTGTCGCCGCCGCCCTCCTCCTTGGCCATCTGCTCCTTGAACTGGAGAGAGCCGCTGCGGGCGATGACGCCCAGGTTGTTCTCCAGCTCCTCCGCCGTCATGCCGATGCCGTTGTCGCTGACGGTCAGGGTCCGCGCGTCCTTGTCAATGGCAAGGTCGATCCGGAAATCCCCCCGGTTCAGGCCCACGCCGTCGTCGGTGAGGGCCTTATAAGCCAGCTTGTCCAGGGCGTCGGACGCGTTGGAAATCAGCTCCCGGAGGAAAATTTCCTTGTGGGTGTAAATAGAATTGATCATCAGGTCCAAAATCCGCTTGGACTCGGTTTTGAACTGCTTTTTTGCCATAGAGAGGCCTCCTGTATGTGAAGTTTTTTATAAACGGAAATTAGCACTCTTCAATTTTGAGTGCTAATCTATCATAGCGCGATTTCCGGGGAATTGCAAGGGCGTTCATAAAAATGTTACAAATGGAGAAAAAAGGAACCGCCCTCCAGGGCGGCTCCCAGGCTATTCCTTTGAGTGGTCCTTCCGCCGGCTCAGGCGGTTGTAGATCAGAAGGCCCAGGCCGCTGATGGCCAGGGTGCCGGCGAAGACCAGAATGGCGAAGAGGTAGTTCTCCTCGCCGATGGCGTTCCCGCCCACGGTGGAGGTGACCACGGAGGGGATCCGGGCCACGGTGGCGATCAGGAGCCAGCGCCCCAGGGGGATATCCGTCAGGCCGGCGAAGTAGGAGAGCAGGTCCTTTGGCGTGCCGGGGATGAAGAGGATCAGAAAGATCAGGATATCCCGCTTCCGGCTCTGGTGGAGGAAGCGGAGGGACTGGATCTTTTCCCGGGAAAAGAACACCTCCACCAACATGGTGCCAAACTTGCGGACCAGCAGGAACACCAGGGCGCTGCCGATGGCGATGGCGATCAGGCACAGGAGGGTGCCCTTCCAGAAGCCGAAGGCGTAGCCGGCACCGATCTCCAGCGGCTCACCGGGGATAATGGCCACCACAACCTGCACCACCATCATCCCAACAAAAGCCAGACCGCCCCAGAGCCCGTGGCTGTCCACCCACTGGCGGAACCGGTCGGGCTGGTCTACAAACCGGAGCATGGGGCGGCCCACAAACCAGGCCACCACAGCGGAGAGCAAAATGAAAATAACGATGGAGCCAATGGCCAGCCACCGCTTGCGCCGGTCCTCCGGCGGAAGAGATGAACGCTTCACCTTGGGATACCTCTCTTTCCTTCTTCTACCTAGTATACCCAAGGAGCCGCCGGGAAGCAATGAAGAAGATGTAAAATTTCCCACACACAGAAGAAAAAAGCGACAAAATTTTCAAGGGCGATTTGTGGAAGGGAACAAAGTTAGGGGCCGGCGCCCTTGGGAGCGTTGACAGGGCGGGGGAAGGGACGGTATCATACAGGGGTGATTTTTTCGGCGGCCCGCCGCCGGTTTGCCCGGAGGGATTCTCTGCCGCCGTCTGCCGGCAGCTGGGTCCGCTGGAGAGAGGAGCGAAGTCCAGATGAAGCGAAGCAGCGGCGTCCTGCTACATATTTCCTCCCTGCCGTCCCCCTACGGCATCGGGACCCTGGGCCGGGAGGCCTACCGGTTTGCCGACCGGCTGCGGGCGGCGGGGCAGTCCTGCTGGCAGGTGCTGCCCCTGGGGCCCACCAGCTATGGGGACAGCCCCTACCAGAGCTTTTCTACCTTTGCCGGCAACCCCTACTTCATCGACCTGGAGGAGCTGGCGGAGGAGGGGCTGCTGCGCCGGGGGGAGCTGGAGGCGGTAGACTGGGGGGAGGACCCCCGGCAAGTGGACTACGGAAAGCTCTATGAAAACCGCTTCCGGATCCTGCGCCGCTGCTATGAGCGGGGCTGGGAGCGGAGCCGGGAGGCGGTGGAGGCCTTCGCCCGGGAAAAGCCCTGGCTGGAGGACTACGCTCTCTTCATGGCCCTGAAGGGCCGGTTCGGCATGAAGAGCTGGACCGAGTGGGAGGACGAGGATGTCCGTCTGCGCCGGCGGGACGCCCTGGAGCGCTGCCGTCAGGCCCTGGGGGAGGAGATCCGATTCTATGCGTTCCTCCAGTACCTGTTCTTCCGCCAGTGGAAAAGGCTGAAGGACTACGTCAACGGCCTGGGCATCCGGATCATCGGAGACCTGCCCATCTATGTGGCCCTGGACAGCGCCGACGTGTGGGCGGAGCCGGAGTTTTTCCAGCTGGACCAGAGGAACCGGCCCACGGAGGTGGCCGGCGTGCCGCCGGACTACTTCGCCGCGGACGGGCAGCTGTGGGGCAACCCCCTCTACGACTACGACCGGATGCGCGCCGACGGCTTTGGCTGGTGGATCCGGCGGGTGGAGGGGGCCGCCCAGCTCTGCGACGCGGTCCGGATCGACCACTTCCGGGGGTTGGAGAGTTACTGGGCGGTGCCCTACGGGGACAAGACCGCCCGGCGGGGCCGGTGGAGAAAGGGGCCGGGCATGGACCTGGTGCGGGTGCTCACCGGCTGGTTCCCCGATCTCGCCTTTATCGCCGAGGACCTGGGCTTTCTGACGCCGGAGGTGCGGCAGCTGCTGAAGGAGAGCGGCCTTCCGGGGATGAAGGTGCTCCAGTTCGCCTTTGACCCCAGGGAGCCCAGCGACTACCTGCCCCACACCTACGATCATAACTGCGTCTGCTACACGGGCACCCACGACAATGAGACCCTCCTCCAGTGGGAGCGGGGGGCGGACCGGGCCTCCGCCGCCTTCGCCAGGGAGTACCTGGGCGTGGGCCACGCCGCCAGGCTGAACCGGGCCATTTTGAAGGCGGGGCTCCGTAGCGTGGCGGACACCTTCATCGCCCCCATGCAGGACTGGCTGGAGCTGGACGGCCGGGCCCGGATGAACACGCCGGGGACCGCCGGGGGGAACTGGCGCTGGCGGATGGGGGCCGGCGACTTTGACGAGGCCCTGGTCCGGCGGATGGCCGACTGGACCAGAATGTACGGAAGAGAATAGGGGGACTGGCATCCCGCTAGATAGAAGAGGCAGCTGCACCAAAGCAGCTGCCTCTTTTCTTCGGGGAAAACGGCGGAAACGGGGGCGTTTTGCCGCCGGTGCGCGGCTCGCGGATAGCCGCGGCCCGCCCTCTGGGCCCGGTGGCGCTGTGCCGGCCGGCAGACTGGAGCAGATCCCGCCGAAGCAAGAGCCGGCCTGCCCGGCAGGGCAGGCCGGTTCTTGCTGTATGCGCGAAAGGGGCGCGGACCAGACGGCCGGATGGTTAATACATCTCCTCGTAGCCCGCGTTCAGCTCCACGGAGCTGATGCAGATGTTGGACATGTAAAAGTGCTTGGAGTCGTACTTCACCGTGGTCTTTTTGCCCAGATTTCCTTTCATATCCTCCGACATATGGATCGTGATATGATTCTGCTCCAGCACATGCTGGAGTTTTTTGACATCCATTGTCTGCGCGGTGGCGTTTTGATCGATCGCCTGGGCCGCGGCAGTGCCCGCCACCTCGCCGGTGAACGCGCAGGCGGGGATCAGGCGCATCATCTCCCAGCCCATCATCTCATCCGTGGAAACAATGCGGCCTGCGGCGTAGACGTTCTCCACCTTGCCGTCCACGATCCCGCCGTAGGGATACTCGTAGACCTGGACGACCTCCCCTCCCACGCCGTTGGAAACGATGCCGACAGAGTCCTCCACGTACTTTTCCGCGTCTGTTTCATAGTTCAGCGTGCTCATGCCGACGATGTGCTGGCTGGTGCGGAACTGCGCCATGGTGGGGAGGGTAATCATGGCGTAATCCGGACGCTGATTTGCTTTAAGGTAGTCCAGTGCAAGCTTTCGGCTGGTTTTCAGATACCCGTTGACCCCGTCGATGGTGGTACCCTGGAACGTCGGCACGGGATAGGCCTCCAGGTCGCCGCCATGGGGCCGGGCGCCAAGCCAGCGGAGCTGCAGGGCCTGCAGAACCCCTTTCCCCTCCTCGATGGCCTTTTTGACCGTGGAGAGCTCGACTTCATATGCCCAGTGGGAGCAGATGCTTGCTTTGCGCCTGGTGGCTGCGCCGGCCCGGGACATCAGGTCCGCATCGCCGGAGGCATCCACAAACTGCTTGCCCATAATGGCAACCCGGCCCTGCTTGGACTCGCAGATGATGCCGAGGACGCGGTTGCCCTCCATGATCGGCTCGGAGAAAACCACGTCGAAGATGGTTTCAACGCCCTCCTTTTCGCACAGCTCATCAAACGCGAAGATGGCCGCCGGAATATTGAAGGTTGTCGCATAGCGGCCCTCCGGCTGATCCACATAGGCTGTTCTGAATTTCCAGCAGTCGGGCAGGTCGTTGTAGCCGTACTGGATCGTGGAGTGCAGGAGCTCCTCCGACAGCCCGCCGAAAATACGGTGTCCCACGCCGTCGTCCAGGGGGAGGTAGACGCACACGTGCCCCAGCGTGGCCAGACCGCCCAGCGCGGCATTCTTTTCCACGATGACGGCTTTCTTGCCCTGGCGGGCCGCGGCGATTGCTGCGGCAATGCCGGCAATGCCTCCACCCACCACGACCACGTCCGCTTCCCGGTAAACAGGGATCTTCGACTCCTTACCAACGATATACTCCGCCATAACGTTCCGTCCTTTCTTTGTATATTTTTGTAGTATATAAGGTACGTAAGACCGCAAATACGGCCTGAAAGCCGGTCAGGCGATGAAGCCGATCAGCTTCCAGAAGGGGATGCTCACAATGATCGCCACGATATTCAGTACACAGTAGACCCAGGACGGCTTTGCCAGCTGGTTGTAGTCGAGCATCTCCTCGCCGCCCCACATGCCGTAGGCCGGGATGCCGAAATTGCTCATGTAGAGCATGCCCCAGTGGGTTTGCGAAACAAGAGCGATGAAGCCCAGGACCCACGGGCTGATCCCAAGGGCGTTGGCAAAGGGGATGAACAGAGGGATAAAGATGGTAAACAGCGTGATCACATCCGTGACGACCATCCGCACCAGAGAGAAAATCAGGCTGAAGGCGATCAGGAAGATCACAATGTTGCCGGACACCAGATTCACCACCGGCGTAAAGACCTGGGTGATGAAGTCCGTGAGGCCGACTTCCGCGAAGACGCCGCCCAGTCCCATCAGCGTGCCGACCATGAGCAGCATATCCCAGGGGACGCCGTTTTTCAGCTCCTTCATATCGATGACGCCCAGCACCAGGACGACAACCATCGACATCAGCGCCGTCACCTGGGACGGGATGCCGATCTGCCCTTCAAAGATCCAGAGCAGTACGGCGGCGATCAGCGTAACAATGCAGATGATCTCCTGCCTGCTGATCTTGCCCATCTTTTTGAGCTCCTCGTCGATGAAGTCCTTGGACATTTCCAGGGAGGGATCCTTGGGATTGAACATGATGATGGCGACCACCAGCGTGCCAATGCCGGCGATGACCAGCCAGGGCAGGGCCCCCAGGAACCACTGGATCCAGTCGGCTCTCCCTTCGCTGGGCAGAAGGCCTGCGACGATGATGCTGAACAGGTTTGACGTGGCAAATGCGTAGCTGCCCAGAACGATGCTGATATAGGTCACAGACCAGAGCCCGTGGGCGCCTTTGCTGCGCTTCGGGTACCCGACCGTGTCAGAGATGGACTTGACCATGGGCATCAGCATGGCGATTTTCACATTCACGCTGGGAATCATGGGGTTGACGACCAGGCCGGCCAGCGCCACGGCCAGGGACTGCCCCAAAAAGTTCGAGGGGAACACCTTCAAGATATGGAACGAAAGGCGCCTCAAGACGCCGGTTTTCGTCAGCGCAACGCTGAAGCCCATTGCCCCCAGCATCAGCCACCAGGTCGTCTGGGAAACGCCAGAAAAAGCGGTTCCAAACGAAACAACCTTGGTAACCACCAGAAGGATCATCAAAATCAGACAGGTGACAACAAATGGGAATACATTGCCGCACCAGAGAATGATCGCGCCCAGGAAAATGCCGAGCGTAATGCTGCCGGCCGACGAGAGCCCCTCAATGGGGATCAGCAGGGCGACCGCCAGCGCCACGACGACCGCCGCGGCCAGGAAAATCCATTGCTTCTTTGAAAACGTCATTTCCTCTCCTCCTCTATGTCTTGCTGTCTAGACTGCTGAAAACGATTCGATTTTGCAGCCGCGGTTTGCGGTTCCTTAGATACGCCTCCTTTCCTGACTTGCGGTTACGGGAACCAAACGCTGTCGGCACAGTATATTCTGCTGTTCCCCCCAATAAGCGCCGCGCGGCTTTTCCCTTTCTGATGGGAGTTCTTCCTCACGCCGATTCCCGTGGGTGTCCCTACACCCGGTCAGAAGACTGATGGACAAAATGCACAATTACATTATAGGCATTTAACAAAATCTGGCGATATTGAACGGGAATGATGCCATTCCAAAATGGAATTCTGACTGGGTTGGACAGGTTGAAACAGGGCCTGTGGAACCGCTGTGATTGGCGGTTCCACAGGCCCTGTTCTTTCTTTTTCTATGTTCTATTCCATTGGGGGATAAGCGGCGGCCGGTTGGCCGGCCTGACGGGGAGAAAAAGAGCAGTCCCTGACGACTTTGCCGGCAGGGGCCGCTTATTGTTTGCTCCCGCCCGGATCCCCGCCCCGAGGCGCCGCCGGGCCGCATTGACATCCTGGGAGCGATCCAGTATGATAAAAGACAGCGAAAAATCGGAGGCGCCCCCGGCGGGCCGCGCGCTCCGAGAAAGGGGAGCTTATGGAGCGCACGGTGGAGCTGATGGAGCTGCTGGAGGCCCGGGAGCGGCGGGCTGCCAGGCAGCGGGAGCTGCTGGAGCAGTACCGCCGGCCGGTGATCTCCCTGTGCATGAATATCGCCGGGCCGGTCAAGCGTTCCCCGGTGATCTGCCGGGGATTCCGGGAGGGGCAGGCACGCCTGTCCGCCGCCCTCGGCGCTGCCCGGATCCCGGTTCTCTTCCAGGAGGAGAAAATTGCGGATACCGGCTGCGAGGCGCTCTGGGTGGCGGACGGTCCCGGACGGCAGGTGAAGGCGCTGTGCGCGGTCCTGGAGGAGCGGGACGGCCTGGGCCGGCTGCTGGATCTGGACGTGCTGGACCGGGAGGCCCCGGAGGGGCGGTGGGACCGGGAGAGCCTGGGCTTTCCGCCCCGCCCCTGCCTGATCTGCGGCCGGCGGGGTCGGGTGTGCGCCTCCCGGCGGGTCCACCCGGCGGAGGAGCTCCAGGAGAAGACGGCGGAGATCTTCCGCGCCTTCTTCGCCCGACAGGACCGGGAACACCTGGCCGCCCTGGCTATGCGGGCCCTCCTCTATGAGGTGAGCGCCGCCCCCAAGCCGGGGCTGGTGGACCGGGCGAACAATGGGAGCCACAGGGACATGGACTTGTTCCGCTTTCTGGACAGCGCCTCAGCCCTGCTCCCCTACTGGCTCCGGGCGGTGGAGATCGGCCAGGAAACTTCAGGGGAATGGCCGGAAGATACCTTCCGCCTGCTCCGGGAGGCGGGAATGCGGGCGGAGGAGGCCATGTTCCGGGCCACCGGCGGCGTCAACACCCACAAGGGGGCGATTTTCTCCCTGGGCTGCGTGCTGGGCGCCTCCGGGCGGCTCTGGAAGCCGGAGGGGCCTTGCCGGGACCCAGGCAGGATTTTGGCGGAGTGCCGGGCCATGGCGGCGCCGGCCATGGAAGCGGACCTGGCGGGCCTCACCCCGGCCAGCGCCCGGACAGGCGGCGAACGCCTCTACACCGCCGCCGGGGTGCGGGGCGTCCGGGGAGAGGCGGCGGCGGGGTTTCCGTCGGTTTTGCAGACCGGCCTGCCGGCCCTCCGGGCCGCCGTGGGACGGGGCGCCGGCCTGGAGGAGGCAGGCGTCGCCGCCCTCCTGGCGCTGATGGCGGAGGCGGAGGACACCAACCTGGCCGTGCGGGGCGGGCTGGAGGGCCAGCGCTGGGCCAGGGAGCAGGCCGGCAAGCTGCTCCGGGAAACGCCAGTCCCCTCCCGGCAGGCGGTGGAGGCGCTGGACCGGGCGTTCATCCGGCGGAACCTGTCCCCAGGCGGCTGCGCGGACCTGCTGACGCTGTCCTTCTTTTTCTATTTTCTGGAGGAGGGGGACAGACCGGGAGAAACGTTTCCGTGTGCTCAGGGGGCCAGCTTCCCCAGTTGATCGATGTTGTCTGCGGAGTCCTCTCCCACGCAGCCCACCATCAGGTAGCGGTTGAGATGGTCCTCGTAGACGAAGTGGTGCAGCAGGCGGAAGCCGACGATCTCTCCGGTGCTTCGCACATGGGTCCGGGGGCCGGTGCACATGTGGGGCGCGCCGTTGATGGAGATGTGGGTTTCGTCCAGGTAGGTGATCGGCAGATTCTCCCGGATCATAGCGTTTACTTTCTCCTCCAGCTCCACCAGGTCGATCTCCGGGGGATGCTCCAGAAATTCCATGGTGAAGCCGTGGCGCACGTCTCCGTGCTGGCAGCGCAGGACCTCCTTTTTGGGCATGCAGAATTCGCACAGGTCCTCCGCCGTGTGGGCCATCAGCCGGTAGGGCAGGGACTTGCGGACAATAGCGGCCACGTCCTGGGGCAGGGGCCCGAAGATCCTGGGCCGGGTCACCAGGATCTCCTCGCCGATGCCGATCAGCAGGTCAGCGTTCTGCTTGAGAAAGGGGTAGATCAGCTCGAAGTGCTCCACAATGACCCGCTTTCCCCGCCGCAGCGCCAGCCGGATGGCATCCACCAGGGTGGTCAGCTGGGTAAAGCCCATCTCGAAGCGGATGTCCACGTGGTAGGTGTGGGGGGTGAAGAACCCCTGCTCCTGGTCCTGCTCCAGCAGAGGGAGGGGCCTTACATTGACCCCGTCATCGTCGTTGGTCAGCTCCAGGCCGGGAAACATCCCCCGGATCAGGGCGCTCTTTCCGCACCCGGGCTCCCCGATGACCCCCACCAGCTTGTCCTCGGGGGACAGGTAGATCTGGCTGAACTGCATCCCAATGTCGTAGATGCGGCTCCGGCCCCGGGGGGCGAAGTAGGAGCTGAAGATGTGGTTGATGTGGGTGCTCGTGTACAAGTTGCTCATAGATGGTCCTCCTGTTCAGCAGATGAAATCAGGGTCCGCTCTGCCAGGTACCGCAGGGTCGTCGGCGGGACCAGGCTGGAAAGCGCCTCCGGCCTGTTTTGCCCCAGCAGACGGCGCACTGTGCTGGCGCTGATGGGGGCGCCGTCCCGCTCCCGCCGGCTGATCTCCTGTACCGCCACGCCCCGGGGAGGGAGAAAGGCCGCCATCTCCCGGTTGTAGGCCATGGTCAGTGGGGACAGGGGTTCTGTGCCTACATAGCGACGGGAGATGTGGAAAGCCTCGGCGTAGTAGTCCAGGAAAATCTGCAGGTCCAGCCGGCAGTGGATCTCCTCCGTCCGGGAGCGGTCGGCCAGGAAGTAGTCGGGGAAGGTGGCGGAGGAGATCTGGTAGGGGCCGCTGGGGTGGACGGTCACATTCTGCAAATCGGCCGTTCCCTCCCTGGCCAGCCGCAGCCTGTCCGCGGCGGGGAACAGCCCCTGCTCCTCCGATAGGATAAAGACATACACCCAGTCGCACTCGGCGGCGGCCCGCTCAATGAGATAGCGGTGTCCCAAGGTGAAGGGGTTGCAGTTCATCACCGCGGCGCCGATCACGCCGCTCCGGCAGGGGGCGGAGAGCCCGGCGAGGAAGCGACGGATTCCGTCCCGCTCACTTTCCATCAGCGCCGCGTCCCCGGTGGCCGCCACGGGGTAGAAGAACAGGGATTGAAAAACCGGCTGGTTTTTGGGCTTGGTGTAGAGAAACAGCTTCTCGATCCCCTGGGAGAAAGCGCTCTGCCGCAGCTGGGTCAGGACTGTGGCGGCGGCGTCCTGCCCCTGGTAGCGCGGGTCCACGGCGATGCACTGGAGGACATTCCCCCGCCTGGCGCCCGCGGCCGCCAGGCACGTGCCGTCCCACAGGAGCAGCACCTCGTCCAGGGGCTCTGATGGGCGCAGGCCGGCCTGGTCCATCAGGCCCTCCCAGGCTCTCCGGCGCCGTCCGGACAGTGTTTTTAACAGCTCCGCCTCCATATTGTCCCCTCCCCGCAGATGGTCTGCTTACACTATACCCCATGGCAGCGATTTTGGGAAGATGATTTTGCGGGAATGTGTTGAAATTGCGAAAATTGTATTATATAATATGAGAAGATTGTTATAGTACAATAAACCGATTGGAGGGAGGTTGCAAAATGGCGGAGATTGTTCGGAAGGCGGCGGCCGGCACCCTGGAGTCCAGCGACGTCTATGTGGAGATCGCCCCCGGGGAGGCCGGCATCGACCTGGAGCTGGAGTCTGTGGTGAAGGAGCAGTTCGGGCAGGCGATTGAGCAGGTCGTCCGCCAGGTGCTGCAGGAGCAGGGGGTCACCTGTGCCCGGATTCGCCTGGTGGACCGGGGAGCGCTGGACTGCGTGATCCGGGCCCGGGTGGAAACTGCGATTGTGAGAGGGGGGGAGTGAGATGCGCCGTTCCATGCTGTTTATTCCCGGAAATACCCCCAACCTGGTGGTCAACTCCCCCTATCTGGGGGCGGACGCGATCATCTTCGATCTGGAGGACGCGGTGTCCCCGGGGGAGAAGGACGCCGCCCGGATCCTGGTGCGCAATACCCTGCGCTACCTGGACCTGGGGGGACAGGAGACGATTGTCCGGATCAACGCCATTGACACGGACTACTGGCAGAAGGACGTGGAGGAGATGGTGGCCCAGGGGCCCGATCTCCTGATGCTGCCGAAATCCAGCCGCCCGGAGGACGTCCGGACGGTGGATGAGGCCATCACCCGGGCGGAGGAGCGGGCGGGGGCCCGGCGCCGGATCCGGCTGATGCCCCTGATCGAAACGGCCCTGGGTGTGGAGAACGCCTACGCCGTCGCCACGGCGTCCCCCCGTGTGGCGGCCCTGTTCCTGGGGGCGGAGGACCTGACCGCCGACCTGCGCTGCCAGCGCACCAAGGAGGGCCGGGAGATCGAATATGCCAGGACCCGCCTGGTGACCGCCGCCCGGGCCGCGGACATCGACGTGTACGACACCCCCTTTACCGACGTCAACGACGACGAGGGGGCCTGGCGGGACGTGGAAACGGCCAGGGCCCTGGGATTCACCGGCAAGGCGTCCATCTCCCCCCGCCATATCCAGGCCATCAACACGGTGTTCAGCCCCTCCCAGGAGGAAGTGGACTACGCCTATGAGGTGATGGAGGCCATCCGCATGGCCAAGGAGCAGGGCAGGGGCGCCATCGCCCTGCGGGGGAAGATGATCGACGCGCCGATTGTGGCCAGGGCCCGGCGGACCCTGGAGATGGCCCGGGAGATCGGCATGGAAAGGAGCGAGGCGTGATGCAGGGGAAAGTTGTCGGCAGCATCCGGGAGGCCATTGTCCTCTCCGGGCTGAGGAGCGGTATGACGGTGTCCTTCCACCACCATCTGCGCAACGGAGACTATGTGCTCAACCTGGTGATGGAGCAGATCGCGGCCCTGGGGATTGACCACCTCACTGTCCACGCCAGCTCCCTCTTTGATATCCACGCACCTCTTTTGGACCACATCAAAAGCCACGTGGTCACGAAGATCCAGACCGACTACATGTCCGCCCGCCTGGGCCGGGCGATTTCAGAGGGCGCGATGGAGGAGCCGGTGGAGTTCCGCACCCACGGCGGCCGGCCCAGCGCCATTGAAACGGGGGCCGCGCCCATTGACGTGGCCTTCATCGCCGCCCCTGCCAGTGACAGCATGGGCAACTGCTCCGGAAAGTACGGAAAGTCCGCCTGCGGCAGCCTGGGATACGCCTTCCCTGACGCCATGCACGCCAAAAAGGTGGTCGTCATCACGGACAACCTGGTGCCCTATCCCCTGGTGGGCTGGTCCATCCCGGAAACCTATGTGGACTACGTGGTGGCGGTGGACGCCATCGGCGATCCGGCGGGGATCGTTTCCGGCACGACCCAGATCACCCGGGACCCCATCGGCCTGATGATGGCCTCCTACGCGGTCCGGGTGATCCAGCACTCCGGCCTTCTCAAGGACGGCTTCTCCTTCCAGACCGGCGCCGGCGGCGCGTCCCTGGCGGCGGCAAAGTTTCTGAAGGACGTTATGGTCCGGGAGCAGATCCGAGGCAGCTTCGGCCTGGGCGGTATCACCGGCTATCTGGTGGACATGCTGCGGGAGGGCTGCTTTGAAACCCTCCTGGACGTGCAGTGCTTCGATCTGAAGGCGGTGGAATCCATCCGCACGGACCCCAGGCACATGGAGATCTCCGCCTCCCACTACGCCAGTCCCACCGTCCGCAGCAGCGCCGTGGACCACCTGGACGTGGTGATCCTGGGGGCCACGGAGGTGGACACGGACTTCAACGTCAATGTCCACACGGACTCCGGCGGCTCCATCATGGGCGGCTCCGGCGGCCACAGCGACACGGCGGCGGGGGCGAAGCTGGCTATGATCATCGCCCCCCTGTTCCGGGCCCGCCTGCCCATTGTGACGGACCGGGTGACCTGTATCTCCACGCCGGGCCGGGATATCGACGTGCTGGTGACCCAGGCGGGGATCGCGGTGAACCCTCGGCAGCCGGAACTTCAGGACCGGCTGAAGCAGGCGGGGCTGCCGGTGGTGCCCATTGAGGAGCTGAAGACGGCGGCGGAGAAGGTGACGGGGGTCCCCACCCGTCCGGCCCATGGGAACCGGGCGGTGGCGAAGGTCATCAGCCGCACCGGAGAGCTGCTGGATACCATCTACAACATTCCCCGGAGATAGGAGGATTACGCTATGCGGGAAATCGCGTCAGAACAAATCGCGGCGGTGATCCGCCGGCTCTGCATCCAGGCCAACTGCATCCTTCCGGAGGATGTGAGGGCGCGGATCGCAGCCTGCGCTCAGGAGGAGCCCTGGCCCCAGGCCCAGGAGATCCTGGGGCAGATCACCCAGAACTACACCGTGGCCCGGGAGCGGATGCAGCCCATCTGCCAGGACACCGGAATGGCCTGCGTCTTTCTGGAGATCGGACAGGAGGCCCACGTCACCGGGGACCTGACCGCCGCGGTCCACGAGGGGGTCCGGCAGGGGTACCGGGACGGGTACCTGCGCAAGTCTGTGGTAAAGGACCCCCTGCGCCGGGTGAACACCGGGGACAACACCCCGGCCATGATCTACTGGGACATCGTCCCCGGGGACCGGCTGAGGATCACGGTGGCCCCCAAGGGATTCGGCAGCGAGAACATGAGCCAGATCAAGATGCTCAAGCCCTCGGACGGGGAAGAGGGCGTCAAGAATTTTGTGGTAAAAGCGGTGGAGGAGGCGGGGCCCAACCCCTGCCCGCCCATTGTGGTGGGCGTGGGCATCGGCGGCACCTTCGACAAGGCGGCCCTCCTGGCCAAGCGGGCCCTGCTGCGGCCCCTGGGCCAGCCCAGCCAGGATCCCTTCTATGCGGCGATGGAGGCGGAGCTGCTGGAGCGGGTCAACGCCCTTGGCATCGGCCCCCAGGGCTTCGGCGGCCGGACCACGGCCCTGGCGGTGGCGATTGAAACAGCGCCGACCCACATCGCGGGGCTGCCGGTTGCGGTGAACATCAACTGCCACGTGACAAGACATCAGACGGAGGTGCTTTGATATGGCCATCAGGATTACGACGCCCCTGACCGCGGCGGACGCCAGGAAGCTCAGGAGCGGGGACAGCTGCCTGATCTCCGGGGTGATCTATACCGCCCGGGACGCGGCCCACAAGCGCCTGTGCCAGCGGCTGGCCGAGGGGAAGCCTCTGCCCTTTGACATCCGGGATGCGGTGATCTACTTTGTGGGACCCACCCCCGCCAGGGAGGGGGAGGTGATCGGCTCGGCGGGCCCCACGTCCTCCTACCGGATGGACGCCTACAGCCCCACCCTGATCGCCCAGGGCCAGACGGGCATGATCGGCAAGGGGGCACGGGGAGCGGAGGTCATCGCGGCCATGAAGGAGTGCGGAGCGGTGTACTTCGGCGCCATCGGCGGCTGCGGCGCCCTGCTGAGCAGCTGCGTGAAGAAGGCGGAGGTCATCGCCTATGAGGACCTGGGGGCCGAGGCAATCCGCCGGCTGGAGGTGGAGGACTTCCCGGTGGTGGTGGTCATCGACAGCCAGGGGAACAACCTCTACGAAACCGGGCGGGCGGCCTACCTGGCCTCCCAGAAGTAGCCTGCGCTTCCCGTATACTTGACAAATCCGGGCCGCTTCTCTACAATTGTTTTGAGAGCAATGGAAGGGAGGCGGCCCGGATTTGTCCGATTTTTTTCAAGTAAATCCCCAGCTGGAGGTCCCGATCTACCAGCAGTTGGTGGACCACATCCGCGCCGGCATCAAGACCGGGGCACTGCCGGCCGGGACACGTCTGCCCACCGTCAGAGAGCTGGCGGACCAGATGGGCCTGGCCCGGGGCACCATCAAGCGGGCCTATGACGAGCTGGAAAATGAGGGCATGGTCAAAAAGGTCCAGGGCCGGGGGACCTTTGTGTCCTATCAGCCGGAGAGCCTGGCCAGCCGGAAGGACCGGGCCATGGCCGCCATTGACCAGATGTTTGAGCAGATGGAGAGCCTGGGTTTCTCCGTCCACGAGATGCACATTTTCCTCCAGCTGAAGCTCCAGGAGCTGGCGGCCCGGCAGTCGAACCTGAAGGTGGCGGTGGTGGAGTGCAACCCGGAGATCCTCTCCCAGCTGTGCGACCAGCTGCGCGGGATGGACCGGCTGGATCTGTACTCCCACGTCCTGGACGAGGTCCTGGCCTACCCCTATAAGATCGCGGAGGATATGGACCTGGTGATCACTACCCAGGAGCACGCGGAGGCCCTGGAAAAAATGATACCCTCCGGCCGGAAAATTGTAAAAATTGCCCTGAGCCTCCGGCCGGACAGCATGGCGCAGATCGTGAGGCTGCGGGCGGGGGAGCCGGTGGGGATTCTCTGCGCCAGCCTCCGGTTCGGGGATCTGATGACGAGGGTGTGCGGCGTCTTTGCCCCCCAGGCGGCGGTGGACCGTCCCTGCCTGCTGGGCGGCTGCGCCGGCTACCTGGCGGGGAAAGAGGCGGTTTTGGTGCCGGAAAACTGGGAGAGATACGCGGATGGGGACACGATCCAGACCCTGAAGGAGTTTTCCGCCCGGGGGCAGGTGATTCCCTGCGCCTACCAGATCGACGAGGGTTCCCTGATGTACCTGCGGGAAAAGATTCAAAAGCTGCACAACAAGGAGGAGCTGTGAGGCATGGGCCTCTTGCAATATGCCGTCTGCTGATTTGCAGACGGCATATTTTTTCTTGCAAAATCACGAAAAATGACAGGGGATCCTTGACTTATGTACTATAACATTATACTATATAGATATAGTTCAATCTGGTTTTCGAAGAATATTTTGTCCCATTTCCCAGGGGCGCACCGGGCCGGAAACAGGCTGCAGGGCGGGGAATCCGCCCGGTCCGGGCGGGACGGCCAGCGGCCCGGCGGGAGGCAGATGGAGGGGACCGTATTTTTTGACAGGAGGTCAGCATGGAGCAGAAGAGGAAAAAAGTTTTGGTGCTGGGGGTCATCGGCGCCGACGTACACGCCGTGGGGAACCAGATCCTCTACCACGCCTTCACGGACGCGGGGTTTGAGGTGATCAACCTGGGGGTCATGGTTTCCCAGGAGGAGTACATAGCCGCGGCCATCGAGTCCAACGCGGACGCCATCGTCATCTCCTCCCTGTACGGGCAGGGGGAGCTGGACTGCCGGGGCATGCGGGAGAAGTGCCGGGAGGCGGGGCTGGGGGACATCCCCCTGCTGGTAGGCGGCAACATTGTCATCGGGAAGCAGTCCTTTGCAGAGGTGGAGAAGCGCTTCCTGGCCATGGGGTTTGACCGGGCCTTTCCCCCGGGGACCGATCCCCAGGTCACCATCCAGGCCCTCCATGAGATCCTGGACGGGAAGGAGTAGGAGGGCGCCATGAAGCCTGTACTGCTTGTGGACTTCGGCAGCACCTACACCAAGCTGACCGCCGTGGACGTGGACAGCGCCGCCCTCCTGGGGACGGCCTCCGCCTACACGACGGTCCAGACGGACATCAGCGAAGGGCTGACGGCCGGCCTGGAGCGGCTGGAGCGGGAGACGGGGAAGCTGGAATACGACCAGTCCTTCGCCTGCTCCTCCGCGGCCGGCGGGCTGAAAATGGTGACCAGCGGCCTGGTGCCGGAGCTGACGGCCCAGGCGGCCACCCTGGCCAGCCTGGGGGCCGGCGCCAAGGTGGTCAAGACCTACTCCTATCAGCTGACGGAAACGGACCTGGAGGAGATCGCCCAGATCCGGCCGGACATCTTTCTCCTGGTGGGGGGGACGGACGGGGGGAACAGCGAGTGCATCCTCCACAATGCACGGATGCTCTCTGCCCTGGCCGGACAGTTCCCCATCATTGTGGCCGGCAACCGCTCGGTCGCCCGGGAGTGCCAGCGGCTGCTGGGGGAGCGGGACGTCTTTCTCTGCGACAACGTGATGCCCAAGTTCGGGCAGCTGCAGATCGCCCCCACCCAGAAGTGCATCCGGGACATCTTCCTCCGGCGCATCGTCCAGGCCAAGGGCCTGACCCAGGTGTCCAAGCTCCTCTCGGACATCGTCATGCCCACGCCCTCGGCGGTTCTCCAGGCATTGGAGCTGCTGGCGGACGGCTGCGAGGAGGAGAGCGGGATCGGCGACCTCATCGCCGTGGACGTAGGCGGCGCCACCACAGACGTCTACTCCATTGCCGACGGGATGCCATCCGGCGCCAACACCGTCTACAAGGGCCTGCCGGAGCCCTACGCCAAGCGCACCGTGGAGGGCGACATCGGCATGCGCTATAGCATCCGGGGCATCGTGGAGGCCGCCGGCATTGGCCGCATCAGTAAGCTGGCGGGCCTGCGGGTCCCCCAGGCGGAGAGGATGATCGACCTTCTCAGCACCCACACCGACCTGGTTCCCGATGGGGATGAGGACATGACGCGGCTGGACTTCGCCCTGGCCTCCATGGCCGTGGACGCGGCGGTGGGCCGCCACGCGGGGACTCTGGAGGAGACCTACACCACCCTGGGACAGACCTTCGTGCAGACCGGCAAGGACCTCTCGGCGGTAAAGCAGATCGTGGTGACCGGAGGGAGCCTGATCCACACCGTGCAGACCGAGCGGATCGCCGCCCGGGCCATGTACGATCCCGCCCAGCCCATGTCCCTGCGGCCCAGGGAGGCCCGGATCCTGATCGACCGGAAGTATATCCTGGCCGCCATGGGCCTTCTCTCGACACATTATCCCAGAGTTGCACTGACCATTATGAAAAAGGAGCTGGAAAGCCATGGATCTTCAGAACAGACGAATCCCTGACGACGAATTCGCAAAGCTTCGCAAGGAGGTGCTGGCCCAGTGGCCCACCGGCCGGGATGTGGAGCTGGAGGAGGCGGTTGCCTACCACAAGGCCATGCCCGAGGACCGCATCTTCTCCAAAAAGCTGATTGCGGCCAAGGCCGCCCACAGGACCCTGATCCAGCCCCGGGCGGGCGTCCCGGTGATCGAGGAGCACATCAAGCTGATGCAGTATCTCCAGGACCAGGGGGAGGCGGACCTCCTGCCCACCACCATCGACAGCTACACCCGCCAGAACCGCTATGAGGAGGCGGAGAACGGCATCGCCGAGTCCATCCGCCTGGGCCGGGCCATGCTCAACGGTTTCCCGGCGGTGAACCACGGGGTGGCGGGCTGCCGGAGGATCATTGAAAGCGTCCACACCCCCATCCAGGTCCGCCACGGCACGCCGGACGCCCGGCTGCTGACAGAGATCGCCTACGCCGGCGGCTTCACCAGCTACGAGGGCGGCGGCATCTCCTACAATCTGCCCTACTGCAAGAACGTCCCCATGGAGCGCACCATTCGGGACTGGCAGTACGTGGACCGGCTGACCGGGCTCTATGAGGAGATGGGCGTGTCCATCAACCGGGAGCCCTACGGCCCTCTGACCGGCACCCTGGTGCCCCCCTGCATCTCTCACGCGGTGGCTGTGGTGGAGGCCCTGCTGGCGGCGGAGCAGGGCGTCAAGAACATTACGGTGGGGTACGGCCAGTGCGGCAACCTGGTCCAGGACATCGCCGCCATCCGGGTGCTGGAGGAGCTGACAAACGAGTATCTGGAGCGGTACGGGTACGGGGACGTGGTGGTCACCACGGTCCTCCACCAGTGGATGGGAGGCTTCCCGGCGGACGAGGCCAAGGCCTTCGGCGTCATCGCCACCGGCAGCCTGATCGCCGCCCTCTCCAAAGCCACCAAGGTTATCGTCAAGAGCCCCCACGAGGCTCTGGGCATCCCCACCATGGAGGCAAACGCCGCCGGCCTCCGCTGCACCAAGCAGGTGGTGAACATGATGGCGGACCAGGTGTTCCAGAACGACAACCTGGAGCAGGAGAAGGAGATTATCCGCCAGGAGACCCGCTGCATTGTGGACAAGTGCTTTGAGCTGGGCGGCGGCGACATCGCGGTGGGCGTGTGCCGCGGGGTGGAAGCCGGCGTGCTGGATGTGCCCTTCGCGCCCTGCCGGGCCAACGCAGGGCGGATGCTGCCCTGCCGGGATAACGACGGCGCCGTCCGGATTTTGAACATGGGCGACCTGCCCTTTACCCAGGACCTGAAGGACTTCCACGCGGCCAAGATCAACGAGCGGGCCAAAGCGGAGAAGCGTGAGGCGTCCTTCCAGATGGTGATCGACGACGTATATGCCATCAGCAAGGGGCGGCTGGTTGGACGTCCCCGGTAAACCTTTTGATTGTTAGAGAACAGGAGGAAACAGACATGAAAATCGTGGATGTGGTGTGCTCTGCCGGCCGCACAGGCTTCTACTTTGACGACCAGCGAGCCATTAAGAAGGGCGCGGCGCACGACGGCGTGTTCTATGTGGGGGAGCCGGTGACCGAGGGCTTTGCGGCGGTCCGCCAGGCGGGGGAGTCCATCTCCGTCATGATCGTCCTGGAGGACGGGCAGGTCGCCTGGGGCGACTGCGCCGCCGTGCAGTATTCCGGGGCCGGCGGGCGGGACCCGCTGTTCCTGGCCAAGGATTTTATCCCCCTGATCGACACCTACATCAAGCCCCAGCTGGTGGGCCGGGAGGCGGACGACTTCCGGGGCCTGTGCCGGATGATGGAGGCCATCCAGGTGGACGGGAAGCGGCTTCACACCGCTATCCGGTACGGCGTATCCCAGGCTATCCTGGACGCTGTGGCCAAGGCCACGGGCCGGCTCATGTGCGAGGTGGTGGCCGACGAGTACGGCTGCCAGGTTTCCGAGAAGCCCATTCCCATTTTCACCCAGTCCGGCGACGACCGCTACGACAACGCCGACAAGATGATCATCAAGGGCGCCCAGGTCCTGCCCCACGCCCTCATCAACCACGTGGACACCAAGCTGGGCCGACAGGGCGAGAAGCTGCTGGAGTATGTGAAGTGGCTCCGTGACCGTATTCTGGAGCACCGGGCGGACCCCAGCTATGCCCCCATTCTCCACATCGACGTGTACGGCACCATCGGCGCTGTATTCGGGAACAACAACTATGCCGCCATGGCGGACTATCTGGCCCAGCTGGAGGAGGCGGCCAAGCCCTTCCACCTGCGGATTGAGGGTCCCATGGACTGCGACTGCGACCGGGAAACCCAGATGGCCGCCCTGGCCGGCCTGACCCGGGAGCTGGACGATCGGGGCATCCACGTGGAGCTGGTGGCGGACGAGTGGTGCAATACCCTGGAGGATATCCAGTACTTTGCCGACCACCGGGCCGGCCACATGATCCAGATCAAGACGCCGGATCTGGGCGGGATCAACAACACCATCGAGGCGGTGCTCTACTGCAAGGCCCACGGCATCGGGGCCTACCAGGGGGGCACCTGCAACGAAACGGACCGGTCGGCCCAAGTCTGCGTCCACTGCGCCATGGCGACCCAGCCGGACCAGATCCTGGCCAAGCCCGGCATGGGTGTGGACGAGGGGTATATGATCGTCTACAACGAGATGAACCGCATCCTGGCCCTCCGGGCTGCGAAGAAAAAGTAAGGCGGGGCGCTCCGCCAGATAACCAGAGAAACAAATAGGGAGCGAAGAAGCAGGGCAGGATTTTCCTGCCCCGCTTCTTTTTGTGGAAAGTATTTGACGGTTTTGAATGGGTCAATGAAACGTATGAGCAGAGGGCAGCCGCGGCAAAGGGGCGCGGCGGGAGAGCGGACCTTACGCGGCTTTGCAAAACAGACTATTGACAAACCGAATTACTGTAGCTATAATAAGTTAAAGTAACTTTAATATATGTAAGGAATAATAAGGAGGTGACTGCGGTGCTCTATACAGTGGGCGAGATGGCTCGGCTCCTGGGAATCGCCGCGTCCACCCTGCGGTATTACGACCAGGAGGGCCTGCTGCCCTTTGTGGAGCGGTCCCAGGGCGGCATCCGCGTGTTTACGGACAGCGACTACGGGCCTCTGCTGGTCATCGGCTGCCTGAAGAAATCGGGTCTCTCCATCAAGGAGATCAAGCAGTTCATCGGCCTGGCCGAGCAGGGGGACGCTTCCCTGGGCCAGCGGCTGGAGATCTTTCGGCGGCGCAGGGCCGCCGTGGAGCGGCAGATCGCCGAGCTGCAGCGGATGCTCTCCCTCCTGGAGTACAAGTGCTGGTACTATGAAACTGCCTGCCAGGCCGGGACTGAGGACGCGGTCCGCAACCTCCGGCCCTGCGACATCCCGCCGGAGTGGCGCGCCATTCTGGAAAAGATGAATTTGCATTCCGAATAAGCGGAAAATTTGAGCCATTGTTTCGAGGTGACCCTAGATGATTACCATTTCCTACTACAATACCCTTTCTCTGCCGGACGTTTCCTGCTACTTCCGCCTGGACTATCTCAATGAGAAATCGGACAAGCCGGTCGGCGTAGGGGACAAGGTCCTGTTTCTGATGCTGAAGCGGCCGGCTGAGGATGGCCAGCTGGCCCCGGAGGATATTTACCCCATTGCCACCAGAGGCGTTGTGGAGAGCATTGAGGGCGAGTGGGCCCTGCTGCGGACCACCAGCCGCGTGGACCTGGACGCCATTGAGGTAAGCGGAAAGCACGTGCAGGTGCAGCTGCGCACCCGTCCGGAGATCAACGACCAGGATCTGGAGGAGCAGCAGGAGCGCTTCCTGCGGATGCGCTCGGATATGCTGGACGCACTGGAGGGGACCCAGTGGCTCATGGGCTCCCGCAACTCCATCATGGCCTGGCGAAACCTCAATGAGCTGATCACCTTTACCTCCGCCATGCTGCAGATCAGCAGCGAGGAGAAGT
>CAJFVK010000011.1 GCA_904420435.1 uncultured Oscillospiraceae bacterium
CCCAGGAGGACTGGCTGACGGCTCTGGACCGGGCGGTGGACTGCGGCCTGCTCACCGCCGGGGAGCGGAGCCGCCTGGAGGCGGAGCCCTTCTGCCGGGCCCAGGTGGCCTATCTCTCCTACTACGCTCTGGACGCCGTTCTCCCCGACGGGCAGACCCTGGCCCGGCGGCTGGAGAATCTGGGCATCTTCTCCGACGCCCAGCTGGAGGAGGCCCGGTCCCTGGTGTCCGGCATGCGGATCTCCTGACGGGCGCACACTCCCCACCGCCGCGCATACTATGAACTGAGGCCTCGAGTGCAGGCACTCAAATCTGAGGAGGTTCTTGTATGTGCAATAACGGTTTCTTTGGCGGCGGCAACTGCTGCTGGATCATCATCCTGATCCTCATTCTGTGCTGCTGCTGCGGCAACGGCAACAGCGGCATCTGCGGCGGCAGCTGCGGCTGTGGCAACTCCGGCAATTCCTGCTGCTGACAAACGCGTCCCCACATACCCTCCCCGCTGCCCGCGGGGAGGGCTCTTTCTTTTCCGCCGGCGCTCCATGGGCGGCCGCCCGCGCGCTCGGACGGGGAGGATTTCTGTTTTGCCCCCTTGACAAGCTCTTCCTGGTGCTATACTATATATTTGATTTTCGTGTTTTTTTAACACAAGATATTGTATCCGGAGGGAGAGCCATGGCCACAAGCATTGACAAGCTGAGAAAGCGGGACGGACGGCTGGTAGATTTTGACGAGCAAAAGATCGCAAACGCCATCAACAAGGCCTTTCAGGCAACCTATAAGCCTAATCACGAGGAGGTGGCCCGGGAGCTGGCCCGGGAGGTGGTGTCGGTCCTGGAGGTGGAGGGCGGCGAGGCCCCGGACGTGGAGCACGTGCAGGATATTGTGGAAAAGGTCCTGATGGACAACGGCTATGTCCAGACCGCCAAGGCCTACATCCTCTACCGCAACGAGCGCAGCCGGGCCCGGGAGATGAACACCCGCCTGATGAAGGTCTACGAGGACATCACCTTCTCCGACGCCGTGGACTCCGACGTGAAGCGGGAAAACGCCAACATCAACGCCGACACCGCCATGGGCGCCATGCTGAAGTACGGCAGCGAGGGTGCCAAGCAGTTCTATCAGATGTTCCTTCTGAAGCCGGAGCACGCCAAGGCCCACCGGGAGGGGGACATCCACATCCACGACCTGGATTTCTACGCCCTGACCACCACCTGCTGCCAGATCGACATCAAGAAGCTCTTCGCCGGCGGCTTCTCCACCGGCCACGGCCACCTGCGGGAGCCCAACGACATCGCCTCCTACTCCGCCCTGGCCTGTATCGCCATCCAGTCCAACCAGAACGACCAGCACGGGGGACAGTCCATCGTCAACTTCGACTACGGCATGGCCGACGGGGTGCGCAAGACCTTTGAGAAGCTCTACACCCAGAACCTGGGCAAGTTCCTGATGATCGAGCTGGATCTGGAGGACCCGGAGGCGGAACTGAAGGAGCTGCGGCTGGGGATCAAGGAGCGCACCGGCCTCTATCCCCGCCTGGGGGGCAGCGAGGACTACCTGGCGGCGGAGCTCCCCCTCCTCCTGGAGCGCTACGGCCACGAGGATCTGCTGAAAAAGGCTCAGGCCAAGGCCCTCTACTGCGCGGAGAAAGAAACGGACCGGGCCACCTACCAGGCCATGGAGGCCTTTATCCACAACCTGAACACCATGCACTCCCGGGCCGGGGCCCAAACGCCCTTCTCCTCCATCAATTACGGTATGGACACCTCCCCCGAGGGGCGGATGGTCATGCGCAACATCATGCTGACCACGGAGGCGGGCCTGGGCAACGGGGAGACCCCCATCTTCCCCATCCAGATCTTCCGGGTGAAGGAGGGCGTCAACTACAACCCCGGGGAGCCCAACTACGATCTCTTCAAGCTGGCCTGCCGCTGCAGTGCCAAGCGTCTCTTCCCCAACTTCGCCTTCATCGACGCCCCCTTCAATCTCCAATACTACGACCCCAACCGGCCGGAAACGGAGATCGCCTACATGGGCTGCCGCACCCGGGTCATCAGCAATGTCTACGACCCCTCCCGGCAGCAGTGCAACAGCCGGGGCAACCTGAGCTTCACCTCCATCAACCTGCCCCGGATCGCCATCAAGGCCAAGGGGGACCTGGACTCCTTCTTCGACGAGCTGGACAACAAGATGGACCTGTGCATCGACCAGCTGAAGGACCGTTTTGAGATCCAGGCCCGGAAAAAGGTCTACAACTACCCCTTCCTCATGGGCCAGGGGGTCTGGCTGGACAGCGAGAAGCTGGGCTGGACCGACGAGGTCCGGGAGGTGCTCAAGCACGGCACCCTGTCCGTGGGCTTCATCGGTCTGGCGGAGGCCCTGGTGGCCCTCACCGGGGAGCACCACGGCCAGAGCGAGCGCAGCCAGCGCTTAGGCCTGGAGATCATCGCCCGGATGCGGGCCCGGATGGACGAGGAGTGCCAGAAGACGGGGCTCAACTTCTCCCTGCTGGCTACGCCGGCGGAGGGACTCAGCGGCCGCTTCGTGCGGATCGACCAGAAGCGGTTTGGGAAGATCCCCGGCGTCACGGACCGGGACTTCTACACCAACAGCTTCCACATCCCCGTCTACTACCCCATCAGCGCCTTTGAGAAGATCAAGAAGGAGGCCCCCTACCACGCCCTGACCAACGCCGGCCACATCAGCTACATTGAGATGGACGGGGACCCGCTGAAAAATCTGGACGCCTTTGAGAAAGTGATCCGCTGCATGAAGGAGGCGGGCATCGGCTACGGCAGCGTCAACCACCCGGTGGACCGTGACCCCTGCTGCGGCTACACGGGCATCATCGACGACGAGTGCCCCGGCTGCGGGCGCCGGGAGGGGGATGGCCGCCAGCAGTTCGAGCGGATCCGCCGGATCACCGGTTACCTGGTTGGCACCATGGACCGCTGGAATGACGCCAAGACTGCCGAGGAAAAAGCCAGAGTGAAGCACAACATCTGACCCCTGACGCTCTCCGCAGAGCGGTCCATGCCCGCCGCTTCGCGGCGTACAAGCGTTTTGGCTGCGCCAAAACCTTGCCGCAGGCTGGCTTCGCCAGCCGAGGATGGATCCGATCCGGGGCCCCCGCAAAAGCGGGCTTTTGCGGGGATCCGCTGGAATGACGCCAAGACCGCCGAGGAGAAAGCAGAGTGAAGCACAGCATCTGACCGAAGGAGGTATATCCATGCGCATCTATGGTCTGGTACAGGACTCTATTGTGGACGGGCCGGGGTTTCGCTTTGTCTGCTTTGTCCAGGGCTGCCCTCACCACTGTCCCGGCTGCCACAACCCGGACTCCCACGACCCCACCGGCGGCCGGGAGATGGATGTGGAGGAGGTAGCCGCCCAGATGCTCTCCAACCCTCTGACCGACGGGCTGACCCTCTCCGGCGGGGAGCCCATGGAGCAGGCGGCGGCCTGCCTCCGCCTGGCGGAGCGGGCCCACGGGGCGGGACTCAACGTGTGGTGCTACACCGGCTACACCCTGGAGCACCTGCTGCAGGAGGGCACGACGGACCAGCGGGCCCTGCTGGAGCAGGTGGACGTACTGGTGGACGGCCCCTTTCTCCTTGCGGAGCGGACGTTGTCCCTCCCCTGGCGGGGCAGCCGGAACCAGCGCCTTCTCGACGTGCCCGCATCCCTGGCGGCGGGGCAGCCGGTGGAGCTGGCAGGCCAAAACTGAACGGGGGCGCGACGCCCCCCTGCTAAAAACAGCGGGCGACAGCACTTTATGCTGCCGCCCGCTGTTTTTATCCCCGCCCCTGCTCCTCCTCCGGCTCAAAAAAGGCCTCAATGGGAACCCGGAGCACCTGGGAGAGGCCGTAGAGCTCGATGTCCGTCACCGTCCGCTGCTTGTCCTCGATCCGGGAGATGGACCCCCGGCAGATGTAGATAGCCAGGGTCTCCAGCCGGTCGGACAGCGCCTGCTGGCTCAGCCCCCGGGCCAGCCGCAGGGCGCGCACCCGGTCCCCCACCATATTCTTGTCGCTTCCATCAATAATTCTCGCCACTGTTTTACCCCCCTTTGTCTTGACATAGGACAATTCAAAGGGTAAACTATGAACCAGAGAAAAATGTCCTGTAACAGGACAACGCAAAAAAGAGAGAGGACGGTTTTGCCATGGAGAAGAAAATGATCCGGATCTGTTCCCTGTGCTCGGCGGTGCTGATGGCCGGGCCAGTGATCTACTACACAGAAGGTTTCCAAGTTCCCCTCACCAGAAATGTCGGTCTGCTGGCCTACTGCCTGTTCGCCCTGGGAGCCCTGGCGGTGTGCTGCCTGCCCCAGGTGCGGCCGTTGAAGCTGTTCTTCCTGCTTCCCGGAGCGCTGCTGCTCTACTGGTCGTTCACACTCATCAAAAGCAGGTGGACGAACCTGTCTGCTATGCTTTCGCTGCCTAACGCCGGGGGCGCCCGATCGATCCAGTGGGCCTACTTTCTTCAGAGCATCCTGTTCCTGCTGTCCGCCCTGGTTCTCCTGCTCTTTCTGGCGGCCCTGCTGACCCCCTGGCGGGAAAAGGCCGCCAGGCTTTGGTTCCTGCCAGGCGTCCTGCTGCTGCCCACTTTCTGGCTGGAGCTGCTCCTGACCTGGGGGATGCTCCTCCTGTGCTGCGCCCTCTTTGCCGGGGAGGGGGCGGACCATGCTCTCTCCCCTGCCGGAGAAACGGGTATTCCCGGCGCAAAGGTCCTCCGGGTCCTGGCCCTGTGCGCGGCGGCGCTCCTGGCTGTGCCGGCTATCAACGCCTCCCAGACCAGCGCCGGGAACCCGGAAGCCTCCAGCCGCACCCTGCCCTACTTCCTCCTGGTGGGCTGCGCCCTGCTGGTGTGCTGCCTCCCGGCCCGGCGAAAGCTGCGGCTGGTGTTCCTGATCCCCGGGGCCCTGATGGCCGTCCAGTACTACCAGAGTATGGATCGGGTGATCTCCGCGAATGTTCGTCTTTACGGCGGGGTTCCCGACTATATGTGGCCCAGCCTGCTGCAATCTTACCTCTTCCCCCTCCTGGCCTTTCTGCTCTTTCTGGTGTGGATCCTCCTGCGGTCTTTTGCCAAGGGGAATCTTCTGGGGTTTGTCTCCGCGTTCTGGTTTCTGCCGGGGACGTTCTGTCTTGCGGGCAGCCTGGAAAATCTCTGCCTGACAGCGGGGATGCTCCTCCTCTGCTATGTACTCTTTGCCGGGGCGGATGCGCCGCAAGCGGTTTTGGTTTCCGCATCCGCCGGCGCCGCCCCTGGGGGCCCCGCCGGGCAGGCCCAGGTGTTCTCCACCCCGGAGGAGGTCCCTGTTTCCGCTCCCCAGCAGCCGGCGGCCCGGAGCGCTGCCCCAGCCCAGGCGGTTTCCACCCCGGAGTCTAAAGCCTCTGCCCCGGCCCAGCCGGCGGCGCCTGGGGGCGCCCTGTTCTGCCCCCGGTGCGGCAAGTCCCTGACGCCGGGCGCCCCCTTCTGCCCCCACTGCGGCGGCAAGGTGGAGTGAGGCCCCCGCAGGCCCCCCTGATGATCAAAGAAATTCCCCGGACGGCTGCGCACCGTCCGGGGAATTTTTCAGTTGAAAGGCCCTACAGCACCACCGGCACCGGGGCGTCGATGGTCAGGGAGTCCGGCGTTACCAGGCAGTCGTAGGCGTAGACCCGGACCCCACCCTCCGCCGCCTGGCGCAGGGCCGCCCCAAAGGCCGGATGGGTGGCGTCATTGGGACAGAAATGGGTGACCCCCTTCATCTGGATGACAAAGAAGACCGCCGCGCCGTAGCCCTCCTCCGCCGCCCGCCGGAGTTCCAGCAGGTGCTTGACCCCCCGCTCCGTGGGGGCGTCGGGAAAGCGGGCCTCCCCATTCTCCTCCAGGGTCACGCCCTTGACCTCCACGAAGGTGATCCCCTCGTCGGTTTCCAGCTGAAAATCAAAGCGGGAGGCGTCGTACCGCACCTCGGGCCGGAGGGTGCGGAGGGTGGGCCAGAGCCCGCTGCCCGTCGCCCACTCCCCGAAGACCCGGTTGGGGGCCTGGGCGTCCATATTGATGAGGAGGCTCCCCTTCTCCACCGCCACCAGGTCCCAGGCGGTCTTCCGGGCCGGGCCGGCGGCCCGCTCCAGATACACCGCCGCCCCCGGCACCAGCAGCTCCCGGCAACGGCCTGTATTTTTCACGTGGCAGACCTCCACACGCCCCCCGAGCTCTACCTGGGCGATGAACCGGTTGGGCCTGGCGAGGAAGGTCCCTCTCTGGATGTTCTGATACCGCATGGGCAAAAACCTCTTTCTCTCTGATTCTCTCCAGTATAGCACAGAGCGGCGGCCCGGAAAAGGGCCCGTTTCCCGCTCTCCCTGCCGCCGGAGGGGAAACTTTTCCGGAGAAATGGCAAAGCGGTCTTGAATTATGGGGTGTACTCTGATAAAATACTGTAAAATGGCTGAGTATTGGGCCTTCCATAGCCCGCCCATCAGAAACAGCGCAACGATTTGTCAGGATAGGAGAGGTAAAGACGATGAAAAAGTACAGAGTCAATGTGAACGGTTCCATCTACGACATCACCCTGGAGGTGCTGGAGGGCGCGGAGGCGGCGGCCCCCGCCGCTCCTGCTGCCCCCGCCGCGCCGGCAGCTCCGGCTCCCGCGCCGGCTGCTCCCGCCCCCAGCGCGGCCGCCAGCGCCAAGGGTGAGAAGGTCACGGCCCCCATGCCGGGCACCATTCTGTCCGTCAACGTGCAGGCCGGCTCCGCGGTGAAGCGGGGAGATGTTCTGATGGTCCTGGAGGCCATGAAGATGGAGAACGAGATCATGTCCCCCTGCGATGGCACCGTGGCCTCCGTCAGCGTGTCCAAGGGCTCCACTGTCCAGTCCGGCACGCTGCTGTGCGTGATCGGCTGATCTTGGCCGCGCCCTGTGGGCCTTTGAAAAGGAGGACAGATTTTTGATGGAAACCATGGAATTTTTATCCAACAAGCCCCTGCTGATTACCGACACCATCCTCCGGGACGCCCACCAGTCCCAGGCGGCCACCCGCATGACCATTGAGGACATGCTGCCCGCCTGCGAGATTCTGGACTCCATCGGCTACTACTCCCTGGAGTGCTGGGGCGGCGCCACCTTCGACGTGTGCATGCGCTTTCTCAAGGAGGACCCTTGGGAGCGGCTGCGCACCCTGCGCAAGCACCTGCCCCACACCAAGCTGCAGATGCTCTTCCGTGGCCAGAACATCCTGGGCTACAAGCACTACGCCGACGACGTGGTGGACGCCTTCTGCCGCAAGAGCATTGAAAACGGCATCGACATCATCCGGATCTTCGACGCCCTCAACGACGTGCGCAACTTAGAGCAGGCCATCAAGTCCACCAAGAAGTACGGCGGACAGGTGGAAGCCACCCTCAGCTACACCATCTCTCCCATCCACAGCGAGGACTACTTTGTGAAGCTTGGCAAGGAGCTGGAGCAGATGGGGGCCGACACCCTGTGCATCAAGGACATGGCGAACCTCCTCCTGCCCATGGAGGCCTATTCCCTGGTCAAGCGGCTCAAGGAGAGCGTCAGCATCCCCATCCACCTCCACACCCACAACACCACCGGTACCGGCGACATGGTCTACCTCATGGCGGCCTACGCGGGCGTGGACATTGTGGACACCGCCCTGAGCCCCCTGGCCAACGGCACCTCCCAGCCGGCTACCGAGTCCCTGGTGGCCACGCTGAAGGGCACGGTCCGGGATACGGGGCTGGATCTCAACCGGATGAGCGAGGCCGCCGCCCACTTCCGGAAGGTGGCCCAGCGGCTGAAGGACGTCGGCGCCCTGGACCCCAAGGTGCTGAGTGTGGACACCAACACTCTGCTCTACCAGGTGCCCGGCGGTATGCTCTCCAACCTGATCAGCCAGCTCAAGCAGGCCGGGAAGGAGGACCAGTACTACGAGGTGCTGGCGGAGGTGCCCCGGGTTCGTGAGGATTACGGCTATCCCCCGCTGGTGACTCCCTCCAGCCAGATCGTGGGCACCCAGGCGGTGATGAACGTGATTCTGGGCGAGCGGTACAAGACCTTCACCAAGGAGTCCCGGGCCATGCTGAAGGGCGAGTACGGTGCCCTGCCCGGCAAGGTCAACGAGGACGTCCGCGCCAAGGCCGGCATTCAGCCGGAGGACGTGATCACCTGCCGCCCGGCGGACCTGCTGGAGCCGGAGCTGGAGAAGTACCGGGAGGAATTCAAGGACATCGCCAAGAGCGACGAGGACGTGCTGAGCCTGGCCCTGTTCCCCCAGGTGGCCGAGAAATTCATCAAGTGGCGGGACGGCCCCCGGGAGGAGGCGGCGCCCGCGCCGGCGGCCCAGGCTGCTTCCGCCGCCCCCAAGCCGACGGAAGGCGTCCGGGAGCTCTACGTGGACGACCGGAGCCTGTAAATCAAATATGCGAGTCAAACCCCGGCGCGACGGTCTGTTGCGCCGGGGTTTTCCCAGAAGGAGGACCGTTTTATGAGGCAGGAAACCATCGACCAGGTGCTGGCCTTTCGGGACCGGCGGGACTGGAAGCAGTACCACACCCCCAAGGATCTGGCCATCTCCCTGTGTCTGGAGGCGGCGGAGCTGCTGGAGGTGTTCCAGTGGAGCGGCGGCGACACGGAGTGCCGGGAGAAGCTGCCGGCGATGCGGGAGGAGCTGGCGGACGTGCTGATGTACGCCATCTCCCTGGCGGACCGGCTGGGGCTGGACCTGGACGAGATTGTTCTGGAAAAGCTCCGGCGCAACGAGGAGAAGTACCCGGTGGAGAAGGCCCGGGGCCGGAAGGAGAAGTACACGGAGCTCGCCTGAGCGGCCGCCGTCCCCTTTCCGTTTTTTCCTCCGCAGTCCCTGGAGGAAAAAGATCCGGTAAAAAACAGGCTGTGCCGCAGAGATTTTCTCTGCGGCACAGCCTTGTTCTCTCTATGGGTTCCTCAGGGGAAGCGGGTCAAGCACTCAGGCGGGGATGTGCAGCATGGAGTTGGCCACATTGATCGTCACGACCAGGAGGCAGGTGACGAAGGAGCCCAGCCACATCTTGCCGGTCAGCTTGAACAGGAAGCGGCTCAGGATGGGGGCCACGAACAGCAGCACCAGCAGCTGGTAGGTCTGGATGCAGTTCAGGCAGGCGGAGCCGTAGGGGTTGATGCCCGGGTTGAACACGTACACGTTCAG
This sequence comes from uncultured Oscillospiraceae bacterium, assembly GCA_904420435.1. Classification (GTDB taxonomy): domain Bacteria; phylum Bacillota; class Clostridia; order Oscillospirales; family Oscillospiraceae; genus CAJFPI01. The sequence continues at coordinate 9,186 of CAJFVK010000011.1, forward strand.
GTACATGACCGCCTGCATCAAGGCCAGGCCGAGGATGTTGCCGATACCGCAGATCAGCAGGTTCACGAACTCGTTCTGCCCGGCAATCCGGCGGGAGCCGTTGGTGGTCAGGGAAACCATGAAGTAGTACGGGAAGAACATAATGGCGTAGCTCAGGGCGTAGACGATGTGGGTCGGCTTAAAGACCTTGATGGCCAGGACCCAGATGCGGAAGTCCACCACGAAGAAGTAGTTTGCCAGGAACACGACGCCGAAGAATGTCACCACAACCATCAGGGCCAGCAGCAGGGTTCTGCCGAAGTCCTTGAGGCTGATCTTGATGCCCCAGTGCTCGGTGGTCACGCCGTTCTTGGAGCCGAAGAACTTATAGGTCACAAAGAACAGGATCAGGCCCACGATGGTGTTGAACATCGCCCAGATCCAGATAAAGTTGGTCATGGACTGGGGGAACAGCCAGGTCAGGGTGTTCTGCCCCTGTTGGGACGGGAACACGCTTCTGGCGATGTCGATGGCCGGCAGGAAGAACTGCCAGGAGAGCACTGCGGAGATCAGCAGGCCGCCCCAGAAGACCAGCTTGCTCTTGCCGCTCTTGATGGCCGGGAGCTTCTCGGGAACCGCCACGGCCAGGTCCTTGAAGATGCTCAGGTTCATGAACAGGGACGCGATGGGCACCACCAGCAGGAACATGCCCACAAGGCCGATGCAATTGAAGATCTCCTTGATTCTCCAGTACTGGTTGTTGGAGTCAATGGGGTTCTCCATCTCAAAGGCAGTGGTAAAGAAGTCGGAGATGCATGCGGCCTCCGTGGCGGAGAAGCGCTCATAGGCATGGATCTCGGGGGGATTGTAGAAGATCCGCAGGGTGTGGTCCTCGGCGCTTCCATAGTAAGTATCCAGCTCAAAGCCCGCCTCCGGCGTGTCGCCCACGACGATCTTCTCGTCGTCCGGCAGGACCTGGTTGAGCAGGTGGATCATATCCGGATGGTAGTTCAGGGGGTAGGCGAAGCCGTCCACCTGGTAGTTGCCTCTGCCGAACTCATCGTTGAAGCCGTTGTAGACGGCGATGCTGGCATAGGCCATCCGGGGCATCTCCTTGTCCTCCGGGGCGCCCTGGATGCCGTGGACGGCGAAGGTGTCGTCCCGCTCGCCGAAGGAGATCTCGCTGGTCTGCACGCCGGAGGCGAAGGCGGCCATCACTTTGTTCTGGGACTCGGCGTAGGCCAGCTCCTCGGCGGTGATCTCAATGCCGCCGTCGGAATCCGGGGACTGGGCGTCCTCCAGGGCGTGCTCATAGGCGACGCCGTAGTAGGCCAGGGTGTTGGAGATCACGCGGCCGCCCAGGGAGTGGCCGGTCACGCCGATCTTGGTGTTGTCCACAAAGTCCAGGTTGTTGTAGGCGTACTCCACCAGGGCGATCATGCCGGCGTCAGTCCAGGCGAACTCGCTGTAGGGCTCGGTGCCGCCGCTGGAGAGGCCGTGCATGTAGGGGTCAAAGGTAATGACCGCGATGCCGCGCCGGGAGAGCTCGATGCCGGGGATATCCATCTGCTCCTTGCTGGCGTAGGTGCCGGCCATGGCGATGACCAGGGGCACCTTGTTGTCAGCGGAGGCCTCCTCAGGCCGGTACATGTTGCAGGAGAGGTACTTGCCGTCGCTGGTGGGAAGCTTAAAGGTATAGACCTGGGTCTTTCCGAAGTTCGTCTGGAGCATGGATGCCCCAATGCAGCTGATCAAAATCAGCGCAAGGGAAATGGCGAGCCATCGGATCGCCCATTTCTTGGTTCTGACTTTCTCCATGTTTCTTTCTTCCTCCTTAATTTCTGTGTGATATTGCGCAAGACTTCCGCGCCAGCGCTTCCGTCTTGGTCTGCCATCCGGCGCCGCTCAGTTGTCCGCCGCTGAGGAAATCACTGAAACGCCGTCGGGTATGACCACGGTATCCCACTGCTCCCGTCCGATGATCCCCCTCGCCTTGGCGACGGCCTCCTCCAGGGAGTGGGCCGGGATCAGCTGAAAGTTTTCAGCCACATCGTCGGGCAGCTCGGAAATCAGGATGACAGACGCCCTGCGCAGCACCCTGGCAAAGATCTGCGACTGCCACTGATCCACCTTTGTTTCCTCGGGGGGCGTATGGAGAAAGGTCCGCAGCATCCGCTCCAGGTCCTTCTCCTCCGCGAAGGTGCGGTAGAAGCTGTCGCCTCCCACGCCGTCCTCGCATTTGGCGATCATGATGATGACGCCTCCCTCCTTGACCAGGGGCTCCGCCCCCGTCATGCCCTTGACGGCCTGGTAGAGATTCTGGTCCAGGGGATAGCCGCCGTTGGTGGTCACCACCAGATCCGCCATGGGCGAGCGCACGCTGCAGTGGTCCTTCAGGAAGGCGCAGCCTGCGGCGTGGGCCTCCTCCATGTCGCCGGCGGAGGCAAAAATCACCTGGTGCCGGTCGTTGATCACAACATTACAGATAAAGTCCAGCCCCACCTGCCGGGCGGCAAACACCATGTCCCGGTGCAGGGGGTTGCCCTCCAGGATCCCGGTCCGGGCGCAGGGGTCGTCGATAAACCGCCCGTTGTGGTTGTAAAGCACGGTCTTCCGGTCCGCGACGCCGGGGAGCACGCTCTTGCGCCCTCCGGAAAAGCCGGCGAAGAAGTGGGGCTCGATGAACCCCTCCGCCACCAGCAGGTCCGCGTCCACCACCATCCGGTTGAGGATCAGCTGCCCGCCGGAGGGGAGCGTTCCCATACAGACCATCTCCGACTCGTCGCAGTCGTGGACGACGATCCGCTCCCGCTCCACAAACTCCTGGCCGAACTTCGCCGCCAGCTCCTCCCTGGTGGTGCCCCTGTGGCAGCCGGTGGCGATGAGAATGGTGATCTCCGCCGCCGGATTCCCCCTCCGGATCTCCCGGAGCAGGACTGGCATAATAATCTTGCTGGGCACCGGGCGCGTGTGGTCGCTGGCAATGACCACCACATGCCGCTTCCCGGCGGCCAGCTCCGCCAGCGGCCTGCTGCCCATGGGGTGCATCACCGCCCGCTCCACCAGCTCCTCCTCCGTGGCCTCCGGCACGTACTGGGCCAGCTTCGACTCCAGGACCCTGGGATGCAGGGGCCGGAGCGCCGAGGCGTCTAGGGACCCTCTTCCATAGTGAAACTGATAACTATCCATACACAACACCCAAATCCCTCATCAAATTGGATTCTCCTTCCTCTTTTGTGTTTCAAATTATATGATCATCTTATCTTTTATGTTCAAAATAGCTGCTCCCATTTTGCTCTTTGCTGTCTATGGGCCATCCAATTCATATTCATATGGTCATCTTACCTTTTGCAGAAAAACGCATCTCCTCTTTTGGACCGCCTTCTGATGGGGAGATGCCGACTTCCGCTGCCCCTCCATTTTTGTATGATCATCATACCTCTTGTAGGAAATTCTCTTTGCCGACCTCTTCCTATCCCCTGCCACAGCTCACTTCAAATACGCGGGAACCTCCCCCGCCTTGATACGCTCGATCAGGTTGTCCCGCACGATTTCCACGTGCTTCTCCATCAGCTGCCGGGCCTGCTCGCTGTCGTGGTCCTTGATTGCCGCCACAATCTTCTTGTGGTAGCCCTGGGACACCCGGACCACCTCCGGCGAGAGGTTGCTCTTGGTGATGTATTTGGAAATGATGTCCTTGATGGTCCGATAGATGGCGGACAGAATATAGTTGCCGGCTATCTCAGCCAGATACTCGTGGAACTCGATGTCCAGGGCGCTGAACCGGTCAGTATCCCGATTCCGGACCTCAGTATCCATGGCGGAGAGCAGCTCATCCAGATGGGCGGCCTGCTCCTCCGTAATGGTGCGGGCGGCGAGCCTGCTGACCGCGGACTCCACATACATGCGGGCGTCATAGAGCTGGGAAACGCTCAGGTCGTCCATGATGATGGAAGCAAACGCCGGCTGGATCAGCTTGCTGGGGTCGGACTTACTGACAAAGGTCCCCTCCCCCTGCTTGATCTGCACCACGCCAAGCATGCTGAGCTTCTTGAAGCTCTCCCGGATCGTCACGCGGCTCATGCCGAAATAGTCCACAAAGTAGCGCTCCGGAGGCAGCTTCTCGTTCTCCTTGTACACGCCCTTCGCAATCATGGACAAGACCTCGTCTACTACGATATCGCACTTTGTCTTGGTCTGCTTACGCGTATACATAGAAGCTCCTCACCTGACGGGTTCCTTTTGGTTGGAAAGATCTTATCACATGATCTTTACCAAGTCAATAGGCCAAACTCCGCAAACTCCTCCCGCCATTTTGTAAATCCTGCACAAAATAGATGTTTTCTCCTCAGGATGTTTCGGGACATTGCGCCCCTCCGGGCGCGGTCCGCGGCCGGTCAGCCGCGCCGCGCCCGCCGGATCAGCACCACCGCAACGTCGTTCACATTGGTTCCCGTGGGACCGGTCCGGATCAGCCCGTCCACCCGCTCCAGGGCGTGGTAGGCGTCGTTCTCCGCCAGGACCTGGTGGATGGTCAGGCCCGCCTGGCTGAGGCGCTCCCTGGTCCACCCGTCCACCATGCCGCCTGCGGCGTCGGTGGGGCCGTCGGTGCCGTCAGAGCCCAGGGAAAAGACCAGGGTGTCCTCCAGCAGCGCGATCCCCTCGGCGGCGGCCAGGGCCAATTCCTGGTTCCGCCCGCCTTTTCCGTGGCCGGTCAGCTGCACCACGGTTTCCCCGCCCGCCAGGAAGGCCAGAGAGGTCTTCGTATCCTGGTGCGTCCGGGCGATGGAGGCCAGGAAGGAGCCCGCCTCCCGGGCCTGGCAGCAGAGCTGGTCCGTGAGCAGCACCGGCTCATAGCCCAGACTCCGGCAGGCGGCGCCGGCGGCGGCGCAGAGCTCCCGGACGCTGCCGGTCACCACCGTTTCCACGTTGTCCAGCTCCTTCGGCGTTTCCTCCCCCAGCAGCTCCATGGCCCTGGGCGACAGGTGCAGGCGGTACTTCTCCACAATCGCCCTGGCCTGCTCGCAGGTGGAGCTGTCCGGATAGGCGGGGCCGGAGGCGATCATGTCCAGGGGGTCCCCCAGGATGTCCGAAAGGACGATGGCGTAGACCTTCGCCGGGGCGCAGAGCTGGGCGAACCTCCCCCCTTTCACGGCGGACAGCCGCTTGCGGATGGTGTTCATCTCCACGATGTCCGCCCCGCAGGCCAGCAGCTCCCGGGTCAGTTCCTCCAGCTCCTCCGCCGGGATCAGGGGGCACTCAAAGAGGGCGGAGCCGCCGCCCGACACCAGAAAGACCACCGTATCCTCCGGGGAGAGATTCCGCACCAGCTCCATGGCCGCTCGGGTCCCGGCGAAGGAGCCCTCGTCCGGCACCGGATGACCCCCCTCGCAGATGGCGCAATGGGGGATCTCCCCCTGGCTGTGACCGTGCTTGGTTACCACCACGCCCGCGTCCAGCCGGTCCCCCAGCAGAGCGGCCGCGCAGCTGGCCATCTGCCAGGCCGCCTTCCCGATGGACACCAGGAGCACCCGGCCCGGACCAAACGTCCTGTCCTCCAGGGCCCGGCGCACCGCCTGGTCCGGCAGGCAGGCCTGGATCGCCTGCTGGATGATAGACTGGGCATCTGTATAGATTGACATAACTTCTTCCTCCTTATTAGACTTTTTGATGGATGGATAGGGGCCGCCGCTTCCCGTGATCCGCCTCACAGGACGTTTCTTCCGTCTTTCCTTCCCCCGCTCCGTATGATACAATAAAAGGTAACCATACGCCAGCAGCTCGGACGCTGCCGGCAGTTAATATGCAGCGGAAAGTGAGGCTGTTTTCCATGGATTATCCTGTTCTGCTTTTTGATGCGGACAACACCCTCTTCGACTTCAACGCCGCCGAGCTGGCGGCCCACCGGCACCTGTGCGCCAAGTTCGGCCTGACCTTCTCCCAGGAGAGGTATGCCCTCTACCACCGCTGCAACGAGGAGCTGTGGGAGGATTTCAACCAGGGCCGCTGCACCAAGGAATTCCTGCTGGTGGAGCGGTTCCGCCGCTACCTGGCCCTCACCGGCGAGGCGGGGGACCCGGAGGCCCTGAACCAAGAGCACCTGCTGGCCCTGGGGACCAGCGCCATCCTCTTCCCCGACGCCTTGGAGGTCTGCAGGGCCCTCAGCCGGGATCACCGGCTCTACATCATCACCAACGCGGTGGAGTCCGTCCAGCGGGCCCGGTTCGCCAAGTCGGAGATCACTCCGTACTTCCAGGGGTTCTTCATCTCCGAAACCATCGGCTGTGGGAAGCCCGAGCGGGCTTACTTCGACTACGTCCTCGCCCACATCCCCGGCGCCCGGCGGGAGGGCTGCCTGGTGATCGGCGACTCCCTCACCAGCGATATCCAGGGGGCCAACAACGCCGCTCTCCCCTGCTGCTGGCTCAACCGGGAGGGCCGTCCCCGGCCCGGGGGGCTGCGGATCGACTATGAAATCCGCTCCCTGGGAGAGCTGCCCGGCCTTCTGGCGTAAGTCAGCCCTCGCTGTCCTCCGCCAGAAACTCGTAGGCAATTCTGGGGGTCCCGTCGGCGATATGGATGACGCCCCGACGCTGGAAGCCGTTTCGCTCCAGGGAGCGGCGCATGGCCCGGTTGTCCTCATGGGTGTCCGCCCGGACGTGGCCGATCCGGCCCTTGCAGAAATCGTAGCAGGTCTTTCCCACGCCCCGGTATTTCCCGCTGGAGGCCAGTCGGTGGACGGTACCGTAGGGGCTGGCGGAGCGCCAGCTGCCCTCCTCAATCTTCTGATAGGTGGGGTCCTCCCCCAGGATAAAGGCGAATACGCCGGCTATCTCCCCCTCCGCCTCGCAGACGTAGCACTGGCCCTTCCTGATGTCCTCCGCCAGCAGGTCCCGGCTGGGATAGCCGTTGACCCACTGGACATAGTTGCCCTGGGCGCGCATGAAGGCCCTGCCGCTGTCGTAAATGGCCATAATGGCGTCCAGATCCTCCGGCGCCGCTCTCCGCACAAGCATGTTCTCTCCTCCGCTGTCTGTCATTTCTTCCACTCCTCTCTCTGGCACTCCCCCAAAGCCCGGCGCAGGAGGGCGATCTCCTCCCCGTGGCCGGCGTCGTCGGTGGGGGTTTCCAGAATAAAGGGGAGGCCCTTCAGGCTGGGGTGCCGGATGACCTGCAGAATCCCCTCCAGGCCCAGGGTGCCCTCCCCGATCCGGGCGTGGCGGTCCTTCCGGGACCCCACGCCGTTTAAGCTGTCGTTGATGTGGCAGGCCTTCAGGCGTCCAAGGCCGATCACCCGGTCGAACTCCTCCAGCACCGCTTCCAGATGCCCTGCCACGTCGTATCCGGCGTCGGATATGTGGCAGGTATCCAAGCAGACGCCCACCCGGTCCTGGAGGTCCACCTGGTCGAGAATCTGCCGCAGCTCCTCAAAGCTGCCACCCAGCTCGCTGCCCTTCCCCGCCATGGTTTCCAGCAGCACAACTGTCTGCTGCTCCGGCCGCAGGACGGCGTTGAGCATCTCCGCCACCATGCGGCAGCCGGTTTCCGGCCCCTGGCCCACATGGCTGCCCGGGTGGAAGTTGTAGTAGTTGCCCGGCAGGTGCTCCATGAGCTGGAGGTCCCCCGCCATCATCTCCGCCGCCAGGCGGCGGATGCCCTCGTCCTTAGAGCAGGGGTTCATGATGTAGGGCGCGTGGGCCACCAGAGGGCCGAAGGCGTGCTCCTCCAGCAGCCGCCGCAGCCGCGCCAGGTCCTCCGGGTCCACGGCCTTGGCCTTGGACCCTCTCGGGTTCCGGCAGAAGAAGGCGAAGGTATTGGCCCCGATGGCCAGGGCGGTCTGCCCCATTTTGTAAAAGCCCTTCCCGCTGGAGAGATGGGCGCCCAGATAGGTCATTGCTCTGTTTCCTCCTTGATTTCCTGGAGCAGGCGCTCCCGGTCATTTGGCATCTCTCCCTCGATCACCAGGTCCAGCAGCCGCTCCAGGGCCTGTCCCACCGCCCGGCCCCGCAGGCCCAGGGCCAGCAGGTCCCTGCCGTTTACCGCCAGCTGCCGGAGGGAGAAGCACTGGTCCTCCCGGAGCACCTGGTCCAGCAGGCTCTCCAGCTGGTCGATCCCCTGCTGCCGCTCCCGGTAGGCCGGGTGCTGGGCCAGGTTGTCCCCCCGCTTCACCTGGAGCAGGCGGCGGAAGTCCTCCTCCCCCAGGCGGCGGAGCATCCGGCGGACGCTCTTCTCCGTAGGCGGCACCTGCACGTCGTGGAGCGCCACCAGCCGGCACACAGTATCCCTTTCGGCCCGGTCCAGCCGCAGCCGGGCGCACACGGTTTCCGCGATGGCCGCGCTGCGCTTCCCGTGGCCGTAGAAGTGGCCCACCCCGTCCTCCCCCAGGGAGAAGGTCTCCGGCTTTCCCAGGTCGTGGAGCAGCAGGGTCAGGCGGACCACCCGGTCCGGCGGCGCGGCGGCCATGGCCCGGACCGAGTGCTCCCACACGTCGTAGCAGTGGTGGCGGTTGCGCTGGGCAAACCCCACTGCCGGCAGGATCTCCGGCAGCACCACGCCCACCACGTCCGGATACGCCAGCAGCACCTCCGCCGCGGCCCGGCCGCAGATCAGCTTCATCAGCTCCTCCCGGACCCGCTCCGCGGCGATCCGCCGGAGCAGAGGCGCGCAGCGGCGGAGGGCCTCCTCCGTGCCGCCGTCGATGGCGAAAGACAGCACCGAGGCAAAGCGGAGGCAGCGGAGAATCCGCAGGGCGTCCTCCGTCAGGCGCCGCTCCGGCTCCCCCACGCAGCGCAGCAGCTCCCGGGAGAGGTCCTCCCGGCCGCCGAAGGGGTCCAGGATCTCCCCGTCGGCGGTCATGGCCATGGCGTTGACCGTAAAGTCCCGGCGGGCCAGATCCTCCTCCAGGGAGCCGGTAAACTCCACATGGTCCGGGTGGCGGCAGTCCAGATAGTTCCCGTCCCGCCGGAAGGTGGTCACCTCCGCGCGCTCCCCGGCCTCCAGCACAGTCACCGTCCCGTGGCGCAGACCCGTGGGGCGGGCGTTTTCCCCGAAGAGCTCCATGACCGCCTCCGGCCGGGCTGAGGAGGCGATGTCCCAGTCCTGGGGCGTCCGTCCCATCAGCAGGTCTCGGACGCAGCCGCCCACCAGCACCGCCTGGTGGCCTCTCCCCGCCAGCCGCTCCAATATGTTCCTGATTCCGGCGGGAATGTCCCCCATTCTTTTTGCCCCTTTCCGGTTGATTTTACTGTAATATGGACAAAATAGCCCTGGATATACTTTCTAGAATCTGTAGGTTTCTCTGCGCTTTTTGGTTGCATAATCCCCTGGGATCGATTATAATGAAATAGTTATATCTTTGCGAATAAAGGCGAATCCGCCCTTTTTTGGAGGAACAGGAATGGGTTCCAATATACAGGATTTTGTCCGCCCCGGCCGCCGGGTCCATCTGTGCGGCATTGGAGGCGTTTCCATGTCACCTCTGGCAGAGGTGCTCCACAGCCTGGGGCTCCAGGTCCAGGGCAGCGACATGCGGGAGAGCGAAACCGTACGGCATCTGCGCTCCCTGGGTATCCCCATCGCCATCGGCCACCGGGCCGAGCAGATCGGGGGCGCGGAGTTTCTGATCCGCACCGCCGCCGTCCACGACGACAACCCGGAGATCGCCGCCGCCCGCCAGGCGGGCATCCCGGTCTTTGAGCGGGCGGAGGCCTGGGGCTGCATCATGAAGGGCTACCGGAACGCGGTCTGCATCTCCGGCACCCACGGCAAAACCACCACCACGTCCATGACCACCCACATTTTCATGGCCGCCAAGACGGACCCCACGGTCATGATCGGCGGCACCCTGCCCCTGCTCCACAGCGGCTACCGGGTGGGACACGGTGATACCATTATACTGGAGTCCTGCGAATACTGCAACTCTTTCCTCTACTTCTTCCCCACTGTGGCGGTGGTGCTGAATGTGGAAGCGGACCACCTGGACTTCTTCAAGGACCTGGAGGACGTGGAGCACTCCTTCCGCCGGTTCGCCCAGCTGGTGCCGGAGGGCGGCCACATTGTGGCCAACGCGGACGACTCCGGCACCATGGAGGCCCTGGCGGGGCTCCCTCTCTTCACCTTCGCCCTGCGCGCCCAGGGGGCGGACTGCCGGGCGGAGCGGATCCTCTTCACCAACGGCCTTCCCTCCTTTGACGTGGTTGTCCATGGGGAGTGCTACGCCCACGTGGAGCTCCAGATCGGCGGGGAGCACAACATCCTCAACGCCCTGGCCGCCGCCTCCGCCGCCTATCTGCTGGGCCTCCCCGGCAGCGCCGTGGAGGAGGGGCTGCGGACCTTCCACGGAGCCGGACGCCGCTTTGAGTACAAGGGGGCGTTCAACGGCGCCAAAATCTACGACGACTACGCCCACCACCCCGGCGAGCTCCACGCCCTGCTGACCATGGCCAAGGGTCTGGGCTACCAGCGGGTGATCTGCGCCTTCCAGCCCCACACCTACACCCGGACCCGCGCCCTGTTCCACGAGTTTGTGGAGCAGCTGCGGCAGGCCGACGTGGTTCTGCTGGCGGAGATCTACGCGGCCCGGGAGAAGAACACCATCGGCATCTCCTCCCGGGATCTGGCCCGGGAGATCCCCGGCGCGATCTACTGCCCCACCCTCCGGGATGTGACGGAGCAGCTGCGACAGATCGCCCGGCCCGGCGACCTGATTTTGACAGTCGGCGCAGGCGACATCTATACCGCAGGGGAAGCCCTGCTGCATACCGAGCCATCCAACCCTACCGACGAAAGAGAGTGAACCTATGACCATTTCCCAGATCTACACCACCTCCCCCACCGATCAGCGGGAGCCCGTGGAGCGGGCCGCCTTCGACCTGCTGGAGAAGCTCCACATCCCCTTTGAGCGGGTGGAGCACGACCCGGCCGACACTATGGAGGACTGCCGCGCCATCGGGGAAGCCCTGTGCGTCCGCGTGTGCAAGAACCTGTTCCTGTGCAACCGGCAGGGGACCCAATTCTACCTCCTGTGCATGCCCGCCTCCAAGGTCTTCAAGACCAAGGACCTCTCCGCCCAGATCCAATCCGCCCGGCTGAGCTTCGGCTCGGCGGAGAAGATGGAGGAGCTGCTGGGCGTCACGCCGGGCTCTGCCTCCATCCTGGCCCTGATGAACGACACGGACAACCAGGTGCAGCTGCTGCTGGACCGGGATCTCTACACCAAGGAGTTCATCGGCTGCCACCCCTGCAAGAACACCGGCACGCTGAAGATCGAAACCTCCGACATCCTGAATATCTTTCTCCCCCACATCCACCACAAGGTAAAGCTGGTGGATCTCCCGGAAACCGACCAGCAGACTGCCTGACGGCCGGAAGTTCCCGCAAAAAAAGCCGAGGCCCGGACGACCTCGGCTTTTCTCCTATTCACCCCGCCAGACCGGAAGGTCCAGGGACCGGAACCGCTCCTCCGGCAGCAGGGCCCCCTGGACCTCCACCACCGCGGCTGCCACCCGGTTGGCCCGGGCCACCGCCTCCACCAGGGAGCAGCCCATCTGGCGGCAGGCGATCATGGCCCCGGCGTGGGCGTCCCCGGCGCCAATAGTATCCACCTGCCTGGCCTTCACCCCGCCCACCAGGGCTCCCGCCCCGCCATCCCATACATAGGCTCCCCGGGCGCCCAGGGTGACCACCACGCTGCTGCCCGTCCGCCGGGACAGACACTCGGCGGCCGCCTCCACGGTTTCTGCCCCGGAGGCGGCGATCGACTCCTCCTCGTTCAGATGGAGCACCGGTCCCAGGTCCAGCAGCCGCTCCATCCGCCCGGCGGGGATCTGGGCGATCCGGGGTCCGGGGGCAAAGTAGATCTGCAGCCGGGGATTTCGCTCCAGGAAGGCGATCAGGTTGTCCCCGGTGGCCTCCTCCACCTCCAGGCCGCAGAGGTAGACGCTGTCAAACTCCTCCAGATTCAAAAGGGAGAACCACTCCTCCTGGAAGAGATACTCCGCCCCGTGGTGGCAGATGAAAGTCCGCTCGCCGGAGTCCTCCACAAAGCAGTAGCAGCAGCCGTTATCCAGGTCCGGCGTGGGGATGGGGCTGACGATTCCCTGCCGGGCCAGGCGCCGGCGCACGTAGTCTCCGTAGGTGCCGGTGCCCACCGGAGAGAAGAGCAGGGCGGGCACCTGAAAGTGCCGGGCCGCGGCAAAGACGTTGTAGGCGCAGCCCCCCAGGGACATGCTCTGGGACTGGACGTTCACGTCCTCCCCGGTGGTGGGAAGATGGGGAAGGTTGATCACCACATCCACCACCGTCGAGCCGATCACAAGTACCTTTTTCACTTCCTACCATCCTTTCCAGATCCGAAGAAATCAAGCACCGCCGCCTTCCGGCGGCCGTGCCGAGCAAGAGAGGAGAATCCAACATGAAGCTTTTGATTGTGGACTGCTGCATCCGGGGTGAAGCCTCCCGGACCAAACGGCTGCTGGACCGGTTCCTGGAAACCCTGGAACCCCTGCCGCCGGAGGTGGAGCGCACCTATCTCAACCTGATGGAGATGGACCTCCAATATCTCTCCGGGGACTTTTTCCAGCAGCGGCAGACGCTGCTGGAGGCCGGCAACCGGTCCCACCCCCGGTTCGATCTGGCCCACGCCTTCGCCCAGGCGGACCGGATCGTCATCGCCGCCCCCTTCTGGGACCTGAGCGTCCCGGCCCTGCTGAAGGTGTACATCGAGAACATCTCCGTGGACGGCATCACCTTCTTCTGCGACGAGGCGGGGATGCACGGCAAGTGCCAGGCCCAGCGGCTCCTCTTCCTAACCACCCGGGGAGACCGGTTCGGCAGCGGGCCCATGGAGCAGGGCTCCCGCTACCTGGAGGCATTGTGCCGCATGTTCGGCATCCGGGGCTACCAGTGCATCTACGCCGAGGGGCTGGACGCGGCCCCGGCCGGCGCCGAGGCCGCCATGGCCCAGGCCCTGGCGGAGGCGGAGGATGCCGCCAGGGCCTTTCTTCACTGACCTGCGCTCTCCTGGCCTTCCGCCCCCCGGCGGGAGGTCAGTTTTTTGTCCAGGATGATCCCCGCCGCCACCAGGGCCATGCCCAGCAGCTCCCGGGCGGTAAACGCCCGGGACATCATCCGGTCCAACACCAGGCTGGCGGCCAGCTGTCCCACCAGGAGGAGCACGCTGGACTGAAACACCTTCACCCGGTGGAGCCCCACCATCAGGAGGAGGAAGGCAACCAGGCCGCAGACCGCCCCCAGGTAGCTCCACCAGGGCGCCTCCAGGGCGCCGGCCAGGGCCTGCCGGCCGCCGCCGGTGACAAGCAGGACTGCCAGGCAGACCAGGGAACCGAAAAAGTAGTTAAGGAAGGAGCCGTTGGCAGTGCCCAGATAGCGGGTGGCCTGGTAGTTGACCATCCGGGACACCACGTCAATGCAGCCATAGAGGATCGCCAGCAGAAAAGCAAGTTCCATCCCTACGCCCTCCTCAGCCCAGATTCAGCAGGACGATCCCGGCCAGGATCAGCAAAATGCCCGGGATCCGCCGGGGATCAAAGGCCACCCGCTCCGCGCCGAACCAGCCAAAGTGGTCCACCGCCGCGGACATAACCAGCTGGGCCGCCGCGCCCACGCAGGCGGTCACCGCCGCCCCCAGCCGGAAGACGCAGTAGCTGCTGATGGCGGTGATCACCGCCCCCATGAGGCCGGCGGTGTACACATAGAAGGGCACCCGGCCGAAGCCCATGCGGATGGGCTGTTTCAATATGAACAAAATGTACAGGCCCAGGGGGAGAATCCCCACCAGGTGGGACAGGAGGCTCACGCCGAAGATCCCGATGAAATCCCCCAGCAGGCCGTTCAGGCTGCCCATGGCGCCCTGCAGAACCCCGGCCACCAGCACCAGCAGCAAGTACATCAATCGTCCCTCTCTTTTTCAGGTATTTTGGCTGTTTCTGCCATTGTATCCCGAACCGGCATGGATTGCAATGAAATTTTTATGTAACTTCCCTCTTTCCCTCTGTAAAGTTTGCAAAAACGCACTCTCCGGCGGCCGGCGGCCAAGTTGGAAAAATAATTCCATGTTTTTTCTCTTTTCTATGGAAATTCGACAGGGCCTATGGTATAATAGGATATCAATTTATGAAAGGAGCACAGATATGCCGACACCTCACAACGCAGCGCAGATGGGCGACATCGCTGAAACTGTCCTGCTGCCCGGCGATCCCCTTCGCGCGAAATTCATTGCAGAGACCTTTTTGGAGGATCCCAAGCAGTTCAACACCGTGCGCAACATGTTTGGCTTTACCGGTACCTACCGGGGCGCGCGGGTTTCTGTTATGGGAACCGGCATGGGCTGCCCCTCCATCGGGATTTACACCTATGAGCTGATCCACTTTTACGGGGTCAAGAACCTGATCCGGATCGGCTCCTGCGGCAGCATGACCGACAAGCTTCACCTCAACGACATCGTCATGGCTCTCAGTGCCAGTACGGATTCCAACTACGCCCACCAGTACAAGCTCCCCGGCACCTTCTCCGCCGCCGCCTCCTACCACCTGCTGCGGGCGGCCCAGGAGATCGCGGAGGAGAACCACTTCCCCTACACCGTGGGCGGCGTCCTCTCCTCGGATATCTTCTACAACGACGAGGCGGAGTCCTGGCGCTCCTGGGCCAAGATGGGCATTCTGGCCGCGGAGATGGAGAGCTTCGCTCTCTACTGCAACGCCGCCCGGGCCGGCGTCAACGCCCTGGCCATCTTCACCGTTTCCGACAACATGGTGACCCACGAGGAGCTCAGCGCCGAGGCGCGGCAGGTGGGCTTCACCAACATGATGAAGGTCGCCCTGGAGGTTGCATACCGTGAAAGCATGGGAAATTGCCGGTAACCTGTTCTGGAACGCCCAGCCGGTGATCCTCTCCGAGGAGGACCAGAGCTGGACTTCCCTGCGGGAGGTTTCCCGGTTTTATGACCGGCTGCTGAGCCTGGACTGGGCCAGCAACGTCCCCGGCTCCGGCGCGCCGGAGAAGATTATGGTGGCCGCCGTCCAGGCCCTGGAGAACCGGGGCTACCGGGTCAGCGACCGTGGGTACGAGCTGCTCCAGGCGGGGCTTGCTGCCCATGAGAAGGGCGACTACGTGGCCCTGCACAAGATCTCCGCCGAGCTCCACTACGAGCTGAACCACGCGGAGAAGGACCCGGACTCCCCCTACTGGCAGTATCACTACTACGCCTCCTTTGAGGAATACGCCGGGGCCGTGAAATTCCCGGCGGCGGTGGCGGTGGACGTCACCAGCGACACCTTCCGGGACCAGATCCGCGCCGGCTGGCTGGCCCAGATGGTGGGCGCCGCCATGGGGACCATGGTAGAGGGGTACACCTCGGAGAACCTCTACAGGGCCTTCGGCGAGGTGTACAGCTATCTGCGAGAGCCCAACACCTTCAATGACGACATCACCTTCGAGGTGGCCTTCCTGGACGCCTTCCGGGAGAAGGGCTACGCCATTACCTCCAAGGACATCGCCCTGAGCTGGGCCGGGCTGATCCCCAGCGGCTGGTCCGCCGAGGAGATCGCCCTGCGCAACATCAAGGCGGGGATCCTCCCCCCGGACAGCGCCCTGACCGGCAACCCCTTCAACGAGTGGATCGGCGCTCAGATGAAGGCGGCCATCTGCGGCATGGCCGCCCCCGGGGACTGTGCCCTGGCCGCCCGTCTGGCCTGGGCCGACGGGGAGGTGGCCCACGCCAACAACGGCATCTTGGGCGAGGTCTTTAACGCGGTGATGATCTCCATGGCCTTTGTGGAAAAGGACGTGAAAACCATTCTCCGCACCGCCATCGATCTGATCCCGTCGGACAGCGAATACCACAGCGTGGTTTCCTTCGCCTGGGACTGCTGCGAGCAGTGCAGCGACTGGCACGACGCGCTGAAGCGCTGCTGCGAGCGGTACAAGCGCTACAACTGGATTCACGCATACCCCAATGCGTGCTGTGAAGTGATCGCCCTTTACTATGGCGGCGGTGACTTTACGGAAACCCTCCACATCATCACCATGTGCGGCATTGATGTGGACTGCAACGCGGGCATGATCATGCCCGTCCTGGGGATTCAACAGGGCTCTGGTAGCATCCCCCAACGGCTCCTCCACCCGGCCTTCTCCGATCTGACCACCTACATGCGCGCCTACGAGAAGATCACGCTGGATGAGCTGGTGGATGTTACTGTGTCAAGTATCCAACGGGCCAAGACAAGTCAAAACAACACGCAAGGAGGAAAATGAGATGAAACGGATGAAAAGATTTCTGGCTCTGCTGCTGACGCTGGCCATGGCGTTCGCCCTGGCGGCCTGCGGCAGCACCAACGGCGAGAACGGCGGCAATAGCGGCGGTAATAACGGCGGCGGCAGCGGCGACGGCGGCTCCGGCGACGGGGATGGTCCGTACATGGCGGCTCTGCTGCTCAACGGCACTCTGGGCGACAAGTCCTTCTACGACAGCGCCAACGAGGGCCTGACCCGGTTGCGGGACGAGCTGGGCGCCGACGTGTTCGACTTCAAGGTCGAGCAGATGGGCGGCACCACCGCCGACGAGCCCAAGTGGGAGCCCACCCTGCTGGACTACTGCGACTCCGGCGAGTACGACGTGATCATCATGGGCACCTGGCAGATGGCTGCGCCTCTGGCCAAGGCCGCCGCTGAGTACCCGGACCAGAAGTTCATGTTCTTCGATGAGACCTTCGACTTTGAGGGCAACGGCAACCCCACCAACATCTACAACATCCTCTACAAGCAGAACGAGGTCAGCTACCTGGTGGGCGCCGCGGCTGCCATGATGACCACCGACTCCTCCCTGGAGAAGGTCAATCCCGATGACGCCATCATCGGCTTCCTGGGCGGCATGGAGAACGCGGTCATCAACGACTTCCTGATGGGCTACATCCAGGGCGCCACAGACGTGAACCCTGACATCCAGATCGCCATCGGCTGGGTGGGCGACTTCGTCAACTCCGCCACCGGCAAGGACATCGCCATGGCCCAGTACCAGAGCGGCGTGGACGTGGGCTACAACGTGGCCGGCAACGCCGGCCTGGGCCAGATCGAGGCCGCCAAGGATATGGACAAGTACGCCTTTGGCGTGGACTCCGACCAGGCCGCCCTGCTGCCTGACTACGCCGACTGGATCCCCACCTCCGCGCTGAAGAACGTGGGCAACTCCCTGTATGCCGCCATCAAGGAGGATATGGCCGGCACCCTGGAGTACGGCCAGACCGTCACCTACGGCTTTGCCGAGGGCGGCGTGGCCCTGGTGAAGGACGCCCACTATGAGGAGATGATCCCCGCCGAGATCCGGGAGCGTCTGGACGAGATGGAGCAGCAGATCATCAACGGCGAGATCGAGGTGATGAGCTCCAGCAACATGACCCAGGAGGAAATTGACGAGGTCAAGAACTCCGTGGCCCTCCAGTAACCAGCATAAATCCGTGAACCATTCTCTGCCTGTGTCCGGCTCCCGGGGAGCCGGACACAGGCGGAATCATATCCTTTTTCGGGCCTTGGGCCCGACAGCCAAGTGGAAAGACGTCGGGCCTGCGGCCCGGAAAAGGAACCGCGGGATTCCGCGGACAGGCAGCCCTTCACCATCTGGCGTGAAACTTAATCAAGGGAAGGAACGGTGAATGCATGGAAAAACAAGCTGTTCTGCAAATGCTCAACATCATGAAGATCTACTCCAACGGCGTTGTGGCCAACGAGGATGTGACGCTGGAGCTCCAGAAGGGGGAGATCCACGCCCTCCTGGGCGAAAATGGCGCCGGAAAGAGTACCCTCATGAAGGTCCTGTTCGGCATTGAAACGCCGGACCAGGGCAAGATCATCCTGAACGGGCGGGAGGTCACCATCAAGTCCCCCCAGGACGCCATCAGCAAGGGGATCGGCATGGTCCACCAGCACTTCATGCTGGTGCCCTCCCTGACAGTGGCGGAGAACATCATCCTGGGCGTGGAGCCCAAAAAGGGCCTGTTCATCGATTTCAACAAGGCGGTCGCCGAGGCGGAGGCCATCTCCAAGACCTACAACTTCGATATTGACGTCACGGCGAAGGTGGAGGAGATCCCCGTTGGCATCAAGCAGAAGGTAGAGATCCTGAAGGCCCTCTACCGCGGGGCCGACATCCTGATTCTGGACGAGCCCACGGCGGTGCTGACCCCCCAGGAAACCAGCGAGCTCTTCGTCCAGCTGAAAAAGCTCCGGGAGAACGGGCACACCATCATTTTCATCTCCCACAAGCTGGACGAGATCAAGGAGATCTGCGACCGGGCCACCATCATGCGCAACGGCCGCAGCATGGGTACATACTCCGTCAGTGAGATCTCCACCGACGACATGTCCCGCCTGATGGTGGGCCGCGAGGTGGCTCTCACCTTCGAGAAGTCCCCCCAGCATCTGACCGACGTGGTCATGCGGGTGCGGGATCTGACGGTCCACAACAGTCAGGGCATCCTGAAGGTGGACAATCTCTCCTTCGACCTGAAGGGTGGAGAGATCCTGGGGATCGCCGGCGTGGAGGGCAACGGCCAGACGGAGCTGATCGACACCCTCAACGGCATCAACAAGAAGTACCGGGGCACCATCGAAATCAAGGGCAGCGACGCCCGCCCCCTCTCCATCAAGGGCATCCGCGACCTGAAGCTGGCCCACATCCCGGAGGACCGGATGGCCAGCGGCTGCGCCGGAACCCTCTCCATTCTGGAGAACATGTTCTCCAACCAGTATGACCAGCCGGAGTACTCCGGCCGGGTGCTGCTGAAGCGGAAGGTGCTCAGCCGCCGCTGCGACGAGCTGATCCGGGAGTACCGGGTCAAGTGCAAGAGCAGCCGCCAGCAGGTGGGGATGCTCTCCGGCGGCAACATCCAGAAGGTCATCGTGGCCCGGGAATTTTCCAACCAGCCGGACATCATCATCGCCAACCAGCCCACCCGCGGCATCGACGTGGGCGCCACGGAGTTCATCCGCCGGCGGCTGCTGGAGTTCCGGGACGCCGGCTGCGCCATCATCCTGGTGTCGGCGGACCTGAACGAGATCTTCGCCCTCAGCGACCGGCTGGCGGTCATGTACAAGGGCAAGTTCGCCGGGCTCTTTACCGACGTGTCCTCTGTGACAGAGGAGGAGCTGGGCCGGTACATGCTGGGGCTGAAGCACGCTGAGAAATTGGAGGGCGCCATCTATGAGTAGTACCAGAAAATTTGAAGTTCTGAGAACGGTGGTGGCCATACTGATCGCGCTGCTGATCTCCTTCGGGGTGATCTTCCTGGTCAGCGACGATCCGCTCAACGCCATCTCCTGGCTTCTCACCGGCCCGCTGAAGAGCCAGCGGAATTTCTTCAACGTGGTGGAATCCATGATCCCCCTGATCTTCACCGGCACCGGCGTCTGCATCATGTTCTCCGCCAACCAGATCAACCTGGCCTCGGAGGGCGCTTTCCACATCGGCGGTCTGGTGTCCGCGGTGGTGGCGCTGAAGCTGGCACTGCCTGCCGGGATCAGCCCGGTGGTGGCCATCCTGCTCTCCGCCTGCGCCGGCGCCCTGTTCACCGCTATCCCCGCCATTTTGAAGATCAAGACCTCCGCCGACGAGCTGGTCAGCTCCCTGATGATCAACTACCTGGCCCTGTACTTCTCCACCTTCATTATGAAGTACTTCCTCCAGGACCCGGCTGTGGGCTCCGCCTCCTACCCCATCCCGGAGGCCTCCACCCTGCCCACCCTGATCGCCCGGACCCGCGTCCACCCCGGGATCTTCGTGGCCCTGGCGGTGGCCGTCCTGGGGTATGTGTTCCTCTATAAGACCAAGATCGGCTATCAGCTGCGGCTGACCGGCGAGAACCAGCAGTTCGCGGAGTACTCCGGCATCAGCATCGTGAAGGTCATTTTGATCTCCCAGCTGCTGGGCGGCTTCATCGCCGGCATGGGCGGCGGCATCGAGCTGCTGAGCCCCATCTACGACCGCTTCTCCTGGACCAGCCTGCTGGGCTATGGCTGGGACGCCATCATCATCTGCACTTTGGCCAAGAAGAACCCCCTCTACACGCCCCTGTCTGCCTTCTTCCTGGCCTATCTGCGCACCGGCGCCTCCATCATGGCCCGGTACTCCGACGTTTCCCTGGAGATCGTCCAGATCATCCAGGGCGTGGTGATCCTGTTTATCGTTGCCCAGCAGTTCCTGAGCCGCTATAAGCACAAGATGATCGCCAGGGAGGCCAAGGCCGCCCTGAAGGAAGAAGAGGAGGAGGTGGGCTAAATGCTGCAAACGATTTTTTCCGCTGACTTTTTCGCCGCGATCCTGCGGGCCACCACCCCGATCCTGTTCGCCACCCTGGCCGCGGCGGTGGCCGCCAAATGCGGCATCATCAACATGGCCCTGGAGGGGATGATGCTCTTTTCCGCCCTGTTCGGCGTGATCTTCTCCTCCATGACCCAGAGCTGGCTGGCCGGGCTGCTGATCACCATGGTCCTGGGCGGCCTGATCGGCCTGATCCTGGCGTTCTTTGTTCTGAACCTGAAGACCGACGAGATCCTGGCCGCCATTGCCATCAACCTGGTGGCCACCGGCGGGACGGTGCTTTTGATGCTGGCCTACTCCGGTGACCGGGGCACCTCCACCTCCATCCAGAGCGTCCCGGCGCCGGCCCTCCACATCCCCTTCCTGCAGGACATCCCCGTCTTAGGGGACCTGCTCTCCGGGCACAACCTGCTGGTCTACCTGGCCCTGATCGCCGTGGTGGTGATCCACCTGTTCCTCTATAAGACGCCGCTGGGTCTGCGGATCCGGGCGGTCGGGGAAACCAAGAACGCGGCGGAGTCCGTGGGCATCAGCTCCCGGCGGGTGCAGTACATCGCCCTGACCATCAGCGGTGTTCTGGTTTCCATGGGCGGCTTCTTCATGTCCGGCGGCTACATGAGCATGTTCACCAAGGACATGGCCGCCGGCCGGGGCTACATTGCCCTGGCGGCCAGCTCCATGGGCGGCAATACCCCCATCGGCGGCTTCCTGGTTTCCGTGCTCTTCGGCATTGCCCAGGCGGTGGCCAACGTCATGCAGCTGACCACCATCCCCACGGAGATGATCCAGATGCTCCCCTACCTCACCACTCTGGTGGGCCTCGGCATCTACAGCTACTCCCGCATGAAGAAGCGGCAGCGGTTGGCCGGAAAATAAAAGAAACTGCGGGGCGGGGATTGCCTGACGGCATCCCCGCCCCACCCTCTCAGAAAGGATGGAACGTATGGAACAGCAAAAACCGCTGAACCTGATCATCGACTGTGACCCCGGTGTGGACGACGCGGTAGCCCTGGCCCTGGCGGCCGCCTTCCGGGACCGGCTGCGCCTGCTGGCCATCACTACGGTGGCCGGCAACCAGACCCTGGAGCGGGTGACGGCCAACGCGCTGAACCTGTCGGCCCTGCTGGGCCTGGACGTGCCGGTGGCCTCCGGCTGCGCGGAGCCGCTGGTCCGGGAGAAGGCCCCCGCCGCGGACATCCACGGCCCCACCGGCCTGGGGGACTGCCGCCTGCCGGAGAGCGGCCGGCGGCCGGCGTCGGACAACGCGGTCCTTTTCCTTCAAAACACGATCCTGTCCCTGCCGCCGGAGGAAGGTGTCACTCTGGTGCCCATCGGCCCCCTGACCAATATCGCCCTGCTGCTGAAGGCCTTTCCCGAGGTGAAGCCCCGGATCAGCCATATCTGTCTGATGGGCGGCGGCATCAACGGGGGCAACCGGACCGCGGCGGCGGAGTTTAACATCTGGGCCGACCCGGAGGCCGCCCACATGGTCTTTACCGCCGGCATCCCCCTGACCATGTGCGGCCTGGACGCCACCATGCAGGGCGGGCTCACCCGTCCCCAGGTGGAGGGGCTCCGCACCGGCGGCGGAAAGGTCAGCGCCTACTTCGGAGAGATGCTGGACTTCTATTTCCGCAGCCTCAACTACCGGAACCGGGACGTGGTGGCCATCCACGACGCCACCACCCTGCTCTACCTCCTCTACCCGGATCTTTTCGCCACTGCCCAGCTGCCGGTCACGGTGGACTGCGGCGAGGGCCTGACCCGGGGCATGACCCTGGCGGACCGGCGCTCCTTCCTGGAGGACGGCGGACCGAGGGTGACGGTCCTGACGGACGTGAAAGACCCCCAGCGCTACCAGGAGATCCTCCTGGATGCCATGGCCCGGCTGGACCAGGGGGCCTGACCGCCGGCGCCTGAAAATCTGCACAGCAGAAAAGCCCGGAGCAGTTCTCTGCTCCGGGCTTTTGCTCTCTCGTTTGACTGACGCGGCGGTGTCTGTTCGCCCCGGGCTAGACCAGCCGCTCCCGGGGGCAGGCAAAGGCCAGCGCCTCCACCAGCCGCTCCAGGGTCACCACATGGCAGGCTGCGGCGGCCTCCCGCTCCGGTGTGGCCACGGCGGCAAAATAGCCGGGAAACAGCTCCAGAGGGCGGCAGTCCACCCCGGCCTCCAGGGCGCTGTCCCAGTGGGGCAGGGCGGCGATCCCCCGGCCCTGGCACTTGGCCGTGGCCTCCCGGCGCACCCACATGCGCCAGAAGTCCCCCTGGTCCTCCATCCGGTAGTACTGGAGCATGGTCCGGGCGGCCTCCCGCTCCTGCTCGATGTCCACGCCCACCGGGTGGTCGTGGAGCACACAGAGGACCGCGCCGCTGGTGTGGCTCAGATTGAACTGGATATCCGGCCGCTCCCGGAAGGCAGGCTTCCCCTCCCGGCCAATGACGATTTCCGGTAGCTCCTCCAGCCCATACTGCTCCCCCAGGGCGTAGCGCAGCAGGCCATAGGCGCACATGGCCTGGTTCTGCTTGCTCTCCCGGCTGCGGCTGAGCCGCTGATAGCGGGCATAGGGCAGGCAGCCCATCAGCAGCTCCCGCTCCCCGTCGCTGAGCTCCCGCTCTAGGCGCATGCCGTAAATCTGAATCTCCATGCTTTCCGCTCCCCTTCCCGCCCGTTCCCAGGCGCTGTCCCTGTTCCCGCCCCTCTCCCCGAACGGGGGCCTAGCCGGGCGTCCTCTATACCATTCCCTGCCCCGCCGGTACCATACCCGGAAAAATAGGGCGGGGCCACAGTTTTTTTGCCCGCCCGGCGGCCAGGCGCTCCCCTTCCCTCTTCTGGCAGAAAGCGGCAGGGGAGTGGATTCCGTTCCCGGAAACGCGCTCTCCTGCCTTCTCGCTTCTCCCTCAGGCCTCCTGTACGACGGTTTCTTCGCCCGCCTCCTCCCGCTCCAGCTCCACCGGGTTGGTCAGGAGCTGCCGGAAGGTTTTGTTGAACATGGCGTAGTCGTGGCCGGTGCAGATCCGCTCGTCCATGACCACGCTGAGGGGGAGCAGCTTCTTGCGCAGGTCCCCGGTCAGGTAGTTGGGGATGGACTTTCCCATGCTGAGGAAGACGCTGGTGGTCCCGAACTCATAGACGTGGTGATAGATGTGGGTGGTGTTGATGGAGGCCAGGTTGGTGATGAACATGCTGGTGTGGAAGGGGCTCAGGTTGATGATGAACCGGGGCAGGAGCCCCGCCCTGTCCAGCAGCCGCGCCAGGCCCATCACCAGGTGGGGCAGCAGAGGCATGGAGAACATGAAGGCGGCGAACCGGTCTGTGCTGTTCTGGTGGACCGGCTGGCTGTTCTTCTCGATCAGGGCATTGATCCGCTCGTTGATGGTGAAGATGTTGTCCGTAGGCTCCATATAGACCTTGATGGTGGTTTCATCCGGCGTCCCGTCCGCCCGGTTCTTCAGCATCACAAAGCTGACACAGAAGTGGTTGCGCTCGTAGACGCGGCTGTTCATGATAAAGCGGTTGATGTAGGGGTGCTTCAGGGCGGCCAGGTAGTAGGCCGTGATGACTACCGCCATGCGGCTGATGTGGATGCCCCGCTCCCGCCGCACATCCCGGATATAATTCTTGATGATCTCCTCATCCAGATATTCTGTCACAAAATTCTGGGCGTCCACCCGTTTCGGCATAATAAAGGGCACGGCCTGTTCAATGGCCGTCATCCCCTTCGCCCGCCTGCCATCCGCTCTTCTCATAACAGTCCCCTTCCTGACAAATCAACAAAGCTTTTTCCGGTCCTTCCGGAGGAAGGAAAATTTGGTTTCCGAACACAGCACCGACACGAAGATCACCCCGAAGCCGATCAGCAGCCGGGCGTTCACCGGGTCTCCGTAGAAAATCACCGAGCAGAGCACCCCAAAGACGGACTCCAGCGACAAAATCACCGAGGCGGAGGAGGGATCCGACCAGGCCTGTCCCACGTTCTGGAACAGCAGGGCCACCGTGGTGGCCATCACGATGAGGTAGCTCAGCTGGATCAGCAGATCCCCGTGAAAGACCGACAGCGGCGGCATCTGCTGGGTCAGGGCGCCGCAGGTCCAGGCGCAGAGCCCGGCAAAAAAGAACTGCAGCACGGTCAGCAGGTAGATGTCCTTTCCCGGCGAAACCTTGGACACCGCCACAATGTGGGCGGCGTAGAACACCGCGCACAGCAGCGTCAGCCCGTCGCCCCAGGTGATGGTCAGGTCCCCGCTGAGGGACACCAGCCCCACCCCCGTCAGGCACAGCACCGCGGCGATGATGTGGTAGCGATCCGGCCGCCGGGCGGCTGCCACCCAGTAGAAAAAGGGCACCAGCACGCAGTAGACCGCCGTGAGAAAGGCGTTCTTGGATGGCGTCGTCCCCTGGAGGCCAAAGGTCTGGACCGAGTAGGCCAGAAAGAGCAGGACCCCGATCACCGCCCCCCGCCACCAGTAGTCCCTGGTGAGGCGGCGCCACCGCTTCCAGCAGAACAACCCCAGAAGGACCGCACCGCCGGTAAAGCGGAAGGCCAGCAGGTAGAAGGCCGGAATCACATCCACCGCCCCCTTCATGATGAAGAAGGAGGACCCCCAAATAAATGCCGCCAGGAAAAGCATCGGCTTTGCCAGACGGCGCATCGTCTGATCGCTCAAGTTATTTCTCTCCTTTTGCCAGATCAACGCGGCCGCGGCGCAAACGTCTCCCGCTCCGCGATTTTCGCGCCCTGCTCTTTTGGGCGGCCGCTTTGCTTTAGCTAAAATAGTATACTCTAAAGTGCAAAAAAATGCAACTTTTTCTGGTTTCGCAGGCAAAAAATCTTTTTGCTATTCTAACAAAATTTCTGCAATTAAGGTTGATTATTTGGTAAACTATGCTATACTGGACTCAGAAGCAGTTTGGCTACACGATCTTTCAGAGGAGGAATCTGCTATGAATTACGGCCGCGTCTACAACTTTTCCGCCGGTCCCGCCACCATGCCGGAGAGCGTACTAGAGGAAATCCGGGACGAGATGATGAACTACCAGGGCTCCGGCATGTGCGTCATGGAGATGAGCCACCGGTCCAAGGTGTTCCAGCAGATTGCCCAGGAGGCGGAGCAGGACCTCCGGGATCTGATGAACATCCCCGACAACTACAAGGTGCTCTTCATCCAGGGCGGCGCCACCCTGCAGTTCGCCATGATCCCTATGAACCTGATGAAAAACGGCGTCGCCGCCTATCTGGAAACCGGCTCCTGGTCCAAAAAGGCCATCGCCGAGGCGAAGAAGTACGGCGACGTCCATGTGGTGGCCTCCAGCGCCGACCGGAACTACAGCTACATCCCGGACTGCAGCGACCTCCCCATCCCGGAGAACGCCGACTACGTGTACATCTGCGAAAATGAAACCATCCACGGCACCACCTATCCCACCCTCCCCAACACCAAGGGCCATATCCTGGTCAGCGACCAGAGCTCCATGTTCCTCTCCAAGCCCTGCAACGTCAGCGACTACGGCCTGATCTACGCCGGGGTGCAGAAGAACGTGGGCCCCGCCGGCATGGTCATCGCCATCATCCGGGAGGACCTGATCCGGGAGGACGTGCCCTCCTATACCCCCATCTACATGAGCTACAAGACCCACGCGGACAACGACTCCATGTACAACACCCCCAACTGCTGGGCCATCTACTGCTGCGGCAAGGTGTTCAAGTACCTGAAGAAGATCGGCGGCCTGGAGGAGATGCACCGGCGGAACGTGGAGAAGGCCCAGGTCATGTACGACTTTCTGGACAGCTCCAAGCTCTTCAAGGGCACCGTGGAGAAGGAGTTCCGCTCCCTGATGAACATCCCCTTCGTCACCGGCAGCAAGGAGATGGACGCCAAGGTGGTGGAGGCCACCAAGGCCGCGGGCTACGACAATCTGAAGGGCCACAAGAGCGTGGGCGGCCTGCGGGCCTCCATCTACAACGCCATGCCCAAGGAGGGCGTGGAGGCCCTGGTGGCTTTCCTGAAGGACTTTGAGGCCAAGAACGGCTGAGAGTTTCCCCCTGATACCTTCCGCCATCTGACGATACATAGAGAAGAGGAGATATGAAGAAGATGAAAATCCTGGTAACCGACGGAATGGACAAGACCGCCCTGGCAAAGCTCCGGGAGAACGGCCACGAGGTGACGGAGCAGTTTTATCCGC
>CAJFVK010000012.1 GCA_904420435.1 uncultured Oscillospiraceae bacterium
CAGCCAGTGCTGCCAGTAGTCGCCCATGTTGTAGCCGCAGAAGGGCAGCATGGCCATGGGGTCCCGGCGGACCACGCCCACGGCGCCGGCGGCGGCGGCAGTGGTTTCAGAGGCCATGATGGAGCCGACGAACACGCCGTGCTGCCAGTTGCGGGCCTGGTAGACCAGGGGAGCGGTCTTGGCCCGGCGGCCGCCGAAGACGATGGCGCTCAGGGGCACGCCCTTGGGGTTGTCAAACTCCGGGGAGATGCAGGGGCAGTTCTTGGCGGGGGCGGTAAAGCGGCTGTTGGGGTGGGCGCCCTTCTCCGTGGAGGTCTTGCCGTTCCAGGGGTTGCCCTTCCAGTCGATAGCGTGCTCGGGGGGATTCTTGTCCAGGCCCTCCCACCACACGGTGTTGTTGTCCAGGTTGAGGGCCACGTTAGTGAAGATGGTGCCCTTCTGGGTGGTGTGCAGGGCGTTGGGATTGGACTTCTCATTGGTGCCGGGGGCCACGCCGAAGAAGCCGTTCTCCGGGTTGGTGGCCCACAGGCGGCCGTCCTCGCCGATGCGGATCCAGGCGATGTCGTCGCCCACGCACCAGACCTTCCAGCCCTTCTCCCGGTAGATGGCGGGAGGAATCAGCATGGCCAGGTTGGTCTTGCCGCAGGCGGAGGGGAAGGCGGCGGCCAGGTAGCGGATCTCACCCTGGGGATTCTGCAGGCCCAGGATCAGCATGTGCTCCGCCAACCAGCCCTGCTTGTGGCCCAGGTAGGAGGCAATGCGCAGGGCGAAGCACTTCTTGCCCAGCAGCACGTTGCCGCCGTAGGCGGAGTTAACGGACATGATGGTGTTCTCCTCGGGGAACTGGACGATATACCGGTTCTCCGGGTCCACATCGGCCTTGGCGTGGAGACCCTTGACGAAGTTGTCGTCCAGCGCGGCAGCCACATCGGCGCCCACCCGGGTCATGATGTTCATGTTCAGCACCACGTAGATGGAGTCCGTCAGTTCAATGCCGTATTTCGCAAAGGGGGAACCCACGATACCCATGGAGTAGGGGATGACATACATGGTACGGCCCTTCATGGAGCCGGTGTACAGCTTGTTGAGCTTCTCGTGCATCTCCTTGGGGTCCATCCAGTTGTTGGTGGGGCCGGCATCCTCCTCCTTCTCGCAGCAGATGAAGGTGCGGTCCTCCACACGGGCCACGTCGTTGACGGCGGTGCGGTGCAGGTAGCAGTCAGGCAGCAGGTCCTGATTCAGCTTGTGCATCTCGCCGGTGGCGCAGGCCTCGGCCCGCAGAGCATCGATCTGCTCCTGAGAGCCGTCAATCCAGACGATGTTGTCCGGCTGTGTCATCTTGGCCATCTCGTCGATCCAGGACAGGACAGCTTTGTTGTTGGTCAAAGCCATTGTGATTCCTCCTCAGTTAATGAATTCAGAAAGCCATTGTTTCCTGTTTATCATCATACTAAAGTCCGGGGGAAAAAGCAAGAAGAAAACAACGCAAACAGGGGACGATTGTTAAAAATTTCCCGATTGTACGCAGGGGGCGGAGGATACAGGGGATACAAAGGCACCCTTGAAAAACAGCAAAAATTACCGCTGTTCCAAAAGCGCCCGGATCGCCTGGGCCACGCCGTCCCGGTCGTTGGAGCCGGTCACCCGGCGGGCGGCGGCCCTGGCCGCCGGGGAGCCGTTCCCCATGGCCACCGGCATGCCGGCAGCGGCGAACATGGAGAGGTCGTTGCCGCTGTCCCCCACGGCGATCACCCGCTCCAGGGGAATCCCCCACGCCTCCGCCAGCAGTTTCAGGGCCGCGCCCTTGCTGACGCCCGCCGCCAGCACCTCCAGGTTGGCCCCGTCGCAGTTGACCACCTGGATGCCGGGAATTTCCTCCAGCTCCCGGACAGCCTGGGTCAGATCGGGCCCCGTGGTGGCGGCGAAGACCTTGCACACGGGCATGGGGTGCTGCTGCAGCCAGTCCGCCGGGTCCGGCGTCACCTGGGCGAAACGGAACATGCAGTCCTGGGGCTGCAGGCTCCGGAACACCGCCTGGGTCTGGGGAGTGATCAGGTTGTAGGGCCCGGCGAAGACGTCCAGGCACAAAAAGGGGTACCGGGCGATAACGGCCACGGCCTGCTCCACGGCGGCCGCCGGCAGGGGGAACTGCTTCCAGGGCCCGTCGCCCCGGGCGATAACGCCGCCGCTCAGGCAGATGGAAACGTCGTCGCAGCCGGCCAGGCCGCCCAGATAGGCCGCCTCCGGCGCGCTCCGGCCAGTAGCCAGGATGACCCGGACGCCCCGGGACCGGGCCCAGGCGATGGCCTGGACGGTGGAGGGAAGGATCCGGCCGTCAGAGGTCAGCAGGGTCCCATCCGCGTCCAGGGCAATGAGCTGATACATAGCGGTTCTCCTCCCTGATCGCTTCCGCCCCGCCCTGGGGCGGCGGATTTTCAAGCACTATTATAAGGACGAAGCCGGGGAATGGCAAGGGGGGCTTTCCCGGCGGTTTCGGCGGCCGGCGGAAACGGGGAGAAAGAGTGGAAACAGAGATGTCATATTTGTTACAGTTTGTAACTATTATAGCGGTGGGACTGGCAGAAATTCCCTGTCAGGCTGAGAAATTTTGCGGCGATTTTTGTAGCGGAAGAAAAAGAATCGGGCGGAAAACTTGACAAATCCGAAAAAGTGCGCTATACTCTACCAAGTTTTTTGAATGGTAACAAAAGTTACAAAACAGGTTTGAGGCCCGTTTGTAACGGCTATACTCAGGTTGCCGCGAAAAACAAACAGGAGGTTTATGCAATGTTGATTCATCGTCGACTGGCGGGATTCCTCAGACGGTATGGGCTTTTGAGCCTGTCCGCCCTGGTGGCCTTCACGCTGCTGGCGGGTGCGTCCCCGGCGTCCTCTGTGGCCGCCACGGACCTGCTGGAGGAAACCGTCCAGGAGGAGAAGAGCCAGGAGGTCTTTGTGACCCGCAGCGCCAGCCTTACCTACATGAGCAGCGGCTCCGAGGTGGCGCTGGAGGAGGGGCAGAATGTGACCGTCAGCGCCCAGGGCAGCGAGCAGGAAACCACGGCGGAAAATGAAACCGTCAGTGCCCTGCTGGACCGGCTGGACGTGGAGGTCGGCCCGCTGGATATGGTGGCTGTGGACTTCACCGGCTCCCATGTGGGGATCACCGTGGACTCGGAGATCCTCGTCTATGAGCGGGAGGAGAAGGTGACCGAGAGCCCGGTGACCTACATCTACAACGATGTGCTGCCCACCTGGAGCGAAACCGTGGTCCAGCAGGGGCAGGACGGCGTCCACACGGAGATCTACGAGGTGGTCTACGCCGAGGGCCGCCAGATCTCCCGGCAGCTGGTGGAGGAAACCGACACCCAGCCCACGGAAACCATCATTGAGAAGGGGACCCTGGAAAACTTCGCCCCCAACCAGGAGCCGGTAGCTGAGATTGTGGACAACGGCAACGGGACCGGGAAGATCGTTCTGGAAAACGGCATTGAGCTGACCTACAACCAGTCCCTGACCATGAAGGCCACCGCCTACGCCACCGGGGACCCGGGCGTGGGCACCATCACCGCCACCGGGACCACCGTGCGGCCGGGCACTGTGGCGGTGGATCCCCGGCAGATCCCCTACGGCACCAAGATGTATATCGTGTCCAACGACGGCGCCTATCTCTACGGCTTCTCCATTGCGGAGGACACCGGCGGCGCCATCCGGCAGAACCGGATCGATCTCTTTTTCCCCAGTCAGGCGGCGTGCATCCAGTTTGGGGTGCGCAACTGCACCGTCTACATTCTGGACTGAGCATCCGGACAGCTGAGAGGGCCGGGACCGCAGTTTATCTGCGGTCCCGGCCTTTTTTGCGCCTGCCCCCTGGGTGACTTGTCCAAAGGGAAGAAGGTTGACAAACGTCTACCATATGTGCTATGCTGGAAACGAGGGGAGAGGCGCTCCGGCAGACAGCCGCCGGACTTCTTCAAGGAGGGGGCAGGGGACCGGTCAGGCCTTCTCCACGTAGGCGAAGCCAAAGGCGCCGGGCCCCGCATGGGTGCCGATAGCGGCCCCCACGGCGCAGTCGTGGAGGCGGCTGGGCAGCAGGCCCTCCTGGCGCAGGAGGGGGAGCAGCTCCTCCTTCTTCTCCGGGCGGTCGGTATAGAGAAAATAGGAGGGGTAGGCGTCGTCCACCGGGTTGGCGGCCAGGAGCTTCAGCAGCTGCCTGGTGGCCCCGTTCAGGCCGAAGGCCTTGGACGCCACCGCGGTTTCCCCGCCCCGGAGGGTGATGACAGGCTTCAGCCGGGAAACGGTCCCCAGGGCAGCCTGGGCGGCGGAGAGCCGTCCGCCCCGGCGGAGGTACTCCAGGGTGTCGATCACGGCGTACAGCCGAACCCGCTCCTTCAGCGCCTCCACGGCGGCCACGATGTCCGGGGCGCTCAGGCCGCTGTCCCGGAGTTTGCAGGCGTAGTTCAGGAGGATCTGCATGCCGCCGGAGGCGGTCATGGAGTCCACCAGATAGATCTCGTCGTATTCGCACATCTGGCGGGCGGCGTAGGCGCTCTGGAAGGTGCCGCTGAGCCCGGAGGAGAGCAGGATGCAGACCACGCTGTCCCCGGCGCTTCTGGCGGCGGAGAACTCCCGGAGGAAGGCCTCCGGCGTGGGCTGGGAGGTGGTGGGATGGCGCTCCCCGGCGGAGAGCAGCTTGTAGAACAGATCGGGGTCCAGATTCTTGCCGTCAAAATAGGCGGCGGACCCGAAGTGGACGGTGAGGGGAACTTTGATGATCCGGCGCAGCCGCGCCTTGTGGGCGGGCATGTCGCAGGCGGAGTCGGTGACGATGCGGACAGCCATGGCTGGAAAACCTCCTTTTGGCATCCGGGAAACGGTTCGCTCCTCCTCCGGCGGAGGGCGGGAAGACCCGGAATGCTGATCGATTGCACTATAGACAAGGAAAGCGGTCTTGTCAAGAAATTTTTGCAGGCAGCGGGGAACAATGCCCCGAACGCCGCGTCTAAGGGAATAGAAACATCCAAGGATACAGAAACCCGCCCCAGGGCGGAGCTGCGGGAGAGGAGAAGAGCGGATGAAGAGATGGAGAGAGATCCGGTGGGCGGCCCTGCTGCTGGCTCTGGCGCTGGCCCTGTCCGGCTGTGCCGGCGGGGAGAGGGAGGATACGCCCCCGGTGGGACCGGACAACCAGGAGGAACTCCCGGATATGGAAACCCTGCTGACGCCCAACGGCCAGGGGCGGTTTGACGTCACGGCCCTGACCGTCAGCGGACAGGCGGTGAGCCGGAAGCTGGGGCTGTGGGCGCCCTATCTCCTGGACCTGCTGGGGCCGGCGGCGGAGGAGTTTTCCATTCCGGAGTACGACGGGGCGGAGCTCTCGAAGGTCCTCCGGTTCTCTGACGGCAGTGAGATGCGCTGCTGGACGGACCCGGAGGAACGGGAGCGGCCTTTGGGCGTGACCCTTCTGTGCCTGGCCGGCGGCAGCGGGGACATCTGCGGCGTCCGGGTGGGGGACCACTGGACGGATGTGGTGGAACGCTTCGCCGTGGAGGAGCCCCAGCAGACCGTCAACAGCTGGGGGGAGGAGATCTGGCTGCTCTATGGGGAGCCGTTCCACATGCAGGAGCAGGGATTCGTGGCCATGGAGGACGGCCGCCCCAGCTACCTCTTCTATGGGGACGAGGCGTCCCTCTACCTTCCCCTGGACCGGGAGGGTTATGTGACGGAGGTCTGGTACAACCGGGACGGCGGCAAGGGCGAGCACTACCAGCCCCCGGCGCTGCTGTACCCCTATGAGGAGATCGCGGGGGCAGGGATCGGCGCCTGCGTGGGCAGGCTCCAGGGGGATATGCTCCAACCCCTGCCCGGCCGGGAGGGGTTCTACATCACCCAGGAGGGCTCCGCTGTCACGGTCCGCCACCGTCTGCCCCGGATGGGGGAGGGGGATGCCTTTACTTTCGACCGTACGGAGGAGATCCAGGACGCCGCCGTGCTCTTCCTCAGCAGCCCGGAAGTAGAAACGGTGACCTTCTCCTACGAGGAGCCCCTGTACGGCTACGGCTTCTCCGAAGTGGCCATCACCCGGGAGGAGGCGGAAAGGGCGGTGGGGGTGTCCCTGTCCGCCCCCGCTGACGG
Source organism: uncultured Oscillospiraceae bacterium (assembly GCA_904420435.1). Classification (GTDB taxonomy): domain Bacteria; phylum Bacillota; class Clostridia; order Oscillospirales; family Oscillospiraceae; genus CAJFPI01. The sequence continues at coordinate 6,136 of CAJFVK010000012.1, forward strand.
GGACTGGAGCGCCTTTGACCAGCAGCTCCGGAGCGCGGGCTGGACGGTGGACGCCATGGACACGGTGTCCTTTGACCATGTGTCCGCCGGCGGGGGGGGCCCTCTGGCGGACAATGGACAGCAGCCCTTCAGCCGGGCGGAGCTGGACGGCTCGATCCTGGAGGAGCTGGACGACACCGCCTGCGCCTGGCTCTTCGGTGAGCCGGTTTCGGCGGAGGATATCCCGGCCTATGACGGCGCGGCCTCCTACCGGGTGTTCACCTACCGGGACGGCACCATGGCCGGCGGCTGGGTGGGGGAGGACGGCGGCGTGGACAGCGTCGGCGCGCTGTACCTCACCGGGGACGGGGAGTCGTCCCTCTGCGGCATCCGGCTGGGGGACAGCGCGGACCGGGTACTCCGGTCCTTCCAGGTGGAGAGCGCCCGGGAAACGGCCCTGCCGGACGTGGGCGCGGAGGACGCGGTGGTGCTCTACGGGGAGGTCGTCCACATGGGGACCTACGGCTATGCCACCCGGGAGGAGGGGCGCTATACCCGGATCGTCTACGCCAATGGGGACAGCGGCGTGATCACCTTCCTCCTGGACGGGGAGGAGCGGGTCAGCGCCGTCCGCTTCCAGATGGAGGGGCAGATGGCGCTTCCCCTGGCGGGCCAGGCCGAATAGAGCGGACGGCAAAACAGCCGGATGGAAAGCGTGGCGCTTTCCATCCGGCTGTGCTTTGCTCTGTTGGCCACGATGGGTTACTTCTGGTTGGTGGTCTGATTGCCGCTCTTCTTGTCCGTGCCCTTGCACTGCTTGTTCTGATTGGCATTCTGGTTGTTGGTCTGGTTGGTGGACCGCTCCTTCTCCATGGTGTTTCACCTCCTCATCTCAGCTGAGTACGGCTCTATTCTGCCCATGGAGCTGAAAAATATACCAACATACCAAAGAAGCGGCAAAAATTTTCAGGTGGGGAAAACCGGCTTCCCGGCGGCTCAGGAAACCAGCTCCGCCAGAGCCTGGTCCGCCGCCTGGGCGGTTTCCTCCAGCTCCGCCTCCGTATGGGCGGCGGAGAGGAACATGGCCTCAAACTGGGCCGGCGCCAGGGCCACGCCCCGGCGGAGCATCCCGGCGAAGTATTGGGCGTAGCGCTGGAGGTCGCTGCCCTTGGCGTCGGTGAAGCGGGTGACCTCGGTGGGGACGAAGAAGGGGGAGAGGACGCTCTCCACCTGGTTCACCGCCACGCTGACGCCGTGCTTTTCCGCGCTGCGGCGCAGCTCCCCGGCCAGCCACACGGCCTTCCGGTTGAGTTCCGGATAGATCTCCTGGTGGTCCCGGAGATAGGTCAGCTGGGCCAGGCCCGCCGCCATGGCCACCGGATTCCCGGAGAGGGTGCCCGCCTGGTACACCGGGCCGCAGGGGGCCACCTGCTCCATGAGGGCCCGGCTGCCGCAGTAGGCACCCACGGGCATGCCGCCGCCGATGATCTTGCCGAAGGTCACCAAGTCCGCCTTCACGCCGTAGTAGGCCTGGGCGCCGCCCAGGGCCAGGCGGAAGCCGGTGATGACCTCGTCGAAGATCAGCAGGGCGCCGGACTGGTCGCAGAGCCTCCGAAGGCCCTCCAGAAAGCCGGGGGCCGGGCCCACCACGCCCATATTGGCCGCCACGGGCTCCACGATGACCGCCGCCACCTGGCCGGGCCAGGCGTCCAGCAGGGCCTCCACCGAGGCAAGGTCGTTAAACTGGGCGGTGAGGGTGTGCTTCACAATATCCTCGGGCACGCCGGCGCTGCTGGGGTGGCCCCCCGCCAGGGCGGAGGAGCCGGCGTTTACCAGCAGGCAGTCGCTGTGGCCGTGGTAGCAGCCCTCAAACTTGATGATCTTGTCCCGGCCGGTGGCCCCCCGGGCCAGGCGGATGGCGCTCATCACCGCCTCGGTGCCGGAGTTCACCATCCGCACCATCTCGATGTTCGGCACCAGCTCCACCATCAGCTCCGCCATCTCCACCTCCCGCTTTGTGGGGGCGCCAAAGCTCAGGCCGTCCTTCACGGCCTTCTCCACCGCCTCCCGGATCACCGGGTGGTTGTGGCCCAAAATCATGGGGCCCCAGGAGCACACGTAGTCGATATAGCGTCTGCCGTCCTCGTCGTAGACGAAGGGGCCGTGCGCCCGGGCGATGAACCGGGGGCACATATTGACGGACCGGTAGGCCCGCACCGGGGAGTTGACCCCGCCGGGCATGACCTTCACCGCCCGGCCGTAGAGCAGCTCAGACTGGTCCATGTCAGCCGATATCCCCCTTTCGAATCGCGTCGGAGAGCTCCTTGGCGTAGTAGGTGATGAGCATGTTGGCTCCCGCCCGGAAGACGCTCAGGGCGCTCTCGCACATGATCCGGTACTCGTCCACCAGATCTGCCGCTGCGGCGGCCTTGATCATGGCGTATTCCCCGGAAACGGAGTAGGCGCACAGGGGCAGGTCAAAGGTGTCCGCGCACTGGCGGATCACATCCAGGTAGCTGAGGGCGGGCTTCACCATCAGGATGTCCGCCCCCTCCTCCACGTCCAGGGCGCACTCCTTCAGGGCCTCCTTGCTGTTGTGGGGGTCCATCTGGTAGCCCTTCCGGTCCCCGAAGGACGGGGCGGAGCCGGCGGCGGCGCGGAAGGGGCCGTAGAAGGCGGAGGCGTACTTGGCGGAGTAGGACATGATGGGGGTCATGGTGTGGCCGTGCTGGTCCAGGGTTTCCCGGATGGCGGCAATGCGGCCGTCCATCATGTCGCTGGGGGCCACCATGTCCGCCCCGGCCTCCACGTGGCTGAGGGCGGTTTTGGCGAGGACCTCCAGAGTCTTGTCGTTGTCCACCTCGTGGCCGCAGAGAATGCCGCAGTGGCCGTGGTCGGTGTACTCGCACATGCACACGTCGGTGATCACATAGAAGTCGGGATAGGCCTTCTTGATGGCCCGGATGGCCTCCTGGACCACGCCGTGCTCGTCCCAGGCGGAGGAGCCGCAGGCGTCCTTGCCCTTGGGCAGGCCGAAGAGGATACAGTGGTTCACTCCGTGCGCCAGACAGTCCTCCACCGCCTGGGCGACGCTGTCCAGGCCGTAGTGGAACTGGCCGGGCAGGGAGGGAATGGGGCGGGTGCCGGAGAGAGTTTCGTCAAAGAAGATAGGATAGATCAGGCTGTCCGGGGACATGCGGGTTTCCCGGCACATGCGCCGGACCGCGTCGGTGCGCCGCAGACGGCGGGGACGCTGAATGAGTTCCATAAAAACACCTCCGAATCAATTCGTGCGCTGGGCAGCGGTTTCCGCTGCCAGGTCCACCAGGGCGCCGATGGTGGCCCTGGCGGCGGCCTTCACGGCGATGCCGTGCTTTCTCGCCTCTGCGGCGGTCTGTTCCCCGATGCAAAGGCCCACCATCCGGGAGAAGTCGGCTCCCTCCCCCACGGTGGACACAAAGCCCTTCACCGTGGAGGCGGAGGTAAAGGTGGCGTAGGGCAGAGCCCCGGCCTCCAGGGCCTCCCGGAGAGACTGGGAGTGCTCACTGCGGTAGACCGTCCGGTAGACGGAAACATCGTCATAGGAAATGTTACGCCTCCGGAGGGCCTCTGTCAAGGCGGGAGAGCCGATTTCCGCCCGAAGGATCAGTACCCGGCCGACGGCGGGCAGGCCCTGGCCCAGGTGGGCCGCGTCATAGACCTCCGGGACATAGTCGGCGGCAAGGCCCATCTCCCGGAGGGCCCTGGCGGTGCCGGAGCCGATGGCCCCCAGCTTTACGCCGGCCAGATACCGGCCGTCCTTCCCCATCCGGGAGAGGGCGGCGCGGAAGGCGGACACCCCGGCGGGGCTGGTGAACACCAGCCACTCATACCGCCCGATATCCGCCAGGGCCCCCTCCATGGCGGGGCAGGGGCTGATGGGCACAGTTTCGATGCAGGGGTACTCGGTCACATCGGCCCCCAGGGCTCGGAGCTTGTCCGCCAGGGTGCCCGAGCGGTCCCTGGGCCGGGTCACCAGGATGGGCACCCCCTTCAGGGGGAGCTTGTCGAACCAGCAGAAGCTCTCCGCCAGGGCGCAGACCCTGCCCACCACAATGATGGCGGGGCTGTGGATGCCCATCTCCGCCGCCCGCTCCGGCAGGGTGGCCAGGGTGGCGTCGCACCGCCGCTGGGCGGGGGTGGTGCCGCTCTCCACCATGGCGGCGGGGGTGGCGCCGTCCATGCCGGCGGCAAGAAGCCCCTCCACAATGGCGGGCATGGCGGACACGCCCATGAGAAAGACCAGGGTCCCCTTCGTGCGGACCAGGGCCTCAAAGTCGATGGTCAGGGGCTTGCCCGCCCTCTGGTGGCCGGTGATGATGTGGACGGAGGAGCAGTAGTCCCGGTGGGTCACCGGGATGCCCGCATAGGCGGTGGCGGCAATGGCGGAGGTGATGCCGGGGACCTCCTCGAAGGCCACCCCGTTCTCTGCCAGCAGCTCCAGCTCCTCGCCTCCCCGGCCGAATACAAAGGGGTCGCCCCCCTTGAGCCGGACCACGTTGTGCCCCGCCTGGGCCTCCTCCAGCAGGATCTGATTGATCCGCTCCTGGGGGACCTTGTGGTGGGCAGCTTCCTTGCCCACGTCGATGGTCCGGGCCCCCTCCGGGATCATGGCCAGGACGGCGGGGGACACCAGCCGGTCGTAGACCACCACATCCGCCGCGGCAAGAGCCTCACGGCCCTTCAGGGTCAGCAGACCGGGATCCCCCGGGCCCGCCCCCACCAGCGTTACTTTTCCTCCCATTTGGCTTCCTCCTTCAGCTTCCGGGCCAGGGCCTCCGCCAGGGCCGGCCCGTCCCGGCGGCTGCCGGAGGTCTTTCCCCGCAGCAGCCGGTTCTTTTCGTCTACATAGATCCCCTCGATGGTGATGCGATCCCCCTCCACCGTGGCGTAGGCCGCCACCGGGGAGGAGCAGCCCCCGTCCAGGGTCCGCACAAAGGCCCGCTCGCTGCGGGCGCAGTCGGCCCCGTCGGCGTCAGCGAAGCCGCTGAGGCAGGAGATGTCAAAGTCCGCCCGGCTCTGGACCGCCAGGATCCCCTGGCCGGCGGCGGGCAGCATCTCCTCCGGGGAGAAGGTCCGGCAGATCCGGCCCTCCAGCCCCAGCCGGCGCAGGCCCGCCCCCGCCAGGATCAGGGCGGAGAACTGCCCCTCGTCCAGCTTCCGAAGCCTCGTCTGCACATTCCCACGCACCGGCTCCACCCGGGCCTGGGGGTACAGCTTCTCAAACTGGAGCTTTCGCCGGAGGCTGGAGCAGCCCACTGGCTTGGAGAGGTCCAGCTCCCCCTGGCCCTCCGGTAGCACCAGCACGTCCCGGGGGTCCTCCCGCCGGGAGAAGGCCACCAGGGGGAGATCCTCGCTCTCCTCCATGGGCAGGTCCTTGCAGCTGTGGACCGTCAGGTCCGCCCGTCCCTCCTGGAGGGCGGCGTCCAGCTCCCGGACGAAGAGCCCCTTGCCGCCGATCTTGTCCAGCGTCCGGTCCAGAATCTTGTCGCCGGTGGTCTTCATGGTCACCAGCTCCAGCTCGATCTCCGGGTGGGCGGCATGGATGGCCGCCATCACCAGCTCCGATTGAATCACCGCCAGCCGGCTCTCCCGGCTGCCAACTCGAATTTTCATACCAGTTCCTCCAATACCTGCCGGATGCGGCGGGCTGCCTCCGCGGTTTTGCGGTGGTCCCTGCCGTCCCCAGCCACGCCGGCCACCAGGCCCGGCCCCTCGCAGATGGCGGGGAAAAAGAAGTCACAGTCCTCCTGCCGGTCCGCCACGCTGATGGGGACGCCCCGGCTCCGGGCCTCCTCCGTAACCGCCTGGTTGACGGACCGGTCGTCCGTGGCGGCCACCGCCAGGAGGGCCCCTTCCAGATCGCCCGGCCGGTAGGGCCGGGGGATGTGGACGACGCCCTCCACGCTGTGGTGAAGCGCGGGGGAAACCACGGTCACAGCGGCGCCGAACCGGGCCAGGACCTCCGCCCGGCGCAGGCCGATGGCACCGCCGCCGATAACCACGGCCTTCTTGCCCCGCAGATCAATAAAGAGGGGAAAGCGCAGCTCCATGCAAACGCCTCCTTTCCCGCCTAGGCCCGGGTGTGGGAGCGGATCTTGGCGGCGCAGGCGCTGATAGCGTCGGAGGTGAAGCCCTCCGTCATGCCCCCGGCCAGCAGGTCCACCACCTTGTCGATGGTCAGCTCCGCCGTCTCCTCCGGCTCCATGTCCTCCTCCAGATAGGCGCCGATCCGGACCCGGAGGACAGCCTTCAGCTCCTCCAGGGCCGGGAGGCTCTCCCGGTAGATGCTCCACTGGCGAAACCGCTCCAGGTGCTCGTCCATCACCGCCTCCACCCGCGCCAGGGCCTTGGCGTCCGCCCCCACGACCGCCCGGCCCAGGTCGTCCACGTTCAGCAGCGCCACGCCGGGCAGATCCCCGGTTTCCGGCTGGATGTCCCGGGGGATGGCCAGGTCGATCAGCAGGGAGGGGGGATTCTTCACCGCCTGGAAGGGCTGGGTGTAGATGGTGTAGTGGGGACTGGTGGTGGCGGAGAGGACCAGATCCATCCCCTCCATAGCGAGGAACCGGTCGTCATAGGGGACCACGGCGCAGCCCGCCGGCACCACGGTCTCCCCGTGGTGGTAGGACCGGAGGGTCACCGTCGTATCGCAGCCCGCCTCCACCAGGAGGGACGCGGCCAGCCGGCCCATCTCCCCGTTGCCGATGACCAGGGCCCGCTTTCCGGCCAGATCCCCCAGCCGCTCCCGGGCGGCCTCCACGGCCCGGTGGGCGGCAGAGGTGGCCACCCCGGTCAGCCGTCCGCCGGACTTGGCGGACTTGCCGCAGGCGGCGGCCAGCCGGAACAGAGTTTCCAGAGCCGCCTCGCCGCAGCCGGCCTGCCGGGCCAGGAGGGCGGCGGTCTTCACCTGGGTGAGGATCTGGTCCTCCCCCAGAATCTGGGATTCCAGGCCGCAGGCCACCGCCATCAGGTGGCGGGCGCAGTCCTCCCCCCGGCGGGTGAGAAAGGCCGGGGCGAAGGGCTCGTAGGACAGCCCCGCCGCCCGGCACAGGAGCTCCCCCGGGTCCGCCTGGACGCCGTCGTCCAGGGAGAGGTAGAGCTCCGTGCGGTTGCAGGTGGACAGGAGCACCGCCCCCCGGACCCCGTCGGCGGCGCAGATGGCCTGGTCCATATCCATCACCGCGTTTTTGGTGAAGCTCAGCTGCTCCCGCAGGGCGATGGGGGCCAGGCTGTAGTCCAGGCCCGACATGCAGATGTTCATGCCTCTTCCCCCTTCTTGACGATCACCACGGAGAAATAGCCGGAGTCGTCTGGCATATCGGCCATCCGGCGCCAGACCCGCTCCCCCTCCATGCCGCAGTTTTCCACCAGGGAGGCCCGGTCCAGCAGTCCGTGGGAGCGGAGGGTCTCCTTCAGGGCGCCGATCTCCCGGCCGGCCTTCATGAACACCAGGTTGGCGTCCACGCTGAGGCAGTCCTCCACGTCCTTGTGGGAGGCGGGGACGATCAGCAGCCGGTCGCTGCGCTCGCAGAGGCTCTCCCCCAGCCGGGCGGCCACGGCGCAGAAGGAGGTGACCCCCGGCACCAGCACCGCCTCATAGCCACGCGCCAGGACCCGGCGGTGGACATACATATAGGTGGAGTAGACCGTGGGGTCCCCCAGAGTGATGAAGGCCACCTGCTTTCCCTCCTCCAGCAGGGCGCAGATCCGCTCCGCGATCTCATCGTGGGCGGCGTCCAGCACCGCCTGGTCCCGGACCATGGGGGTGGAGCAGGGGAGCAGGGGTTTGCCCTCCACGTACGTTTTGACAATGTTCAGGGCGGTCTTCTCCCCGCTGCCCTTGTCGGGCACGGCGATCACGTCCGCCTCCCGCAGGATGCGGACGGCCTTCACCGTCAGCAGCTCCGGGTCGCCGGGGCCCACGCCCAGCCCGTAAAGAATGCCTCGATTCATGCTTTGTTCCTCCTGTCGCGGCCCTCCGGCCGGCGTGTTTGTGTGGGTTGGCGGCCTGTTAGACAGCGGCCTCCTGGGCGTGGCGGACGAAGATGGCCCGGATGGCCGGGTTCTCCCCCAGCCCCTCCAGGATGCAGCGGACAGCGTAGCCCCGCTTCTCCAGCTGGGACTGCCAGGAATCCTCCTCCGCTCCGGCCAGGTCGTTTTTCGCGTGGTCGCCGGCCACCACCATCAGCGGCGCGCAGACCACGTTCCGCACGTCCGGGTGCTCCCCCAGCCGGCGGCAGATCTCCTCAAAGCTGGGATAGCCCTCCACGGTGCCGATGTGGACGTCCTCCCGGCCGCTGTCGTGAAAGACGTACTCCAGGGCCGCGTAGACGGCGTTGGCGTGGTGGGTAGTGCCGTGGCCCATAAGGACAATGGCCGTGTCCGGGGCCTGGGCGGGCAGCCGCTCCAGCATGGCGTCCACCACGTCGTGGTAATCCCGGGTGGCGGTGAGGAGGGGGGCGCCGAAGGCCAGATGGTCGAAGCCGCCGGCGAAGGGCTCCGCCAGGGAGCGGAGCTTGTCGTACTCGTCCCCGTTCATCACGTGGGTGGGCTGGACCACCACGTCGGTGAAGCCCTCCCGCTGCAGGCGCTCCAGGGCCTGGGACACGTTGTCCACCTCCAGGCCGTCCCGCTCCCGCAGGCGGCGGATCACCATGCCGCTGGTGAAGGCCCGGCGCAGGGCCCGGTCCGGGAAGGCGGCAGCCAGATCGTTTTCAATGGCGGCGATGTTCTTCTCCAGGGTGTCGTGGAAGGTGGTGCCGAAGGACACCGCCAGAATCGCTTTTTTCATAGGTTACCTCCGGTGAGAGAGTGGTGGATTCCCGCGCGAGGCGCGGGAAAGGGCGGCAGGGAGGGGATCACTCCCGCTGGTTGTCGGACGCCATGTAGAGCATGGCGTTGCAGATGGTGGCGGCAATATTGCTGCCGCCCTTGCGGCCCATGGCGATGATGTGCTCCCCGGGCATGGAGCGGAGGAGCTCCTTGCTCTCCACTACGTTCACAAAGCCCACCGGGGCGCCGATCACCAGGGCGGGGGAGAACTTCCCCTCGTTCATGAGCTCACAGGCACGGACCAGGGCGGTGGGGGCGTTGCCGATGGCCAGAATGACGGGGCCCTGGATGGCCGCCGCCCGCTCCATGGACACGGTGGCCCGGGTTTCTCCCCGCTCCCTGGCCTCCGCAGCCACATCCGGGTCGGACATGAAGCACACCGCCTGGCCGCCGAACTTCTCCAGGACCCGCTTGTTGATGCCCGAGCGGGCCATCTGGGTGTCGGTGACGATGGTGCAGCCGCTCCGGATGGCCGCCAGGCCGGCAGCCACGGCGCCCTCCGTAAAGACCAGGTTTTTCACATAGTCAAAGTCGGCGCTGGTATGGATGCACCGCAGGGCCACCGGCAGCTGCTCCGCCGTGAAGCTGTGGGGGCCCATCTCGCTCCGGATGATCTCCATGCTGCGCTGCTCGATCTCCGCGGGGGCCACCCGCTGCAGATGAATTTTTTCCATTCGATCACTCCTCCCGATTCAAAATCCGGTAAATCCGGTCCAAATCCAGGGCGGACCGCAGGCCGTCCGCCAGCTTGTCGTACTGCTGCTGCTGGTAGTCCGCCCAGTCCACCGCGGCGGCCTCCGGGCTCAGGCCCCGGGCCGTCATGAGGCAGTTGATCAGGGCCGCGGCGCACTCCCCCCGGTCAAAGATCCCGTGGATGTAGCAGCCCCAGACGTTGCCGGCGGCCAGGCCGTCCGTCTTGCCCTCGCCGTTCTGGTTTTCCAGGGACAAAATGGGGGAAGCTCCGCTCTCCAGGGTGGTTTCGCCCATATGGATCTCATAGCCGGTGAAGGGGACCCCCTTCATGGCCCGGAAGATCCCGGACCCGGCGGTGAAGGAACCGGTAACCTGGGTGCGGGTCTTCTCCCCCAGGAACACCGTGCGCTGGGGCAGCAGCCCCATGCCACGAAGGGTGCCGCCCCCCTCCACATGGTCGGGGTCGGATACCTCCCGGCCCAGCATCTGGTAGCCGCCGCAGATGCCCACCACGGCGCCGCCCCGCTCCGCGTGCTGGAGGATCTTGGCCTCCATGCCGCTCTCCCGGAGCCAGCGCAGGTCGTCCATGGTGTTCTTGGTGCCCGGCAGGATAATCAGGTCTGGGTTGCCCAGCTCCCTGGGGTCCCGGACGTACCGGAGCGTCACCTGCTCCAGCCGCTCCAGGGGGTTGAAGTCGGTAAAGTTGGAGAGCCTTGGCAGGCGGACCACAGCGATGTCGATGAGCCCCACCCGCCGCTCCCGGTCCAGCCGGGTGGAGAGGGAGTCCTCGTCGTCGATGTCCACGTCCAGCATGGGCACCACCCCCAGCACCGGCTTGCCGGTGAGATCCTCCAGCTGCTTGAGGCCCGGCCGCAGGATCTCCGGGTCCCCCCGGAACTTGTTGATGAGCAGCCCCCGGATCAGGGCCTGCTCGTCCTCCTCCAGGAGCTTCACCGTGCCGTAGAGGGAGGCGAACACGCCGCCCCGGTCGATGTCCCCGCACAGGAGGACCGGGGTGTTTGTGCGCTGGGCCAGGCCCATGTTCACAAAGTCGTCCTCCCGGAGGTTGATCTCCGCCGGGGAGCCGGCCCCCTCCATGACGATGATGTCGTATGCCGCGTCCAGCCGCTGGTAGGCGGCCAGCACGTCGGGCCAGAGCTGCTTTTTGTACCGGTAGTACTCCACCGCCCCCATGGTGCCCCGGGGGACGCCCCCCACGATCACCTGGGAGCCCACGTTGCTGGTGGGCTTGAGGAGGATGGGGTTCATGTCCGCCACCGGCGCCACGCCGGCGGCCTGGGCCTGGACCACCTGGGCCCGGCCCATCTCCAGCCCCTCGGCGGTGATGGCGGAGTTCAGGGCCATGTTCTGGGATTTGAAGGGGGCCACCTTGTACCCGTCCTGGGCAAAGATGCGGCACAGCCCCGCGCACAGCAGGCTCTTCCCCGCGTTGGAGGCGGTGCCCTGGATCATAATGGATTTTGCCATCTTACTGTAAAACCTCCTTCAAAGCCCGGAGCAGCGCGCTGTTTTCTCCGCCGGTGCGGACCGCTGTCCGGTAGTAGTCCGGGCCAAGCCCGGGGTAGTTGGCGCAGGAGCGGATCAGGATGCCCTGTCCCTCCAGGCGCTCCTTCAGGTCAAAGACGCCGGGGACGCGGAAGAGCAGGTAGTTGGCCGCCCCCGCCCACACGGCGCATCCCAGCTCCTCCAGCCCCCGGAGCAGGAACGGGCGCTGCTCCCGCAAAAGGGCCCGGCCCTGCTCCGGCCAGTCCGGCAGGGCGCAGGCGGCCACGCCGGCGGCCTGGGCCACCGTGGACACCCCCCAGGGCTGCCCAGCCCGGGACATCCGGTCCAGAAGGTCCAGGTCGGCGCACAGACCGTACCCCAGCCGGAGGCCGGGGATGGCGTAGGTTTTGGTGAAGGCCCGGAGCAAAAACAGGTGGGGGTTCTCCCGGAGGAGCCCGGCGGCGCCGTCCCCCTCCGTCAGCTCCAGGAAGCACTCGTCCACCACCAGCCGGGTACCCGTCTGGCCGCAGCGCCGGCAGATCTCCGAGAGCAGGTCCGGGTCGATCAGCCGGCCGGTGGGGTTGTTGGGGTTGCAGAGGAAGAGCACGTCCAGCCCCTCCCGGATCTCCGGGAGGATGGCGTCCGTCAGGTCGAACTGCCCCTCCGGCAGGAGGAGGTGCCGCCGGACGCCGCAGCCGGTGAGCCGGAGCCCCTCCTCGTATTCAGAGAAGGTAGGGGCGGTGACCAGGGCGGACCGTGGCCGGAGGGCCAGGCACAGGCGAACGATCAGGTCCGCCGCGCCGCCGCCGCAGAGCACCTGCTCCGGCGGAACACCGTCCCGCCGGGCGATGGCCCCGCGCAGGGCGCGGCACAGGGGGTCGGGGTAGTGGACCGCGTCCGCTACGGCGGACCGGGCCGCCTCCGCCACCGCCGGGGGCATCCCCAGGGGGTGGAGATTGGCAGAAAAATCCAGCATGGGCCGGCTGTAGGCCCAGATGTCGCCGCCGTGGGTATAAGTAGGCATGAGCAGGACTCCTTTGCTTCCATGGGATGGCGGCCGGAAGGCGCGCCGGATTACAGGGCCGCCAGACAGGCCGCCAGGGGCAGCAGGCTGAAGAGCGCCGCCGCCAGGGCCGCCGTGGTCAGCATCAGCCGGTTGACCCGGCGGATGTCCGAGGGCTCCACCGGCCGGTCGTCGTCGCCGATGGTGGGCTTGACCACCAGCTGGCCGAAGTAGTAATTGGGACCCGCCAGCAGAATGTGGAGGGCGCCGGCTGCGGCGGCCTCCGTGTGGGCGGAGTTGGGGGACTTGTGGTTTTTCCGGTCCCGCCGGAAGATCCGGAGGGCATTTTTCCCGTCCAGGCCCGCCAGGGGGGCGGCCAGGCACATAAGCAGGCCCGCCAGCCGGGCGGGGAGGAAGTTCAGCACGTCGTCCAGCCGGGCGGCGCAGCGGCCGAAGTAGAGGTAGCGGTCGTTCCGGTAGCCCACCATGGAGTCCATGGTGTTGCAGGCCTTATAGAGCATCCCCAGGGGCGCTCCGCCGATGGCCAGGAAGAGGAGAGGGGCGATGACCCCGTCCCCGGCGTTTTCCGCCACGGTTTCCACCGCCGCCTTGGCCACGCCGGAGCGGTCCAGCCGCTCCGTGTCCCGGCCCACGATCATGCTCACCGCGTGGCGGGCCTGGTCCAGGGTGCCCTGCTCCAGAGCCCGGCAGACCGCCATGCTCTCGTCCCGCAGGGACCGGGCGGCCAGCAGCTGGTAGCAGAGGATGGTTTCCGCCGCGAAGGCCAGCCAGGGGCTCACCAAGCCGCACAGATAGAGCAGCAGCACCGTCAGCGCCGTGGGGATCAGCAGCACCAGCGCCACCAGGGCGGCGCCGGCGGCCAGCAGCCCCCGGTCAGAGGAGGGAAAGACCCGCCGCAGAGGCGGCTCCAGGGCGGCGATCAGCCGGCCAATGGCCCGGACCGGGTGGGGGGCCCAGTGGGGGTCCCCCAGCAGGAGGTCCAGCAGGAAGCCCGCTGTCAGGGCCGCGAAGTGGAGCGTGAGCAGAGGAAGGGTCATGGCCGCTCACCTCCCACTGCCTCCAGCACCCGCAGGGCCAGGGGCTCCTCCACCGCCGCCCGCCAGCCGCCGCAGTTGGGGCAGCTCCAGTCGTAGAGGGCGGGGCGCTCCGGCCGGCCGAAGCAGGCCATCAGGGCCATCAGGGCCCCGCCGTGGCTCACCACCCCCACCCGGCCATAGCCTCTGGACCGGGCGTCCTCCAGGAGGGCGCGAAGTCCACAGGATACCCGCCGGGCCACCGCCTGGGCGCTCTCCCCCACAGGGACAGCGCCCGGATCCGGGGCGGTGATCCACCGCTGGTAGAGGGGATCGTCCTTCAGCTCCTCGTGGTTTTTCCCCTCGAAGGGACCGAAGTCCGTTTCCCGCAGGTCCTCCACCGCCGTCATGCCGCTGCCGGGCCAGAGAAGCCGGGCGGTCTGAACGCACCGGAGCATCGGGCTGTGGTACACGTGGTCCACCGGCGGGAGGGAGGCGCCCACCCGCCGGGCCAGGTCCTCCCCTGCCGGCAGGAGGGGCAGGTCGGTCCGGCCGATGAAGCGGCGCTCCAGGTTGCCCTGGGTGGTGCCGTGTCGAATCAGTATCAGTTCCAAAATCTCGCTACGCTCCTTTAATCATAGAGGGGATGCCGCAGTACAGGCGGACCACCTTGTCCGCCCGCTCCGCCAGGGCGCAGCAGGTGCGGCCCACCCGCTCCCGCCATGCCCGGTCGGCGCTGTCCATAGGTACCACGCCGCAGCCCACCTCATCGCAGAGGATCACGCCGTCGGGCCGCCGCCGGAGGTACGCCTCCAGGGCGGGCATGGGGTCCTCCTCCGTTTTCAGCCACGTTTCCAGGCGGCGGAGGATGGGGGGACAGTCCTCCGGGCGGCCGGAAACCTGGTCCGCCGGCAGGCCGGTAAAGCGGAGGGCCCAGGAGAGCTTCCCCTGGCCCGCGCCGCCGATCACGAGAATCATAGCACCCCTCCGATCTTCTGCCCCAGCACCACAGCCGCCACGCAGGCGGTTTCGCACAGCTGGAGGAAGCAGCCCGCCAGGTCCCCGGTCAGGCCGCCGAACTGCTTTTTGGCCAGGTGGACAAACCAGATCCGGCACAGGAGGGCGCCGGCGGCGGCGCAGGCCCCCAGCACCAAATCCGCCGCCAACAGGGCCACCAGGGCCCCCAGGCACCAGAGGACCATGACCACCCGGGCTACCTTTCCGTCCATGGGCTCGATAAACGTGGCCAGAAGGCCGCTGCCCCGGGCGTTGGGCATGGTGACCACCAGCTGCCCCGCCGCGCACCGGGACACCGCCGGAATCAGGGCGAGCACCAGCCAGGCGCTGTGGTCCGCCTCGGTCCAGAGGGCCGCCGACAGCAGCAGGTAGATGCCGCAGAGAATGATGGCGAAGGCCCCGGTGTGGGAGTCCTTCAGGATCTCCAGCTTCCGCTCCCGGCTCTGGTTGCTGGCCAGGGCGTCGGCGGTGTCGCACAGCCCGTCCAGGTGGATCCCACCAGAGAGGGCCACCGGCACCAGCATAGCCACCGTCCCGGTGAGGAAGGGGGAGAGCTGGAGAAAGGCCGCAGCCTTCAGCCAGGCGGCCAGCACCAGGGCCATCACCACCCCCACCAGGGGCAGCCAGCACATGGCCTTGGACAGGGCCCGCTTCTCCCAGTCGGTCTGGGGAACGGGAATTTTGGAGTACATGGCAAAGGCAATGAGAAGGGATTTCACAGCCCCTCCTCCTTTCTGTGGCAGATGGGGATGCCGCACACCACCTCATAGACCCCGTCGGCCAGGGCGGCGGCGGACCGGTTCAAAGCGGCCAGGGCCTCCAGATAGCGGCGGGTCTCCGCCTCGTAGTCCAAGCCGTCGGAGAAGAGGTCGTTGCCCACGATCACGGTGAGGGCCGCGGTGTCCTTCAGGGCCTGGATGCCCCGGAGCACCCGCTCCGCCGCCCCCTCCGGGGAAACGGTGAACCACTCGTTGGCGAAGAGGTTGGTCAGATCCTCCAGCAGGGCGGCGCAACCTCTTGGCACCTGGAGGGAGGGAAGGTCCACCGGCTGCTCCCGGGTGACAAAGCCCTTCCCCGCCCGGAGGCGCCGGTGGCGCTCCACCCGGCGCTGCCCCTCCGGCCCGGAGGGGTCCATGGTGGCGATGTAGATCCGCTCCGGCAGGCCGGAGGAAACGATCCGGCTCTCAGCCCAGGCGGACTTGCCGCTGCCGGAGCCGCCGCTGACGTAGAGCAGCATCTCAGGTGAGAGGGACGTAGGCGTCCATGTTAAACTCCTGGAAGGAGGACATCTCCCGGTAGAGGGCCAGGGCCATATCCAGCAGAGGCACCAGGGTGATGGCGCCGGTGCCCTCTCCCAGGCACAGGTGGCCGTAGACCACCGGCTCCAGCTCCAGCGCCCGGAGCACCAGCTGGCCCGCCGGCTCGTTGGAGGCGTGGGTGGCGATCATGGCGTCCCGGGCGGCGGGGCAGAGGCGGTAGGCCGCCAGGGCCGCCACCGAGGAAATCAGCCCGTCGATCAGCACCGGCACATGGTAGAGGGCGCCCCCCAGATAGACGCCGGTCAGGCCGGCGATATCCAGGCCGCCCACCTTGCTGAGCACGTCCACCGGGTCGGCGGGGTCCGGCCGGTTCACGGCGATGCCCCGGCGGATGGCGTCCACCTTCCGGCGGAGCCCCTCGCTGGAGAGGCCGGCCCCCCGGCCGGTGACGGCTTCCACGTCCTGCCCCAGCAGCACGGCGGTGACAGCGGCGGAGGTGGTGGTGTTGCCGATGCCCATCTCGCCGGTGACGATCAGCTTGCAGCCCTCCTGGGCCAGGTCCCGGACGATCTCCACGCCGGTGAGGATGGCGCGCTCGCACTCCTCCCGGGTCATGGCGCTCTCCACCGCCAGGTTGCCGGTGCCCCGGCGAATGTTCCGCTGCAGGATGTTCTCCCCCTCCACAGGGACCGCCACGCCGATATCCACGGGGATCACCCGGGCGTCTGCCACCCGGGCCATGCAGCACACGCTGGAGTTGCCCCGGTTCATGCCCTCGCAGACCATGGCGGTGATCTCCTGGCCGGTCTGGGTGACACCCTCGGCCACCACGCCGTTGTCGGCGCACATGGCCACCACCACCCGCTTGTCGATGCGGACGTCCGCGGTCCCCTGGACGGCGGCGATGCGGACCACCGCGTCCTCCAGCAGCCCCAGGCTGTGGAGGGGATGGGCCACGGTGCTCCAGTGGTCCAGGGCGGCCTGCCGGGCGGCCGCGTCGGCAGGATGAATGGCGGAAAGAACTTCTTGCAGGGTCATTTCTCTCACTCTCCTTAAAAATTTGAAAGACTAAAGGCTATTGGGCGCAGGCCTCCACAAAGCGCTTGGCCGCCTCCGGGCGGGCCCAGAGGTGGAAGTGGGGGAAGCCGGCGTACAGGGTGGATGTATGGTAGGCGCAGTCCCAGCCGCGGCTGGACTGGGGCTTTTGGGCGTGGAAGTCCGCTCCCGGGGCGGTGCTGTCCCAGTAGTGGAACTCGTGGGCGGGCATCTGGGCGCCTGCGCTCCCCAGAAGGCCGTCCGTCCGGGCGGTCAGGGTCACGTAGCCGAATCGGCTCAGCCGCCCGGTGTTCCGGGCGCTGGCGGGGATCAGACCGGCCATGGGCCAGAGGGTCCCCTCCTGGTCGGCCAGGGCCTCGTGGAGGTAGAGGAAGCCGCCGCACTCGGCGATGGCCGGCATCCCGCCGGCCAGGGCGCTCCGGACCGCCTCCCGCATGGGCTTGTTTTCCGACAGCTGCTTGGCGTAGAGCTCCGGGTAGCCGCCCCCCAGGTAGAGGCCGGCGGTTCCCTCCGGAAGGGCACGGTCCGCCAGGGGGGAGAAGGAAACCAGCTCCGCCCCCAGCCGCTCCAGCAGGCGGAGGGAGTCCGCGTAGTAGAAGCAGAAAGCCCGGTCCCGGGCCACCGCGATCCTGGGCCGTCCGGCCACAGGGGTGGGCAGGGGGAGGGCCGGCGGATCCAGAGCGGGGGCGGACCGGGCCAGGGCCAGCAGGCCCTCCAGGTCCACGCTCTCCTCCGCCTGGCGGGCCAGCAGATCGATCTTCCGCTGGAGATCCTCCACCTCGGCGGCGGTCACCAGCCCCAGGTGCCGGCTCTCCAGGGCGCAGTCCGGCCGGCTGGGGAGATACCCGTAGACCGGCAGGCCGCAGGCCTCCTCAATGGCCGCCTTCAGCCGGGGGTAGAGCATGGGGGAAACCCGGTTGAGGATCACCCCACGGATGCCGCTGTCCGGCCGGAAGGCGAGCATGCCCTGGACCTCCGCCGCCGCGGTCAGGGCCCGGCCACGGGCGTCCAGCACCAGGACGGCGGGGGTTTGGGTGGCCCGGGCCAGGTGGTAGGCGCCGGCGTCGCTGGACATGCCGATGCCGTCGTAGTAGCCCATGACCCCCTCCAGCAGGCTGATCCCGTGGCCCTGTCCGTTTTCCAGCAGCAGGGCGCAGGCGGTGTCCTCCCCCAGGAAGAACAGGTCCAGGTTCCGGCTGGGTACGCCGATGACCTCGCTGTGGAACATGGGGTCGATGTAGTCCGGTCCGCACTTGAAGGCGGCGGGGGAGAGCCCGCGGTTCTGAAAGGCCTTCAGCAGGGCGCAGGTGACGGTGGTCTTGCCGCCGCCGCTGGCGCCGGCGCAGAGGAGCAGACGGGGCAGGGCGTTATCCATGGCGAACCTCCCCGGACACGATCCATACCGGATTCTGGGCGTCCATCAGATGATAGCTGCCCGCCTTCCGGGTCCGTGTGACGGAAACCTGGACCATGTCCGTGTCGTCGATCCCCAGGGCCGCGAAGCACCGGAGGATCTCCGAGAGGGTTTCCAGGGTCACCGCGTTCACCACAAAGCGGACGGACGGATTTTTCTCCAGGGCACAGCGGAGGATCTCCTCCATGCTGCCCGCTGTGCCGCCGAGAAACACCCGGTCCGGTGCCGGCAGCTCACGGAGGGCCTCCGGGGCCAGGCCCGGGACGATGTGCAGATTGCTGAGGCCCAGGGCCTCCCGGTTCCGCCGGAGCAGCTCCACCGCCTCGTCCTTCCGCTCCACGGCGTAGACCCGCCCCTCATTGACCGCCAGGGCGCCCTCGCAGGAAACGGAGCCGGTGCCGGCCCCCACGTCCCAGAGGGTGTGATCCGGCCGGAGATGGAGCTTGGCGATGGAGAGGCAGCGGATCTCCTCCTTGGTCATGGGGACCTTGTCCCGGAGGAAGTCCCCGTCAGAGAGGGCCGGTGCCTGGAAGGGACGGCGGACCGGGGCGGGATTCTCCGCCAGCACCACCGCCAGGCTGTCAAAGTCCCGGCCGGCCAGCTCCCCGGCAGTGCCGGCGGTGATGGCCTCGTCGGGGTAGCTCAGCCGCTCTCCCACGCTGACCCGGACGTTCTCCAGTCCCCAGGCGCACAGGTCCGCGCACAGGTCCCCCGCCCGGTAGCTGCCGCCGGTGAGGATAAAGGTCTTCCCGTGGCTCTGGACTGCCCCGGGGGCGTTGTGGCTCCGGCCGTGGGCGGACACCAGGTGGACGTCCTGCCAGGGGGTACGAAGCCGGGCGCAGAAGTACACCAGGCTGCTGATGCCCGGGATGGTCACCACCTGGTGGGCCTGGAGCAGGGGGTAGAGGTTCCTGGCTCCGGAGTAGAAGCCCACATCCCCGCTGAGGAGCACCGCCGCGGGGCCCTCAGGGGCGCTGTTGATGGCGGCGGCAATGTCCGCCGCGGCGATCAGGGGCAGCAGGGTCTTGCCCTCATACCCCTCCAGCAGCCGGGGAGCCCCGATGAGCAGGGGGCTCTCCTCAATGGCCCGGCGGGCCGCCACAGTCATGGTGTCCGGATTGCCCAGACCCACGCCTACCAGATAAACCTTCATGCCTCTTCCCTCCAGCGAAGAATTGCCTCCTGTACGCCTTCCAGGGACAGCCCCTCCTCGTGGACGGGCCGCCCGATCACCAGCAGGGCGCAGGACGCCTCCCGGGCGGCCTCCACCTTGTCCCAGAAGCCGCCGGCGGCGCCGGTGGCCTTGGTCACCAGGACTCGGATATGAAACTGGCGGATCAGCGCCAGGTTCAGCTCCTGGGAGAAGGGCCCCTGCATACAGATGACCTGCTTGGCGGGGAAGCCCAGGGTCAGACAGCGGTCCAGGCTCTCCCGGGTGGGCAGCACCCGGGGGAAGCACCGCTCCCGCAGATCCGGCAGGGCAAAGGCGTCCAGCTCCTTGCTGCCGGTTGTTAACATAATATTGCCCTCCATAGACTGGAGCCGGGCTGCTGCGTCCTTTGCATCAACGGCAGTCAACCAATTACCCTTTATATCCCCATCCCGTACCAGACGGAGCAGGGGAAGGCCGGTATTCCGGCAGGCCTGGGCGATGGAGGCGGTGACCAGATGGGCATAGGGGTGGGTGGCGTCCACCACGTGGGTAAAGCGACCCCGCCGGAGGTAATCCTCCATCTCCGCCTCGCTGAACCGGCCCACGTGGGCGCTGATGTCCCCGTCCAGCAGCTCACCGCCGTACTCCGTGGCCACGGAGATCTGGAAGGGGATGTTCTGATCCCGGAGCCACAGGGCCAGGGTGCGGCCCTCAATGGTGCCGCCAAAGAGTAAGATGTTCACAAGATTGCTCCTTCCTTTCCCTGGACAGCCGGGGGAAGCGGTACAGAAATTGTCGTCCTGTTGCGGACAGAAAAGGGGTCGGCCAAGGGTCTACTTCCCGTTCTCCTCCCGCTGGAGGTAGCCCCGGGGGGTGACCATCCTGCCGCCGATCAGCTCCGTCTGGCTGTTGCCGATGAAGACGGTGGTGAACATGTCCACATCCTCGTTGTCCCGCAGGGCCTTCAGGGAACAGGTCACCGCCCGCTCCCCCTCCCGGCCGATGTTCTGCACAAAGCCGCAGACCGTGTCCGGGCTCTTGCCGTGGGTCAGCAGGATGTCGCAGGCCCGCCGGAGGTAGTCGGAGCGGCTGTGGCTGCGGGGGTTGTAGAGGCAGATGACGAAATCCGCCTCCGCCGCCGCGGCCAGCCGCTTCTCGATCTTCTCCCAAGGGGTCAGCAGGTCGCTCAGGGAGATGACGGCGAAGTCGTGGGTCAGGGGCGCTCCCAGCACTGCGGCGCCGCCGCAGGCGGCGGTGATGCCGGGCACCACCTCAATGTCGATGGGGGGAAACTCCCGGGAAACCTCGTAGATGAGGCCGGCCATGCCGTAGACCCCGGAGTCTCCGGAGCAGACCACGGCCACGTTCTTTCCGCCCGCCGCGGCCTCCACCGCCATGCGGCACCGGTCCACCTCTTTTTTCATCCCCGTGGAGCGCATCTCCTTGTCCGGGAACTGGTCCCGGATCAGGGCGATATAGGCGGTGTAGCCCACCACCAGGTCGGCCTCTTCAATGGCGCGGCGCGCCCGGCCGGTCAGATCCTCCCCGGCCCCGGGCCCCAGGCCCACAACAGTCAGCTTCATCGGTTGCTTCTCCTTCATATGTAATGTGAAAACATGAGATCGTGCATCAAAAGCCGGGCAGCATGGCCACCGCCACGGTGACCCCGCCGCCGGACTGCTTGGGGACCGTCAGCCGCCCGCCGGAGAGGACTGCCGCCCGCTCGCAGACGTTGTCCACCCCGGTGACGCTCCGGACAAAGTCCGAGGAGGTGAAGGCCCCTTCGGCCTTTTGGAGCTCCTCCGCGGTGTAGGTCACCAGGGGAATCCCCAGGGAGGCACAGAAGGCCAGCAGCCCCGGCTCGTCCTTTTTGAGGTCAATGGTCCCCACCTGGCGGATGGACGCCAGATCCCAGCCGGCCAGCACCGACTCCACGGCGGAGCGGATGGCCTCCTCACTGGTCCCCCGGCGGCAGCCGACGCCCAGGGCCAGGCACCGGGGCACCAGGCGCAAGGTCCGGGGAAAGGGCCCGCCGGCGCCCCGGCAGGTGACCCACACCCCCAGCTCCGCCTCCCCCTCCCAGAGCCCTCTGGGGCACTCCAGGGCAAAGTCGCTGGCGAAGCCCACCTTTTCCCCGGCCAGCAGGGCGGCGGATACCGCCTTGGCCAGCTGCCGGTCGGTGATGGCGAAACCGTTTTTCACCGCCCACTCGTCCACAGCGAAGAGACCGTTGACATCGGTGGCGGTGGAGATGGCGGCCTGGCCGCCGGTGATGGCCGCCGTCCGGCGGGCCAGGTCGTTGGCGCCGCCCACGTGGCCGCTGAGGAGGGGCACGGCGAACCGGCCCCCCTCGTCCACGCAGACCACGGCCGGGTCGGTGAACTTGTCCTTCACATAGGGGGCGATGGCCCGGACGGCGATGCCGCAGGCGCCCACAAAGAGGAGGGCGTCCCGGCGGGAGAACTGCTCCCCCGCCCACCGGCCCAGACTCGCGTAGATCTCCGCGCCGGGGAGAATGTCCCGGAGCTTCTCCTGGCAGGCCAGCGCGCAGGAGTGGCCGTCCGCCTCCAGGGCCTCCGCCAGGGCTTTGGCCAGAGCCGCTCCCCGCCGGGTAAAGGCGGTGAGGGCGATGTTCATCGGCTGGCCTCCCGGTAGCCGTGGGTGAAGCCCGGGTCGTAGAGCTTGCTGCGCTCGTAGTCGTTTCCCAGGAAATTGCCGATGGTGATGAGGGCGGTCTTGGTGATGTGGTTGTCCCGGGCGGTCTGGGCCAGGGTGCCCACGGTGCAGCGGAAGACCTTCTCATCCGGCCAGGTGGCCTTGTAGACGATGGCCGCCGGGGTGTCGGCGGTGTAGGCGCCGCCGGCCAGGAGCTCCCGCTCCACATCCTCCAAAAGGCCGGTGGAGAGGAAGAGCACCATGGTGCAGCCGTGGCTGGCCATCTTCCGCAGCTCCTCCCCCTCCGGCACCGGCGTCCGTCCGGCCATGCGGGTGATGATGACGCTCTGGCTCACCTCCGGCAGGGTGTACTCCGCCCGGAGGGCCGCCGCGGCCCCGCAGAAGGAGGACACGCCGGGGGTCACGTCGTAGGAGAGCCCCAGCCTGTCCAGCTCATCCATCTGCTCCCGGATGGCCCCGTAGAGGCTGGGGTCCCCGGTGTGGAGGCGGACGGTGTCCTTCCCGGCCTTTTCATTTTCCGCCATGAGGGCGATCACGTCCTCCAAAGTCATGCCCGCGCTGTCGTAGACGGCGCAGCCCTCCTTTTGATACTGGAGCACGTCGGGGTTTACCAGGCTCCCGGCATAGATGATGCAGTCCGCCTGGCCCAGGAGCCTGGCCCCCCGGACGGTAATCAGGTCCGCGCCGCCGCTGCCGGCGCCAACAAAGTGGATCATGGATGGATTCCTCCTGCTTTTTCATTCTTTTAGATGGGGACCCATACCGCGCCGGGAGGGCGCGCATGGGGAAATAGCCTTAGTTGTTGCCCAGCGCCTCCCCCTCCGGAGAAGCCGGCTGGTGATGCCGGAGAAGCTGCCCGGCCTGGGCCGTCTGGCCCAGGATGCCGTACCGGTTGGAGAAGAACAGGGCCCCGATGGCCATGCCCTCTCCTGCCCGGTGCCGGAGATTTTCCTCCAAGGTCTGGGCAATGGAGTCCATCACCGGCTCCAGAAGGCCCGCCTCCCGGAGCAGGGGGACGGCCTCGTCGGTGGTCAGGCAGCCAAAGAGCCGCCGGCACAAATCCCGCCCCGCCCCGGCGAGGGCGGCGTGGGCGGTGAGGGTCTCCCGCCGGCCGTCGGCGGCGCGGGAGTGGGTGTTCATGGCCCCGCCGGCCACCTTGATGAGCTTGCCCAAGTGGCCCACCAGCAGGAAGCTCTCAAAGCCCAGGGCGGCGGCCCGGTCAATGGCCTCGCCCACGTAGTTGCTGCACAGGGCCCAGGACCGGAGGCTCAGATGGAGCACGTCCCGGCAGAAGTCCTCCCCGTAGTTGCCGGGGGTCACCAGCACATGGCGGCAGCCGGCGGCATAGAGGGCGGACAGCTCCGCGGCGGTTGTGTCGATCAAGGCAGCCTCGCTCATGGGGCGGACGATCCCCCCCGTGCCCAGGACGGAGATGCCCCCCACGATGCCGAGCCTGGGGTTGAAGGTCTTGGCGGCCAGGGCCCTTCCGGCGGGGATGGAGATGGTGACCGCAAAACCGCCCGCATAGCCGGCGGCCGCCGCGGCCGCCTCCAGCTCCTGGGCGATCATCCGCCGGGGGGTGGAGTTGATGGCTGCCGCCCCCACCGGCTGGTTCAGCCCCGGCTTGGTTACCCGGCCAACGCCCTCGCCGCCGTCAATCTCCACGCCGGGCGTTTCCCGCAGGGATACCCGGGCGAAGACCAGGGCACCGTCGGTGATGTCCGGGTCGTCGCCCCCGTCCTTCTCCACCGCGCAGGAGGCCCAGCCCGTCCCGGCGCGCTGCTCCAGCAGCTCCGCCTCCACGGCTATCCCGGCGGGGGTTATGACCCGCACCACGGCATCCCACCGGCCGGACAGGAGAAACTCCGCCGCCCCCCGGGCCGCCGCCGCGGCGCAGGTGCCGGTGGTGTATCCGCAGCGCAGGCGCTTCTGCCCCACGTTGATATAGTGCTCCAGCTTGGCCATCTGTCCCCTCCGCACAAGAAAAAGGCTCCCTCCCGACGGGAGAGAGCGTATCTGCATGAGCCCTTCGACCGCGCAGCCTCTCCACCTAAGAGAACTGGAAACCCTGCCGCGGCCAGGTATTCTGGCTTACGCCCCGAAAAGGGCGCATACAGTAGAGGTAAGACTGCGCCGGCCTTTCACCGGTCTTCCCCTGTACCGCGGCAACCTGTCATGTCGAAGAAAGTATAGCAGTTTTTTGCCGTCCTGTAAAGGGATTCCCGGAAAATTCCGCGGATTTTTGGGGGAGGAGCGGGGGCTCCCGCCGGGAAGATAGGGGGTGGACTTCTTGGCCGGCATATGGTATACTGGCACAATCTGTTGCGCGAAAAAAGCGGAGGATGCCAGAAAGGAGGCGCTTTATGGCGGTAACGGAACAAAAGATCGCGGTCGAAGCGGCGGCGGAGAGCCGCCTGGAACTGCTCAGCCGGGAAGTGATGGAGGCGGAGCGGCAGACGAAGGAGAACCTCAGCGGCGGATACTATATCCGGCTGGCGGAGGAGGCGGACGGACAGCGGGAGCTCTCCGAGCCCTTCCACGAGGAGGTGCGGCAGGAGATCCAGTCCATGAAGAAGGCGTCGTCGAACCTGCGGCGGGCCTACCTGGGCACAGCCGCCCTGGCCGACGAGCTGGAGGTCCGCCTGGGGCAGGCGGGGTCCAAACGGCGCCGGCGGAGAACGGCAGCGCCGGCCAACTCGGTGATCGATATGGAGGAGGAGAAAATCCGCCACTTCGCCCAGGGCATCAACTTCTACAAGCTGGCCCTGGTGTGCGTCATCGGCAGCTTTGCCGGCGTGATCGTGGAGATGCTCTGGTGCCTGGTCTGGAACGGCTACCTGGAGAGCCGGCGGGGACTGGTGTACGGCCCGTTCAACCTGCTCTACGGCATCGGCGCGCTGGTGCTGACGCTGCTGCTGTACAAGTACCGCAACCGCAGCTGGCAGCTGTCCTTCCTGGGGGGCATGGTGGTGGGCAGCGCGGTGGAGTATGTCTGCTCCTGGGCGCAGGAGATGGCCTTCGGCTCCCGCTCCTGGGACTACAGCAATATGCCCTTCAACCTCAACGGGCGGATCTGCCTGCAGTACGCGGTGTTCTGGGGGATCCTGGGGGTGTTCTGGATCAAGGATCTCTATCCCCGGATGGCAAAGCTGATTTTGCGCCTGCCAAACCGGGCGGGGAAGATCCTGACCTGGGCCATGGTGGCCTTCCTGATCGTCAACTCTATCGTGACCCTGACGGCGGTGTTCCGCTGGTCGGAGCGGCTGGCGGGGGAGGAGCCCTCCAACGCAGTGGAGGCGTTTGTCGACCGGCGGTTCCCGGACGAGCGGATGGAGCGGATTTTCGCCAATATGGAGTTCTCCTGAGTGCCGGGCCCGCGGGGGAGTCCCCCTGCGGGCCTTCTCTGCGCCGGAAATCCCAAAATTTCTCTTGACAAACATCCCAGAAGCGGGTATACTACTCTCGCAAAACAAAGAAGGCCGGTGCATCCGCCTCACCTCCAGCGGGAAGCAAAGAGGTTAAAATGGTTCGTTCACGTCCGGGAAGAGGGCGTGTTTTGGCTGTTGACGGATGCTCTTGGCGTCCGTCGTTTTGTTTTATCCCCAAAAACCGTGTGCAATTTGTTGATTAGGAGGTGCTTCGGTTATTAGCAGTGTGATGCATCAGCTCAATGAGGAGATCCGTGACAGGGAGGTGCGCCTCATCGGCACCGACGGCGAGCAGCTGGGAATCATGTCTTCCGCCCAGGCGCTGGCCATTGCCGACGAGAAGGGCCTCGACCTGGTAAAAATCTCTCCCCAGGCGACGCCCCCGGTCTGTAAGCTGATGGACTACGGGAAGTATCGCTTTGAGCAGGGAAAGCGGGAGAAGGAAGCCCGGAAGAACCAGCATGTGGTGGAGATTAAAGAGATCCGGATGTCCCCCGGAATTGACGTTGGGGACTTCAACGTCAAGCTGAAGAACGCCCAGAAGTTTCTGACCGAGGGGAACCGGGTGAAGGTTTCCGTACGCTTCCGGGGCCGGGAGATGGCCCACACGGACATCGGCAAGAACCTGCTGGATAAGTTTGCAGAGCAGTGCGCCGAGGTGGCTACCCTGGACAAGGGCGCCAAGCTGGAGGGGCGGCACATGTCCATGTTCCTGTCCCCCAAGAACAAGAAGTAAACCCACTTGCTTTTTCCGCAAGAAGATATGAGAGGAGTACGACTATGCCTAAGCTGAAATCCCACAGTGGAGCAAAGAAGAGATTCAACCTGACCAAGACCGGTAAGGTTAAGCGTGCCAAGGCCTTCAAGAGCCATATCCTGACCAAGAAGGACACCAAGCGTACCCGTCGTCTGCGTGCTGGCGGCTATGCCGACGAGACCAATGTGGCAGCCATCCGCAAGATGATTCCCTACAAATAATTGAACGATACGCTAGAATAGGAGGCTTTTGAGATATGGCAAGAGTTAAGGGCGCGATGATGACCCGCAAGAGAAGAAGTAAAGTGCTGAAGATGGCCAAGGGCTATTGGGGCAGCAAGTCCAAGCACTTCAAGATGGCCAACCAGCAGGTGATGAAGTCCCTGACCTACGCTTACACCGGCCGCCGGCTGAAGAAGCGGGACTTCCGTCAGCTGTGGATCACCCGCATCAGCGCCGCCTGCAAGATGAACGGCGTGAACTACTCCACCTTCATGCACGGCCTGAAGACCGCCGGC
>CAJFVK010000013.1 GCA_904420435.1 uncultured Oscillospiraceae bacterium
GATGACCAGGATAGCGCCGTCCATCTGAGCAGCGCCGGTGATCATGTTCTTGATATAGTCGGCGTGGCCCGGGCAGTCAACGTGGGCATAGTGACGCTTCTCGGTCTCGTACTCCACGTGGGCGGTGTTGATGGTAATGCCGCGCTCACGCTCCTCAGGAGCCTTATCAATGCTGGAGTAGTCGGTGTACTGGGCCTTGCCCTGCAGGGCCAGCCACTTGGTGATGGCAGCGGTCAGAGTGGTCTTGCCGTGGTCAACGTGGCCAATGGTGCCGATGTTGACATGGGGCTTCGTTCTCTCAAATTTCTGCTTAGCCATTTGGGAAATCCTCCTATCAAATCTTAAAGTAATCTACACTCATTTCAGCGTTACCGACATAACGCTCATATTTTACAATATTTAGCTGGAAAATGCAATACAGTTTTAGGATTTCAACGAAAATCCGTGCGGTCTTACATTTTCCGGGCGCCCATGCGCTGGTCGATGATCTTATCCCGGATGTTCTTGGGCACTTCCACATAGTGGCTGGGCTCCATGGTGTACTGGCCGCGGCCCTGGGTGCGGGACCGGAGGTCCGTGGCGTAGCCGAACATCTCGCTCAGAGGCACAAAGGCGTCGATCTGCTGGGCACCAGAGCGGGCCTCGAAGCCCTGGATCTGGCCGCGGCGGCTGTTCAGGTCGCCGATGACGTCGCCCATATACTCCTCAGGGACAATAACGCACACCTTCATGATGGGCTCCAGCAGGGTGGCATCCGCCTTCTGGCAGGCCTCCTTGAAGGCCATGGAACCGGCGATCTTGAAGGCCATCTCGGAGGAGTCCACCTCGTGGTAGGACCCGTCGTACAGAGTGACCTTCACGTCCACCACAGGGTAGCCGGCCAGCACGCCGGCCTGCATGGCCCCCTGGATGCCGGCGTCCACCGCGGGGATATACTCCTTGGGGATGGCGCCGCCCACCACTTCGTTGATGAACTCGTAGCCCTTGCCGGACTCGTTGGGCTCCACACGGATCTTCACGTGACCGTACTGGCCCTTACCGCCGGACTGACGGGCGTACTTGGTCTCCTGCTGTACGCTCTTCTTGATGGTTTCCTTATAGGCCACCTGGGGCGCGCCCACGTTGGCCTCCACCTTAAACTCCCGGAGCAGACGGTCCACGATGATCTCCAGGTGCAGCTCGCCCATGCCGGCGATGATGGTCTGCCCGGTTTCCTCATCGGTGTAGGTCTTGAAGGTGGGATCCTCCTCGGCCAGCTTCATCAGGGCAACGCCCATCTTCTCCTGGCCGGCCTTGGTCTTGGGCTCAATGGCCACACGGATCACAGGCTCGGGGAACTCCATGGACTCCAGAATGATGGGATGGTTCTGGTCGCACAGGGTGTCGCCGGTGGTGGTGTTCTTCAGGCCTACCACGGCGGCGATGTCGCCGGAGTAGACCGTTTCGATATCCTCCCGGTGGTTGGCGTGCATCTGCAGGATGCGGCCGATGCGCTCGCGCTGGTTCTTGGTGGAGTTGAGCACGGCGCTGCCGGTGTTCAGGGTACCGGAGTAGACGCGGATGAAGCTCAGACGGCCCACGAAGGGGTCGGTCATGATCTTGAAGGCCAGGGCGGAGAAGGGGGCGTTATCATCAGCGGGACGCTCGTCCTCCTCGTCGGTCTTGGGGTTGGTCCCCTTGATGGCGGGGATGTCCACCGGGGCGGGCATATAGTCCACAATGGCGTCCAGCAGCTTCTGCACACCCTTGTTCCGGTAGGACGTACCGCAGGTGACCGGCACCATCTCGTTGGCGATGGTGGCCTGACGGATGGCGGTGCGGATCTTGTCGGTGGGGATATCCTTGCCTTCCAGGTACATCTCCATGATCTCATCGTCGAACATGGATACTGCGTCCAAGAGCTTCTCGCGATACTCCTTTGCCAACTCCATCATGTCATCGGGGATGGACTCCACACGCATGTCCTTGCCCAGCTCGTCGTAGTAGATGTCCGCGTCCATCTCCACCAGGTCGATGATGCCGCGGAAATCCGCCTCCTTGCCGATGGGCAGCTGGATGGGAACGGCGTTGCACTTCAGACGCTCATCAATCATGCGCAGAACATTGTAGAAGTCCGCGCCCATGATGTCCATCTTGTTGACATAGATCATGCGGGGCACCTGGTAGTGGTCGGCCTGGCGCCACACAGTTTCAGACTGGGGCTCCACGCCGCCCTTGGCGCACATGACGGTGACAGAGCCGTCCAGCACGCGCAGGGAGCGCTCCACTTCCACGGTGAAGTCCACGTGTCCCGGGGTGTCGATGATGTTGATCCGGGTCTGGGGGAACTGCTGCTTGGAGCCGGACCAGTAGCAGGTGGTGGCGGCGGAGGTGATGGTGATGCCCCGCTCCTGCTCCTGCTCCATCCAGTCCATGGTGGCCGTTCCGTCGTGGGTTTCGCCGATCTTGTAGTTGACGCCGGTATAATACAGGATTCGCTCCGTAGTGGTGGTCTTTCCTGCATCGATGTGGGCCATAATGCCGATGTTTCTTGTGTTTTCCAGAGATACCTTTCTCGGCATACTTGTTTCTCCTAACTTAATTAGTTACCAACGGAAATGGGCGAACGCCTTGTTGGATTCGGCCATCTTGTGGGTATCCTCGCGCTTCTTCACGGCGCTGCCGGTGTTGTTGGCGGCGTCCATGATCTCGGCGGCCAGGCGCTCGGCCATGGTCCGCTCGCTGCGGGCGCGGGAATAGGTGGTCAGCCAGCGCAGGCCAAGGGTCTGCCGCCGGGCGGGCCGGACGTCGATAGGCACCTGATAGGTGGCGCCGCCCACACGGCGGGCCTTGACCTCCAGGCTGGGCATGATGTTGTCCATGGCGGCGGTGAACACCTCCAGGGGCTCGTTGCCGGTCTTCTCCTTGACGATGTCAAAGGCGCCGTACACGACCTTCTGCGCCACGCCCTTCTTGCCGTCCACCATAATGCTGTTGACCAGCTTGGTCACCAGAACGCTATTGTACATAGGATCCGGCAGAATTTCTCTTTTGGGAACATTACCTCTTCTGGGCACTTTGCTTCCCTCCTTCATTAAAAATTATGAATTCATAGGTACTCTCTGCGCAAAGCGCAGCGTATTGCCTGCCAAAGAGGTACGCCACAGTTGATGTATGGTCAAAAACCATGTCTACCTATTCGGCAAAGCGGGGGAATGCGCTCTTACTTGGCCTTGGGGCGCTTGGCGCCGTACTTGGAGCGGGCCTGCATACGGCCCTGGACGCCCTGGGTATCCAGCGTACCGCGGATGATGTGGTAACGCACGCCAGGCAGGTCCTTCACACGGCCGCCGCGGATCATGACCACGGAGTGCTCCTGCAGGCTGTGGCCCTCGCCGGGAATATAGGCGGTGACCTCATAGCCGTTGGTCAGGCGCACACGAGCGATCTTACGCAGTGCGGAGTTGGGCTTCTTGGGGGTAGCGGTACGAACAGCGGTGCACACGCCGCGCTTCTGGGGAGAAGGCAGATCGGTGGTTCTGTTCTTCAGGGTGTTCAGGCCGTGCTGCATGGCAGGGCTGTTGGACTTGTAAGTCACCTGATCTCTACCCTTACGGACCAACTGATTGAAAGTAGGCATGGTTTTCTCCTTTCTTAAAAAATATGGATTTCCGGGAGCAGGGCTCCCTATATTTTTGACAGGATACAGAAAAATATCCCGCAAAAACCAAAAACTTATTGGCGCACCAGAGCCACTACCGCGGCGCCCACCTGGATGCCAGCGGCCTTGCCCAGCTCCGCCATGGTGAAGCCTCCCTCGGCGGGAACGCCCAGCTCGCCGCACAGGGCGGCCAGCGCTCCCGTAATGGACGGATCGGCGTCGTCTGCCAGGAGGACCTGGACGGCTCTGCCTTCCCGGACGGCCCTGCGGGACTGCTTGACGCCCACCACCTTCGGCTGGTTCAAAAGCTCTCGCAGCTGCACGCAATTCCCTCCATTTTGGCGCACCAAAATTCGCAGAATAGATCCACGCAAGTTGGCATTATACCATATTGGAATTCCGCCGTCAAGCGTTTCTTTCCTTGAAATTTCCAGTACCGGCCTGGGTATTTCCCGTGGTTTTGCACGGTTTTCCCCCAAAGGCCTTTCGGTTTCCGCCGTGCTTTGGAAAAGTCCTTCCCGCCGTCCGTCAGGAGGCCGCCGGAGAAGTCCGTGGGACTTCTCCGGCGGCCCGGCTGTTTCAGGAAGATTTCTGGCAGGTGAGGTAACGCGGGACGCTGCCCTCATCCGCCGGCGCTGCGCTGGGCTCCCGCGGGGGCCCCGAAAACTGCGCCCCTGTCTGACGGGAGCTCCCTTCCCCTGCCTCAGTTCAGGAAATCCTTCAGCTTCTTGGAGCGGGACGGATGCCGCAGTTTCCTGAGGGCCTTGGCCTCGATCTGGCGGATGCGCTCCCGGGTAACGTTGAACTCCTTGCCAACCTCCTCCAAGGTGCGGCTGCGGCCGTCCTCAATGCCGAAGCGGAGCTTGAGCACCTTCTCCTCCCGGGGGGTCAGGGTGCTGAGCACATCCACCAGCTGCTCCTTGAGCAGCGTGAAGCTGGCCGCCTCGCTGGGCTCGCTGGCCCCCTCGTCGGGGATGAAATCCCCTAGGTGGCTGTCCTCCTCCTCGCCGATGGGGGTTTCCAGGGAAACCGGCTCCTGGGCGATCTTCAAAATCTCCCGCACCTTCTCCACAGGCATCCCCATCTCCGCGGAGATCTCCTCCGGGGAGGGGTCGTGGCCCAACTCCTGGAGGAGCTGCCGGCTGACCCGGATCACCTTGTTGATGGTCTCCACCATATGGACCGGGATCCGGATGGTCCGGGCCTGGTCGGCGATGGCCCGGGTGATGGCCTGCCGGATCCACCAGGTGGCGTAGGTGGAGAACTTGTAGCCCTTGGTGTAGTCGAACTTCTCCACCGCCTTGATCAGGCCCAGGTTTCCCTCCTGGATCAGGTCCAGAAACAGCATGCCCCGGCCTACATACCGCTTGGCGATGGACACCACCAGACGGAGGTTGGCCTCCGCCAGCTTCTGCTTGGCGGCCTCCCCCGCGTGGCGCTTGGCCTCCAGCTCCTTGCGCTCCGCCTCCGGCAGCTCCACGCCGTCCTCCTTGGCCATCCGGAGGGTCTCCGCCGCGTTGTTCCCGTCCGTCATGGCAGTGGCCAGCTTGATCTCCTCATCCGGCGCCAGCAGGGGCACCTTGCCGATTTCCTTCAGGTACATCCGCACCGGGTCGTCGATGGAGAAGCTGTCCACCAGGGTGTTGGGGTCCACCAGCTCCTCTTCCTCGATCTCCGAGATCTCGTCCATGGGCGGCTCCATATCGTCAGGGAGCTCCGGGAGCAGGTCCTCCTCCGTTCCGATCTCGATGCCCAGGGCCTCCAGGGAGTCGTAGATGTGCTCCATCTGCTCGCTGTCCAGGTCGATGTCGTCCAGCACCTCCATCATCTCCGTGGAGTCCACCTTGCCCCGCTTCTTGCCCCGGGCAAAGAAATCCATCAGCTTCTCGTTGCTGTTGAGGATGGGGGCTGCGGAGAGGGTCGCCACCAGCTTCTCATCCAGCTTCTGGAGCGGGTGCTTTTCTCCCTCGGATTTTCCGTTATCACGCTTCGCGGCACGCTTGACGGGCTTGATCTCCAGCTCGGGCAGCTCCTCCAGGGGCGTATCCTCCACCAGATCATTCACATCTACGTGCTCGAAATCCTTACTCATGCTGCTTTCCTCCGTAACCCTTTTTTGTCTTATACTTTTCCTGGGCCGCCAGCAGGGGGTCCACCTGGGAATCCCCGCGGCGCGCCTGGCAGGCGTCCTTGATAATCCCTATGTAGTCGGCCAGCGCCTGGCGGCTGCGGCTCTTGTCCTCCGGCTTCTGCAGGATGCCGGACAGATGGTCCATCTCCTCCGCCGTCAGCAGCGGGGCCAGGGCGTTGATCCCCGGGCAGCGTCCCTCCCCCTGGCAGGAGAGCAGGGCGCCGTAGATTTTACCCAGAAGCGGGGAGGAAAATTCCTCCGCCGCCAGTCCACCGCAGAGGGGGTACAGGCTCTCGTCCCGCAGCAGCAGGCGGATGACCCCCTCCTCGGCCATGGCCGAGCGGACGTCCGTATAGTGGATCGACCGCTCCCTGGGCTGGGCCTGGCGGACCGGGTTCAGCGCCTCCTGGCGGAGGGCGGAGCGCTCCCGTCCGGCCTGCTTCTGCCGGGAGCGCTTGACTTCCAACTGCATGGCCTCGGCGCTGATGCCGGCCTTCGCCGCGGCCCGGCCGGCGTAGATCTCCCGCTCCACCGCGTCGGGCAGGCGGGCGATAAGGGCGCTGACCTCCTTGGCGTACTCCACCTTCTGGGCGTCGTTTTGCAGGTCATATTTGCCGGCCACAGCCGCCAGCTGGTACTCCACCTGGTTTTCGCTGCCGGAGAGGATGGCCTCGAAGGCCTCCCTCCCCTGGAGCTTGATAAAGTCGTCCACGTCCTGTTTCACCGGCTGGCCGTCCACCATCCGGTTGGGCAGCTGGAGCACCCGGACGGAAAACTCCGTGTTCCGCAGCAGCTCGATGGCCTTCTCGGTGGCGGCCTTCCCCGCCCCGTCGTTGTCGTAGCAGAGGACCAGCTCCTTGGTGTAGCGGCTGAGCAGGTGGATCTGCTCCGTGGTCAGGGCGGTGCCCATGGAGGCCACCGCGTTGTCAAACCCCGCCTGGTGGAGGGTGATCACGTCGATATTCCCCTCGCAGAGGATGATATTGGGCCGCTTGGTCTTCTTGGCCAGGTTCAGCCCGTAGAGCACCCGCCGCTTGCTGTAGACCGCTGTTTCCGAGGTGTTCATATACTTAGGCTCGCTCTTGTCCAGCACCCGGCCGCCGAAGGCCACCACGTCCCCCCGGACGTCAATCACCGGGAACATGAGCCGGTTGCGGAACTTGTCATAGAGCCGGCCCTTGCTGTTCTGCACCACGAGGCCCGCCGCCAGCAGCTCGCCCTTGGTATAGCCGGCGGCGATCATGGCCGTCAGGAGGCTGTCCCACTGGTCCAGGGAGGCCCCCAGTCCGAAGTTCATGGCGGTCTTCCGGGAGATCTTCCGCTTTTTCAGGTACTCCAGCACCGCCTGGCCCTGGGGCGCGTTGAGGTTCTCATAGTAAAAGCGTGCCGCCGCCCGGTTCAGCTCCAGAATCCGCGCCCTGCGCCGGGATGCCTCCCGGTCCTCCGTCTCCTCGGGCACCTCCATATTGGCCCGCTTGGCCAGGAAGCGCACCGCGTCCGGGAAGGAGAGGTTCTCCTCCTCCATAATGAAGTTGATGACGCCGCCGCCCTTCTTGCAGCCGAAGCAGTGGTAGATCTGCTTGTCCGTGGAAACGGAGAAGGAGCCGGTCTTCTCATTGTGGAAGGGGCACAGGCCAAAGTAGTTGTTGCCCTTCTTGGTGAGATGCACATAGGAGGACACGACATCTAAAATGTCGTTGCGGGCCACCAGCTCGTCCAAAAATTCCTGCGAAAATGCCACGCTTGTCCTCCTTTCCGGCAAAGCCGCTGAATTCTGCTATCTTACTATACGCCGTCCGGAGGAAAAACACTCTTTTTTGAGGAAAATTTTTTGATGGAGGGAAAAGGCTGCGAAAGAAAGCCGGTTCCAGCGGCCATGCGCAGGAAGGACCGGCGGCCCATCCAGGGCCGCCGGTCCCCGCTCCGGGGCTAGTGCCCCCGGCGCTTTTCCCGGCGCTTCGCCTTCCGCTGCTCGTACTGCGCCTGCCGCCGCTCCTCCCGGTCCGCCCTGCGGCGGTCCCTCCGGGCGGCCTGGTTCTGCTCCCGCTGCTTTTGCAGCGCCTGCTGGGCCTTGGTGCCGGTTCCGCTCCGGGCCAGGTCCTGCCGGACCTGGCGCCGCATCCGCTTCGCCTTCACCGGGCGGTCCGCCCTCCCTTCGTCGGGCAGAGCCGGAGAGAAGTCCAGTGCGCTCCAGCAGCGCAGCACATACTCGTAGACCTCCCCGTCGGTGGGCTCCCCGCCAAAGACTGTGCGGCACGCCTGGTACCGTCCGGCCTCCCGGCGCTCCCACAGCCCAACCCAGAACGGCTCCTCAAAATAGACCGTCAGGGCTGTCCGGGCACATGGTTCCATTGCCCGCTTCCTCCTTTCGCCTGGAATCACGGAGAATGGACAACCAAGGAGGCAGGTTACTGACAGCGGCGGTTCCGCTGCGCCCGGACTACCAACCGGGCCGTGTTTTGATCTCCGACGCATCCAGTATAGCAGAGGCTGCCTCCCCTGGCAACAGCCGGATAAATTCTCAAATTTTATTCATATTTTATGCTAAAAATAGCACAAAATCCAGAATTATTCATCGAAAATGTGCATAAAATCTCTTGATTTCCGGCAGATGACCTGTTAGAATAGCCCCCGTAACCCCCCGCCGGCTCCCAGAGGCCAGCCGGGGAACGAAATGAGGAGGACTGACGTACATGAAAAAACCGACGCAAGGCGCCCTGGCCGCGCTGCTGACTGCATCCATGGCGGCGGGCCTGGGGATGACCCCGGCGGCCGCCTTTGGAGATACCGGCGGTCACTGGGGCGAGGCCGCCATCGACCGCTGGAGGGACCACGGGGTCATCAACGGCTATGAGAACGGAAACTTTGATCCCAACGGCCAGATGAACCGGGCCGAGGTGGCCGCCCTGCTGGCCAATCTGCTGGACCTGCGGGACAAGGCGTCCCTGCAGAAATTCACCGACGTGGAGGCGGACGCCTGGTACGCCGACGCCATCGCCAAGTGTGTAGCCGCCGGCATTCTGGAGGGCTATGAGGACAACACCATGCGCCCCGGGGAAACCATCTCCCGTGAGCAGGTGTTCGTAATGTTTGCCCGGGCCATCGGCCTGGAGCCCGAGAGGCGCTCGGACATCTCCTTCACCGACAGCGACCAGGTTTCCTCCTGGGCCGCCGGGTACATCAACGCCCTGGCGGACCGGGGCGTCCTCACCGGTATGGGGAACGGCGCCCTGGCCCCCCTCCAGGAGATCAACCGGGCCAGCGCCGTGGCCATGCTGGACAAGGCCATCGGCACCTATGTCAATGAGTCCGGCGCCCAGGTGGAGGCCGACGGGGACGACAGCCGGATGGTCCTGGTGGTGGCGGAGGATGTGACCGTCACCGGCGAGATGGACCGGCTGGTGGTGTCCGGCAGCGCCACCAACGTGGTGGTCAGCGACGCCAAGGTGGGCGAACTGGCCGTCATGGCCCGGGACAGCGAGATCTCCCTGGAGGGCGACAGCACCGTGGACACGGTGGAGATCCACCAGCAGGCCTCCGGCGCGGCCCTGAACGTGTCCAAGGACGCCCAGGTGGAAACCGTGATCTCCGACGCCGACGAGGTGGAGATCGCCGGTGCCGGCAAGGTGGAGAACGCCCTGATCTCCGGCGACGACACCACCATCAGCACCAGCGGCACCAAGGTGGAGGTCAGCCAGGGTGCCAGCGGCACGGTGGCGGGCGGGAGCCCGGTAGAGGGCGGCGGCTCCGTCACCACGCCCCCCTCCGATAACGGCGGGTCCGGCGGAAGCGGCGGGTCCGGTGGCAGCGGCGGCTCCGGCGGCGGGTCCGGTGGGTCCGGCGGGTCCGGCGGTGACAGCGGCGACGAGGAGCAGAAGCAGAGCAGCGTTCTGACCACGGACATCGGCGAGAAGACCTTCCTGGTGGGCGTACCGGTGGAGTTCACCTTCAGCACCATTGCCAACGACGACGCGGGCGTCCTGGCCCGGGCCTACGCCTCCTTTGACAGCGCCGAGGCCATTGAGAAGCTGGAGTACTATGAGGTCCAGGACGGCCAGTGGCACGAGTTCGACGGCGCCTACGGCCCCGAGGGCGGCTTCCCTCTGGCGGATATCACCAGCCGTTTCCGGGTGACCTTCCGGAGCGCCGGGACCTTCTCCTTCTCCGTCAGCGTCAGGAGCGTGGCGGATGACCGCGTCCTGTGCGAAACCAGCGCCTCCCTCTCCGTGGGCGAGGTGGGCGAGAACACCGCCCTGGTGAACAGCGCCGAGGCCTTTGAGGCCGCGGCGGCAGCGGGGAAGGATATCGTCCTCACCGGCAGCTTCACCGCGGAGGAGCCCCTGATGGTCACCCAGGCCATCGCCATCGACGGCAGCGGCTTCACCATCACCAGTACCAACCCGGAAACCGGCAGCAACGGCGGCGGTCTGATCCTCATGGCCCCCGTTTCCGTGAAGAATCTTACCGTGGCCGGCCCCAACAGCACCGGCAGCGGATGGGACGGCGGCCAGTACGGCATCAAGGTCTACAACCACGACGGCACCGTTTTAGAGAACGTCACCGTCACCGGCGCCAACGCCGGCATCCAGGTCAACAGCGCCTCCGTTGCCCTGAAGGGCACCATCGATGTGTCTGGCAACGAGTTCGGCGGCATCGAGGTGGCCAAGGGCGGCGGCCTGGAGAAGAAGAGCGCCCTGGATCTCTCCGGCGCCACCCTGGTGAACCGCGGGGAAACCCTGTCCGCTCCCACCGTGTGGGTGGACGGCAACGAGGAGGCCGGCAGCATCACCGGCGGCGAGGCCCTCTATGCCGTGGCCGCCACCGGCACCAAGACCCACTACTATCTGACCAACTTCGTGGGCCAGGCCATCGCCTCCGCCGGCCAGTACGCCTATGAGGACGGCTACGCCTACCGGGGTTCCTTCGCCGCCCGGGAGGAGGGCAAGACCGTCACCGTGGACGCCGCCTACACCGCCCAGGCGGCCGCCGAGGACGAGGGCAAGGCCGTGATGCACGACCTGGCCCGCTTCCTGGGTGCCCTCCACCGCCAGGACGGGGGGCGGACCGTCCAGTCCATCGTCTTCGAGGGGAACACCTATACCTGGAACCAGGACGGCGTTCTGCTGGGCTCCAACTGGGAGCACGACGGCACCACCCTGGTCAGCCAGATCGTCCAAAAGGCCCTGGGCGGGGAGAGCACCTTCCAGCTCCAGATCGAGGATATCACCCTGGTCCTCCGCTGCACAGTGGACGGGCTGGCGGGGTAACCCCGACCGTTTTTATCCAGATTTCGCGCCTTTGCGCAAGGCCCCGCAGCAAAAGCTGCGGGGCCTTGTGCGTCTATTGGGGCCTGTCACCCGCCGCCTCCTCCAGCAGCCGATAGGAGAGCAAAAGGAAGAGGACCGTATCCCGGTCCTTCAGGTCCAGGCCCGTCAGGGCTGTGATCCGCTGGATCCGGCTGAGGAGGGTGGTACGGTGGATATAGAGGCGGCGGGCCGCCTCCGTGGCGCTGCCGTCCGCCGCCAAGTAGACGGAGAGGGTGTGGAAGAGCTCCGCATGCTCCCTCTGATCGTAATCCAGCAGGGTCAGCAGGGCGCCGTGGCAGACCTGCCGGGGCGGAAACTCCCGGCAGCACTGGCCCAGGAGGTAGTCGAAGCGGTAGTCGCTGAATTTGTGGTACCAGAAGGTACCGTGCTTCTCCAGGCCGATCTCCAGCGCCAGCTGGGCCTGCCGGTACTGGGCGGCCAAATCCCCCAGGCCCCGCAGGAGGTTGCTGATGCCCGCCCGGCACAGGCTCTCCCGGAGGAAGTAGGGCAGCTGCCCGGGGAAGGGCACACCGGCGGAGAGGCTGCGGTTCAGGATCCAGACAATGCCGGGCAGCCGGCGCAGGCAGCAGCTGCCGGGAAACATGCGCTCCAGCTGGTCGCAGTAGAAGTCCTTGGACTGCTCCACCACCTCCTGGCCGATAAAGCGCAGCTGGATCACCTGGTACTCCTGGTCCGGCTGCCAGCCCCGCAGGGCCAGGGCCTCCTTCAGCCGGGCCTGGCCGCAGCTCCGCCCGGCCAGCAGGTCCTCCATCACCGCGTAGAAGGCGTCGTCCTCCTCCCTCCGCCGCCGGGTGTGGAGCAGGGCCGTGTAAAAGGCGGTGAGCCGCTGGCCAAAGGCGGACATCAGCGCCATGTCGCTGGGGGTATAGGTCCGGCTCTCCGACTCCGCCAGCAGCCGGGCCTGATAGACGCCCTCCACCTTAATATTATAGCAGAGGGAGGCGTCCCCGTAGAGGAAAGGGCCGTCCGCCTCCTTGGCCCGCAGGAACTGGGGCTCCAGCAGCAGCCGGTTGACGCTCTCCAGGGGCATCCTGCCCTGCTTCCACTCGGGATGGCGGCGGAGGAAATCCCTGGTATGGGCCACATAGCGGTAGTCGCTGTCCACCAGGCACATGGACATCCCCAGGTACGCCGCGCCGGCGCTCAGGACCGCCTGGAGGCTGTGGGCGTCGTCCCAGGCTGCCTCCACATCCTCCCTCCACCTGGCAAAATCCGACAGGATCCCCTGGACCCGGTTGAAGGCCAGGGGGATGGGCGTCCCCTCCGGCAGGACCATCCAGTGTTCCGCCCGGCGCTCTCTGTGGGGCGGCTCCCCCACGCAGACCACCGCCTGGGTATCCCACGACCGGTCCCAGTCCGCCGTTTCCTCTGCGGAAGTGATGTAAAGGGCATCCCCTTTCTGGCTGCTGCCGTCCGGGAAGAGCACCATCCGCACCGGCTGATCCGCAGCCGGTATGGCGCAGGCGCTGCCAAATGTCCTGCCCAGCTCCTCAAACACCGTGCAGGCTGTAATCTCCATCTCTGTTCCTCCTCCGGTCCTTTTGTATACGACAAATTGTAGTGTATCCAACCTAATATGTCAAGGAACTGCGGATTTACTTTCCCATTCTGATGGATTACAATAAAATTAGTTTCAAAAGCATGCAGAACATGCGGAAGGAGGAGCGAATATGGCATTTCCTGCGTTTCGGCCGGAGGAACTTCAGATTGTAGGGTGGAATTCCCCGCCCTTCGGCGGCATGCCCAGATCCCCTAAGTTCAACACCCCTATCACGCCCAAGGAGAACTGGCAGCTGGTGATGGAGGGCAAGAAGCCCTGCTGGATGCCCTTTTCCACGGATATCCAGGGGTTTCGCCCCCGGATTATCCCGGACAACGTGGTCTGCGGCCTGGTGGTGGACGGCGGACCACCCCTGGGGGTGGAGGACTACAGCGGAAAGGGCTGGTTCGACACGGAGTGGGTCTACGTACCTATGGTGGGCGGGGCCACGGTGAAGCCCGGCGCGCCCCAGATCGAGGACATCAACGACTGGCCCTCCATCCTCCGCTTCCCGGACACCGACGCCTACGACTGGGAGGCCAGCGCCGCAGAGAATCAGTCCTTCTTTGACCGGGACCGCCCCCTGGAGGTCTGCATGCTCTGCGGCTTCTGGGAGCGGCTGATCTCCCTGATGGACGTGGCCAATGCCGCAGTGGCCCTGATCGACGAGGACCAGAAGGAGGGGGTCCACAGCCTCTTTGACGCCCTGTGCAACCTCTACGAGCGGGTCATTGAGAAATACCACCGGTACTACCAGCCGGACCTGATTCTGATGCACGACGACTGGGGCACCCAGAACGCCCCCTTCTTCTCCACCGCCGTGCTCCAGGAGATGATCCTGCCCTACATCAAGCGGGTGGTGGACTCCTGCCACCGGCGGGGCATCCGCTTTGAGCTCCACTCCTGCGGGTTCAACGAGCCCAACGTGCCCTACATGCTCCAGGCAGGGGTGGATATGTGGTGCGGTCAGACCCTCAACGACACCACCAAGCTCATGCGCCAGTACGGGGACAAGATGCTGTTCTTCGGCTTCCCGGATCCCATCCCCGCCGGCGCCACGGAGGGGGAGATCGTGGCCATGGCGGAGAAGTTCTTCGACCTCCACAAGGACGACCGGATGATGATCCAGAACCGGGAGTGCAACGAAACCTTTATGAAGACCATCTATCGGCTGAGCCGGGAGTACTACGCCGGCTGAGGCGCCTTCCGCCAGCAGGCAGAGCCTAAACACGCCGCTGCCTTCCCGCTTCGCGCTGTGCAGCTTTTTCCTTCTGATGGGAGTCTTCCACACGCTGAGAGGCCGCTTCCCGCGGGAAGCGGCCTCTCTCTTTTTTGGGAACTTTGCTGTGGGACGTTTCTATCGCCGCGTCCGGGGGCGCAGCACTCTGCCCCGGTCCATCCGGGCAAACTCCCCCGCCTCGATGGCCGGCACGCCGTCCACGATAACGTAGTCCATGCCCTCCGCCCAGCGCTCCGGCTCCTGATAGGTGCCCCGCTCCCGGATGGCCGCCGGGTCAAAGATGCACAGGTCCGCATCCATCCCCTCCGCCACCAGGCCCTTGCCCGCCAGGCGGAGGGCCCGGGCCGGGACGCTGGTCATCTTCCGCACCGCCTGCTCCAGGGACAGCGCCCCCTCCCGGGCCACATACTTCTCCAGAATGCGGGCAAAGGTCCCGCACACCCGGGGGTGGCGCTTTCCGCTGGTGGGGTATGTGCTGTCGGAGATGACCGCCGCGTGGTCGTCCCGGAGGATCCGGACAATGTCGCTCTCGGCGGTGATGAAGTCGATCATGGTGATCTGGCACCGCTCGCTGACCAGCAGGTCGTAGGCGCAGGTGAAGGGGTCCTTCCCCTGGGCCTGGGCGATCTGGGCGACGCTCATCCCCTGGTAGGGGCGGTTCTCCGGCCGGTTCAGGGTGGAGCAGAGGATGTTCTCCCAGCCCACCATGCCGGCGATGTTGTCAAAGTCCCGGCCGGTCTGGATCCGGTGGGTCAAAATCCGCCGCTGCTCCGGGCTGCGCAGGCGCTCTGTCACCGCCTCCGTGCCGCCGGTGAGGAAGTCATGGGGGAGGATGT
The DNA here is from genome assembly GCA_904420435.1 of uncultured Oscillospiraceae bacterium. GTDB lineage: Bacteria > Bacillota > Clostridia > Oscillospirales > Oscillospiraceae > CAJFPI01. The sequence continues at coordinate 14,715 of CAJFVK010000013.1, forward strand.
GGATCAGCTGGGTGGAGCCGGCGGTGTAGGGGTACACGTCGCAGCTCACGTCCAGCCCCTCCCGCCGGGCCGCCTCCATCCGCTCCAGGGCCCGGGGGATCAGCCGGTCCCAGTTGCGCTTTCCCATGGCCTTCAGGTGGCTGATATGCACCGGCACCCGGAGGCGCCGGGCCACCGTCAGCATCTCCTCCAGGGCGTCCAGCACCCCGTCCCCCTCCTCCCGCATGTGGACGGTGACGGGGATATCACGTCCTTCCAGGGGGGCGAGGGCCCGGATCAGCTCCTGGGTGGTGTAAAAGCACTCCGGCGCGTAGCCCAGCCCCAGGGACACCCCCAGGGCCCCGTCCCCCAGGGCCTCGTTCAGCCGGCGGTGGACGGCCTCATACGCCTCGTCCGCCAGCCGCTCCGTCCCGTAGCCGGCCACCGCCGCCCGGATGGCGCCCGCCCCGGCCAGCATCCCGATGTGGATGGGGAGCCCCCGGCCCTCCGCCGCCTTCCGGTACGTCCCCAGGCTCTCCAGGGGCAGATCCGGCTCCGCCGGCCCGGTGATGGGCTCCAGATAGTCCAGCACCTCCCGCCGATAAGGGCCGGAGAGGGGCGCGGCGGACAGGCCGCAGTTGCCGTTTACAACGGTGGTCAGCCCCTGGCGGAGCTCCAGCTTCCCGAAGTCCGGCCGGAAGACCGCGCAGTCCCCGTGGCGGTGGATATCAATGAACCCCGGTGTCACCGCCCGGCCGGCGGCGTCGATGGTCCGCCTGGCGCCGGAGAGATTCTCCCCCACCGCCGCGATTTTTCCCCCAAAGACCGCCACGTCCGCCCGGCGGGCATTGGCGCCGCTGCCGTCATACAGCACGCCGTTTCGAATCAGCAGATCGTACATGCTCCGCTCCCTCCTCTGCCCCGGCGCCGTTTATGGCCGGGGCCGTTTCTCCCGCCGCCCCGCCGGGCACGTGTTCCGTGCCGGGGGGCCTCACCCCTATTGTACCACAGGGGAGGCAGTTGGCAAGGGGGTTCCCCTACAGCCAGCGCCGGATCCGCTGCCACTCCTCCTCCGCCAGGGCGTAGACCCCGTCGAAGTCCACGTGGGCGTTGTAGGCGGATTCCATCCGGTCGTGGGACACCTTGGCCTCCCGGAGGAACTGCTCCCCCTCCTCCAGCAGCAGCCGGTGCATCCGCCGGTGGAAGCGGCACCGGGCCTTGTTCTGGCGGCAGACGCCGCTGTCCAGCAGGGCATCCAGATGCAGCCGGCGGTAGGCCGGACCGGTGTAGGCCATCCCCTCCCGGGAGGTAACGAAGGCCAGCCGGAGGGAGGGGATCACCAGGTGCTGGAGTCGCTGGGGCTGATTCGGGTCCGGACAGAGGATGGCGTCCCACCCCCGCTCCATAGCCGCCGCGGCCACCCTGCGGAGCAGCAGGTCCCCCAGGCCGCAGCTGTCCAGCAGCACATAGACCCGGTCCGCCAGGGCTTCCACCGTGTCAAACCGCCAGATCAGCCCCTTGCAGGTGATGCCGCCCAAAAACCGCTGCCGGGCCTCCCCCCGCTCCGTTCCCCGGCGGGGGATCTCCCGGCTGATGATGCCGGCGGCGCGCTGCTCCAGCTTCTCCCGGTTCCATCCCCGGCGCTGGATCTCCTCCACGGTCCGCCCCACCTCCGAGGCGGCCGCCAGGGCGTGGTAGGCCTTTTGGTAGGCCTCCCGGTAGGTCTTGGCGTGCAGAACGATCTCCTCCCGTGCCTCCTTGCAGGCCTCGATCTGATAGAAGCGCCCCAGGTTCACATATCGGTCCACTGCCGCCGGGTATTCAGGTTCCACCACGTGTGCGCGAGGAACAAAAGGCCACTTCCTTTCTCTTGGAAAAAGGAAGCAAGGAACGCCTCCCTTCGCTCTGCCGGTGGAGTTAGAACTTCCAGGTGATCCGGACCTCCTGCCTGCCGCTCTCCCGGTCTCTCTCCCCCACCTCGATTTTTTCGACGAGGGCCACGACCAGCTCCCGTGGAATGGTCTCCAGCTTCAGCAGTTCTTTTTCCTGTTCCATCCGAGCGGCCTGGTCCGGCGGCTCCGCCCGCTCTCTCAGCTCCCGGCCGACCTGTGCCAGCCGCTCCTCCAGGCGGCTTTTTTCCGCCAGGAAGTCCCGGTTCAGCTCTATGAACTGATCTTCCCTGAGGACTCCGGAAACTTTATCCAGATACAGGTTCTTCAGTGCCTGACTCCGCTTTTCCAGCTGGGCGGCCAGGGACCTCTGCTCCTGCTCCAGGGCCTCCCTCCCGGTGTCCTCCGGCGGGGGAAGATGGAACTCTTCAGCCTTGCAGCAGCTCTGGACATAGCGGCGGATCCGCTCAGATACCAGCTCGATCAGCCGGTCCAGCCGAATGGAATGGCGGGTGCACAGTTTTTCCTCCCCGCTGTCGGCGTACAGCTTGCAGCGGAGATAGGAAATCCTGGGCCGCCCCTGCTGGCAGTTGGTGGTCTTGCTCATGGTGCTGCCGCAGTCCATGCATTTGACCAGACCGGAGAGCACATGGGCCTCCCCGGTGCCGTCGGTCTTGGCGCGCAGCCGCAGCCCCCGCTGGACCTTCTCAAACAGCTCCCGGTCGATGATGGCCTCGTGGGTCCCCTCCACCCGGACCCACTGCTCCTCCGGCAGGTCGATCAGCGTCTTGGACTTGTAGCTGACCTTTTTCCGCCGCCCCTGCACCATGACCCCGGTATACATCTCATTGCGGAGGATGCGCCAGATGGTGGTCTTGTTCCACAGGCCGTGGTTGTTGGAAACCGGATGGCCGCTGGCCCAGCCGCGTTCCGCCTTGTACCGGGTGGGGTTGGGGATGCCCTGGTCGTTAAGCAGCCTGGCGATCTCCTGCTTGCCGCGGCCCTCCAGGGACCACCGGAAGATCCGTCGGATGATCTCCGCCGCCTCCGGCTCGACGACCAGGTGGTTGTGGTCCCTGGGATCCTTCTGATAGCCGTAGATGGGAAATCCGCCGATGTACTGCCCCTGCCGCCGCTTCATGTCAAAAACCATGCGGATGTTCTCGGACAGGTCCTCCAGATACCACTCGTTCACCAATCCGTTGATCTGCCGGGCTTTTTTGTTGCCCTTCACCTCCGTGTCGGCGCTGTCGGCCACGGCGATGAAGCGGATGCCCCAGACGGGGAATAGGCCGTGGATGTACTTCTCCACCAGCTCCATGTCCCGGGTGAACCGGGACTGGCTTTTGCAGAGGACAATCTGGAACTTCTTCTTCCTGGCCGCCTCGATCATCCGGTTGAAGTCCGGCCGCAGGCTGTCGGCGCCAGACCTGTCCTCGTCACAATAGATGTGATAAATCTCCCAGCCCCGCTCCATTGCGTAGCGGATCAGCAGAGATTTCTGGTTCTGGATGCTCTCGGATTCCGTCTTGTACTTGTCCTCGTCCTCCTTGCTCAGCCGCGTATAGATGGCGCAGAGAATAGGCCCCCACCTCCCCTCAGAAGCGGCGGGCTCACCGGGCGAGGGCCCTCCGGAGCCAGGCCTCCACCGCCCGCCGGATGGCCGCCTCCCACGGCTGCTCCGGATGGGAGCGCCGCTCCAGCAGCACAAGGTCCGTTTTTTTCATGCCGATCACCTCCGGACCAATCTATGCCGAAAACGGGCGCCCTATGCCCGAGCCGCGCCCCGCCCTGGAAGGGGCTCTCCCCCAGGGCCGTCGGACGGGATCGTTTCGCTTACAAATAGGACGGCGGTCCGCACCATAGGACGGCGGTCCGCACCATAGGAGGTGCGGACCGCCGCTCTGTTTTCTTCTGTTCCCCGCCAGGTTCCCTCCGCCCTGTCGGGTCTGCCCCGGCAGCCGTTCAGCTTTCTTCTCCCTCTCCAGCGGTTTCCGGCAGCACCGCCCGGATCGCCGCCCCGATGTCAGACCGGATGCAGATGGACTGCCCGGCGATCTCCCGGGGCACATAGGCCGCCTCCTGGTTGACGCAAACGTAGGTGGCCCTCCGGTTTTCACAGGTCATCCGCCAGAAGGGATACTTGATGATCACCGGGGTATTGCCGCCCACCCCCAGCTCCAGGAACACCACCGCCAGGTTTTTGTGGCGGCGGAGGAAGTCGTGGTAGCGGTCCTGGGCCCTGTGCCAGCCCTCGTCCTCCACAAAGGAGTTGTCCACCCGCAGGTTCATGGTCATGGGCCGGCCGCAGACCGGGCAGCGGGGCACCAGCTCCGTGGGGATCCGCATGTCCCGCTGCCGGGCGACCATCTCCCGGACCGGCTCCTCGTTGTCATAGGTCCGGTCGTGGCAGGGGCCGCTGCACTGCCACAGGCCGTAGTCCCCCTGGGTATAGAACAGGCGCTTCTTTTCAAACCCCGCCCGCTGAAACTGGTGGTCCACATTGGTGGTCAGCACAAAGTAGTCTCTGTCCCGCACCAGCTCCAGCAGCTCCCGGTAGACCGGCTGCGGCGCTTCCACATAGCGGTTCCAGTAGATGTGCCGGCTCCACCAGGCCCAGTACTCCTCCAGGGTTTCAAAGGGGTAGAATCCGCCGGCGTACATGTCCTGGATGCCGTACTTCTCCCGGAAGTCGCCGAAATATTTCTCAAACCGCTCGCCCCCGTAGGTCAGGCCCGCAGAGGCGGAGAGGCCCGCGCCGGCACCGACCACCACGGCGTCCGCCTCCGCCAGCGTCCGCTTCAGCGCCTCCAGCCCGCTGGCGGAGGGGACTGCGGAGGCGTGCCCCATAAGTTTAGAGAACATGACATACCACTCTTTCAACCGGAAATTTTCCCAGAGGTGCTCCCTCCGGTTCACGCGTCCCGGATATTGTAGCGCCCGACCGACCTTCTGTAAAGTACGCACTTTTTTGTGCTGTAGTTACCTCCCGGTAACGAACCGGCGGAGAGCCGGGCGGACATCCCTCCTCAGGGACAGTGTAGCAGTTGACGCGGCGGCAGAGTCAAGAGGAATTTTCCCTGTTTTACAAATCATACCGCCTGCGCCCTGTCTTCCCCGGCAAAGCGGCAAGCGTAAACCTTTTCTCTCGTTTCGGTTGACGGCAAAGGCCGTCCGTGATATGATGCGGCCAAAAGGAGGCGGAGCCATGGGAACCAAGGAAAGTCTGCTGGCCCTGTTTGAGGCGAAGAAAGGGGTCTATTTCTCCGGGGAGGAGCTGGCGGAGCAGCTCTCCGTCTCCCGGACCGCCGTGTGGAAGGCGGTGAACGCCCTGCGCGGCGAGGGGTATGAGATCGACGCGGTCCAGAACCGGGGGTACTGCCTCTCCCCCAGCACGGATATCCTGTCCGCCCAGGGAATTCAAAAATATCTGGGCGCGCGCTGCGGACAGATCGCTCTGACGGTGCTGCCCACCGCCGGTTCCACCAACGCCCTGGTCCGGGACCTGGCGGGGCAGGGCGCGCCGGAGGGCACCGCCGTCCTGGCCAACCAGCAGACCAGCGGCAAAGGCCGGGTGGGCCGCAGCTTTTTCTCCCCCGCCGACACGGGGCTCTATCTGAGCCTGCTGCTCCGGCCCAGCGGGTGGAGCCCCCAGCAGGCGGCCCGGCTGACCACCATGGCCGCCGTGGCGGTCTGCGAGGCCATCGAGTCCGTGGCCGGCCGGCCGGCGGGGATCAAGTGGGTCAACGACATCTTCATGGACGGGAAGAAGGTCTGCGGCATCCTCACCGAGGCCTCCTTCGGCCTGGAGGACGGGCTGCTGGAGTACGCCGTCCTGGGGGTAGGGATCAACGTCTATCCCCCCAAGGGCGGATTCCCCCAGGAGCTCTCCTCCACCGCCGGCGCGGTCCTTCCCGGCCCGGTGAGCGACGGGAAAAACCGCCTGGCCGGGGCCTTTCTCAACCGCCTGATGGACTACTATACTGGTGATATGGACCGCTACACCGACCAGTACCGGCAGCGGAGCCTGGTCGCCGGGCGGGACGTCCTGATCCTTTCCCCCAAGGGCCAGGTCCGGGCCAGGGCCCTGGACGTGGACCGGGAGTGCCGCCTGGTGGTCCGGTATGAGGACGGGCGGGAGGACCGCCTCTCCTCCGGGGAGATCAGCGTGCGCTTCTCCGCCCCGGAGCCGCCAACGGACCGCTGAGGGCTCCGGGGCGCGGCAAGCAGGCCCCGCTCCGTATCCAACGTTCAAATGGCAAAAGCCTGCGCGCTGGCCCTCCGGCTCAGCGCGCAGGCTTATTTTGACAGGGCGTTCCTAGGGCAGCAGGGCCCGCGCCAGGCCGATGCCGCCATAGATCAGCAGGGCGGCGGCGCTGCCGCCCATGGAAGCCGTCAGCAGGACAAAGAAGCCAAAGGGAATGAGGGAGAAGGGCGCGGCCAGCAGGTCCAGCCGGTCGGGCCGCAGATAGAGCTTCCCCGTGTTCCGGTCCCTGTACAGCGTATAGCTGCCGCCCCTCTGAAATCTGCTCCGCCGGATGGGATAGGGCGGGTGCCATTCCGCCGCGCCCTCCGGCCCGGCATAGGAGAACAGGGGATAGTAGACCGTCGTGTCCTCCCCCTCCACTCTGCGGATCAGCCCCTCGCACCTGGCGTCCACCGGCTCCAGCCGCCCCATGGCATACCGGACCACCCAGCCCGCCGGGCCGGCCATCGGGCGGATCGCCGCAGGGAGCAGGCCCCAGATGCAGGCCGCCGTACAGAGCGCAAGCACGGCGCCGATCAGGACCAGCGCCGCGCCGCCCACCCCGTTGGGCGACTCCATTCGGAAGTCTGACAGGTCCGCCAGGATCCCCCTGCCGTCCAGCAGGAGCGCCGCTGCGGCCAGGAAGCAGAGCCCCGCCAGAGCCGCCAGCAGGCGCCAGTGGGAGCGGGCCTCCCGGGCGGGGATCCAGTTCCCGCTCTCCCGGTCCAGCAGGACCATAACCGTTCCCCCCTCGGCGGGGGCCCCTATCATCCCCTTGCGCTCCAAGGTCCCCCGAACCGTCCGCTCCCCGTCGGAGAAGCGGAGCGCGGCTTCCGCGAAGGACCGGCCGTCATCGATGATCCCGCCCTTTTCCCAGGCCTTCCGGTAGCTCACCCGCTCCACCCGGGCCCTGCGCTTTACCGCGTCGGCCCATTTCCGGGCCGCCCAGCGGCTGCGGGCCGATGCATAGAGCAGCAGGCCGCCCAGAAGAAAGCAGATCGAAATTGCCAGCTGCATGGAATCCCCCTTTCCAGCGTCAGCGCTTCCTATGGTTTTCCATATTTTATTATACCGCCCCGCCTCCCCTCCGGCCACGCATTTGCTGTGAGATCCGTGTAAAATCCCGGAAAACTCCCGATGGATCGATTTCCAGCAGCGAAAGGCCCGGAGGCTGGAATGGCTTCCAGCCTCCGGGCCGCTTCTTTTCTTCGCTTGTCAGAGGTGATCTGCACCTCTCTCGAGCGCTGCCTCAGCCGATCAGGCCCATCATCTGCCAGATGGGGACGCTGATCAGCAGGGCGGCCAGGTTGACCGCCATGAAGATGTACGACATCTTGGACAGCTTGGAGAACTCCACGTTGTGGTCGCCGTCAAAGGCGGCAAAGCCCTGCATGGCGAAGGTGTTCTGATAGAGCACGTTCCAGGTGGCGCTGGCGGCCAGGATCGTAAAGGCCGGCACCCAGGGGCTGATCCCCGCGGCAACACAGATGGGGGTCAGGATGGGCATGAACACCGGGAGAATCGCCATCTGGCTGGTGTAGACATAGCGGATCACATACATGAGCACCGCGATGAAGATCACCAGCAGGTAGGGGTTGCTGGACACGGAGGAGACGATCCCCGTCACGTGGTTGGCGATAAAGGCGTTGATGCCCACCTCGGAGAACACGGTGCCAAGGCCCATCAGCGCGCCGATCATCAGCAGCATATCCCACACCACGCCGCCGGTGAAGTCCTTGGTGGTCATGGCGCCGCTGAGCAGCAGCGCGGCCACGGCCCCGATGGCCACAATGGCGCCGGAGATGCCGTGGTAGTTCTCCGTGACCCACAAAACCACGCAGACGATCAGGATCACCAGGCACTTCTTCTCTGTGGTGGACATGGGCCCCAGCGCCTTGAGCTGGTCGGAGATGTAGGCCTTGTCCATCTCGGCCGCCTCCTCCTTGCTGGGGGCGTACAGCCGGCCGATCAAAAACCACATGGCCACAAAGACGATCACCAGCCAGGGAAGGGCCGCCAGGAGCCAGTTGAGCCAGCCCATGGAGGCCTGGGTTTCCGCGGGCAGAAGGCCCAGGGCGTAGTAGCAGAAGAAGTTGGAGTTGACAAAGGCGTAGGAGAACAGGGTGACGCCGGCGAAGGCCGCCAGCCACAGCCCGTGCATGCCCTTGCTCTTGGGCTTGTAGCCCATGGTGTCCGCCACGCCCTTGGCCATGGGCATAATCATGGCCGTCTTGGCGGTGACGGAGGGGACGATGGGGGTGATGACCAGCCCGGCGATCTGGAGGGCGGAAGCCTGGCCCCGGAAGGTGGGCGGGAAGAGCTTCATGATGCCAAAGGCGAAGCGCTTCATCAGGCCGGACTTGGACAGGGCCGCGGCGAGGCCCATGGCCCCCAGCATGAACCACCAGGTGGTATTGATGTACCCGGAGAAGGCGCTCTCAAAGGAGGCGGCGCCGGTGGTGACAAAGAGCACCAGGATCACCAGCGAGGTGAAGAACATGGGCAGGCAGTTGGTAATCCAGCAGACCACCGCCCCTACGAAGATTCCCAGAACGATCAGCGCGTTCCGGGAGAGCTCCTCCGTGGCGGGGACCGCCAGGGCGACAACCAGGCCCAAAACCACCGCGATGGCAATACAGATCAGCTGTTTTTTGGTATACAGCGGCTTTTTCTCCTGTTCCGCCATGGTTACGCCTCCTCTGCCAGTTTGTCGTGGGGATCGTCATAGGACAGCGCGTCGGCGAAGATCAGGGGGCTGCCCGCCTTCTTGGGGTTGTCGTATTTGAGCTTATTGACGTTCCCTTTCATCTCCGGGGACATGTGGATCTGGATGCCGTTCCCCTCCAGGGTCTTCTGCAGCTTCGCCACATCCAGGGCCTGGGCGGTGGTCCCCTCATCCAGCAGCTGGGCGGCGGCCACGCCGGCCACCTCCCCGGTGAAGACGCAGGCGGGGATCAGGCGCATCATCTCCCAGCCCTTGTCGTCGCTGACGGCCACGATCCGGCCGGCGGCAAAGACGTTCTCCAGCTTCCGGTCCACAATGCCGCCATAGGGGTACTCGTATACCGGCGCGGGGTTGGCAAGGCCCCAGCAGACAATGCCCACAGAGTTGCCGTTGGCCTTGTCCGCATCCGTTTCATAGGCCAGGGACTCCATGCCCACAATGTGCCGGGAGGTCCGGAACTGGGGCATGGTGGGCAGGGTGAGCATGGCGTAGTCCGGGCGCTGGTTCTTCTTCAGGTAGGCCAGGCCCAGCTTGCGGCTGGTCTTCAGGTAGCCATTGACGCCCTCGATGGTGGTTCCGCGGAACTGGGGCACCGGGGCGTTCTCGTTGTTCATGTCCGGGCGGAGCCCCAGCCAGCGCAGGCGCAGGCAGTGCAGCACGTCGCCGTACTCCATGCCCTCCTTCATCTGGGAGAACTCCAGCTCATAGGTCCAGTGGGAGCAGATGCTGTCCTTGCTGACGGTTTCCGCTCCGGCCCGGGCCATCAGGTCCGCGTCGCCGGAGGCGTCCACAAAGGCCTTGCCCATAATGGCCACGGGCCCCTGCTTGGACTCACAGATAACGCCTGTCACCCGGTTGCCCTCCAGGATCGGCTCGGAGAAGACCACATCGAAGATGGTTTCGATCTTCTCCTCCTCGCACAGCTCGTCAAAGGCGAACACCGCCGCCGGGATATTGAAGTGGGTCTGGTAGCGGTCGGTGGGCTGTTCCACCCGGTCGATCCCTCTCCCCCAGCAGTCCTCCAGATTGTTGTAGCCGTACTTGATGGTGGTGTAGAGCAACTCCTCCGCCAGGCCCTTGAACACCTTGTTGCCCGCGCCGTCGTCCAGGGGAAGATAGATGCAGACATGCCCCAGGGTGGCCAGGCCGCCCAGGGCCGCGTTTTTCTCCAGCAGGACAACCTTCTTTCCCTTCCGGGCGGCGGCCACCGCGGCGGCGATTCCGGCGACGCCGCCGCCCACCACCACGACATCCGCCTCCCGGTATACGGGGACCTCCTTGGCGGGAACCGGTACTTTTGCAGTTGACATGTGTTTTCCTCCCCAACGATAAATTCGCCCGAGGTCTTGGCATAAGCACCAAAAACGATTTACAAATGAATCATTTTATGGTATAAAAACCTCAAGGTGTACTTCCAGTATAGCATGACTTCGGACAGTCCTATCATTCTTGCGGAGAATGACGGCATCCCATTTTGTTATGGCGGCGGTGCGCTACTGTCCCCTGAATCCTGCCGGAACCATGAGGTGATGAAATGGATCTGCAGCAGATCAAATACTTTTTGCTGGTGATGAAGTGCAGCAGCTTTACAGAGGCGGCCAGACAGGCCTATACCACCCAGCCCAACATCTCAAAAAACATCTCCAGCCTGGAGCAACGGCTGGGCTGCCGGCTGTTCACCAGGACCCGCAGCGGCGTGGAGCCCACCCGGGAGGCCATCCTGCTGGAAAAGAAATTGTCGGTCCTGCTGCTGCAGTTCGACAGCGTCCTCTCCTCTTTGGAAAGCCGGGAGGCGCCCTACGAGTACCTGCAGGTGGGCTTCTGCGAGAACATGTCCCTGACCTCTGTCGCCCCGGACTTCTTCCAGTTTTTCCGGGAAATTGAGAGCCTCAATGACATCCGGTTCGTGCTTCACTGCCTCCCGCCCAAGCAGCTGACCTCGGATATCATCAGCGGGAAGCTGGACCTGGCCTTTCTCTACTCCACCTATCCCATTGCGGAGCCGGAGATCTCTGTGCTACCGCTGACCCGCTTCAAGCCCAGGATCTACTACTCGGACAAGCACGAGCTGGCCCGGGAGGAGCACGTGACGGTGGAGTCCTTCCGGTCCTCCCGCTTTGTGAAGGTCCGGGGGAACGGCTACAACCCCCTGGCCGACCTCCCCTACGCCCCCTCGGATGTGGTTCTGGTGGACTCCCTGAGCGATATCAACCTGTATGTGGAAACCGGCACCTGCGTGACCGTGCTGGGCCCCAGCCAGAACATCGCCGACCGGCAGGGCATCCACTATCTGGAGATCGCCACCTCCCCCCGGGACGTGGGGGCGGACGCCGTGTGGCGGAAGGGGAACGAGAACCCCGCCCTGATCCGGACGCTGCCCTACCTCCTGAAGCGGACCGGCTGAGGCCGCTGCGCTTATGGGAGCGCCTCCTGCGGGGGAACGGATATGCAGCAAACATCAGCAGGAAGGAGAACTGTGGCATGAATCAGATCATTACCATCGGCCGCGAGTTTGGAAGCGGGGGCAGGGAGCTGGGGCGCCGCCTGTCCGAGGCGCTGGGCATCGCGTACTACGACCAGGAAATCGTCTCGGAGATCGCAAAGCGCACGGAACTTTCCGAGCAGTACGTCCGCGAGGTGGAGGAACACCACTCCATCTTCTCATACCCGATCCACATCGGGCAAACCTTCTCCATCCAGCCCAACATCATGCTGGAGCAGCATGCGAAAATCTACGCCGAGCAGAGCCGGATCATCGAGGAGATGGCCTCCAAGTCGGACTGCGTGATCGTAGGCCGCTGCGCGGATGTGGTCCTGGCCGACTTCAAGCCCTTCCGCATCTTCGTTTACGCGGATCTGCCGAGCAAGATGGCCCGCTGCCGGGAAAAAGTCCCCGGCGAGCGGCACCTGTCGGACCGGGAGCTGCGGCAGAAGATCCTGAGCGTCGACAAGAGCCGGGCGAAGTACTACGCCTTTCTAACCGGCCGGAACTGGGGCGACAAACTGAATTTTGACCTGTGCGTCAACACCACGCAGCTGGTCATCAAGGAGATTGTCCCGGTGCTGGCAAAACTGTTTGCGTGAAGGGGGCCTGCCCCCGGCTCGCCAGGCCAAAGCCCCGTACCGGCTGATCTTCGCCGGCACGGGGCTTTGGCCGTCTGTCCCGCCGGGAGTGCCGCCTTTATCCGGCCGGCGCGCCGCGATTTTCCCCCTCTTTTGCGGAAAACGAAAAATTTTCTCAACTGCAAAAAAGTCCCTTGACATCTGTTTGAAAACCGACTATAATAACGCACCAAGCTCAGGTCATTCCCAGCGGCGCCCCGGTTTTTCCGGAAGTTCCCCGCTCAGGCGGAGCGTCTGTCCCCATTCGGGCCTGCGGCTCGGGAGTTGCCGGCTGGAAACTCCCTATACAAAATTCAACAGATGATCATCGGAGGACGGGCCATCGCAATGGCCCCTGGTCGAACGAAGATGTCGGGTGCGCCCGGTTATTGAGAGATAACCGGGCGCATTTTTTATCTTTTTCAGGCAAAACAGGAGCGTTTCGCCATGTGCTGTACCTTTGGTAGCCGCCGGTTCCCTGTTCGTCCCCCGCTGTTTACCGCGGGAGCGCCTCCCGCGCACTGGCAGAGCGGAGATGCGCCGCCCTGCCGCCGGCCGCCTTCCGGGGCGCTGGCGCGTGCGTGGCGGCTCTGACCGCCAGGAAAGGAGGAGCAGGATATGAACCATCTGGCCGTCACCATCAGCCGGGAATACGGCAGCGGCGGGCGCCTGATCGGAGAGCTGGTCGCCCAGCGGCTGAACGCCGCCTTCTACAACCACAATGTCATCGACCGAATCGCCCACGAGAGCGGCCAGGACCGGAGCTACATCTCCCGCTGGGAGCGGCAGATCTCCAGCCCCGGCATGTGGAACGGCTTTCTGTCCGTGCGGCGGGACGGCCTCAGCAGCCATCTGCAGAGCGAGTACTACTCCAATATGGGCCGGATGTTCACCGTCCAGAGCCGGATCATCCAGACGGCGGCAGAGGAGGGCCCCTGCGTATTCGTAGGGCGCTGCGCGGGCTATCTTCTGCGAAATCACGCCCCCGCTCTCCACGTCCTGATCCATGCCAGCCGGGACTCCCGGCTCCGGCGTGTGGAGCAGGACTACCGCGTGGGCGGCGCGCCGCATGTGCTTGAGGCGGTGGACCGGGGCAGAAAACTCTACTATGAGGAATACACCGGTCAGGTCTGGGGCGACTGCCACAACTACGACCTGATTCTGGACAGCGGCACGCTCGGCATAGAGGGCTGCGCCGCGCTGATCCTGAGCGCCGTGCATCAAAAGCGGAAGCGCTGACTGCGCCGGGCGGACCCGTTCCGCCCAGCGGAACAAATCAAAATCATGATCGAAAGAGAGGACTTGCAACATGAGCACAGCCAATCAGATCGCGCTGCTGGAGCAGCGTCTGCACCGGCTGAGTGTCCGGGACAGGGACAACGCCGGCGTGTGCAGGAAAATCCGCCGGCAGATCCGGAATCTTCAAAAGACTCTCCCGGCCCAGGAGCAGGGCCAGGAACAGGCGTCGGAGTAGGTGCCTGTTCGCTTGATAGCCCGCCACCGGTGGCGGCGGATGAAAGGAGTGTTATCCATGCAGGACCGTGTTTTTCAGGAGAAGATCAGCGAAGTTGTGGAAACCATCAAGGCCACGGGACTGGATCCCTACGCCCAGCTGGCCGGGTATCTGCGGACAGGCAACATCGCCTATATCACCCAGCAGAACAACGCCCGCTCCAAGGTCAAATGCCTGGACGCCGCGAAAATACAGCAGTTCATTGCCAGCGAGAAGGGCAAGGGCCTGTCCCGGTAAGCGGCGCCTCCCCTTCTGCGGCGGGCGCAAAACCGGTACAAGGAGAGTGGCTTTGCCATGAAGAAGAACGTTTTGCTGACAGGGCAGGATGCCGGGCGTCTGGAAATCTACGCCAGGCAGGCGCGGCTGTCCGCTCTGGAAACCGCCCTCGCCGGCAGCCGAAGCCAAATGCTGGAGCTGCTCTCCCAGGGCGCGTTTCATCTCGTGATCCTGGATCTGGCGTCCGCCCCCGCGCTGGGCACGGACTGCGCCGCAGAGATCCGCCAGGCGTCGCCCATCCCCGTCCTCGCCCTGATGGAGCGCCGCGCTCTGCGCCGGGAGGCCGACTGCGGCGCGGATTTGATCCTGCCGCTGGACAGGCCCGCCAACAGAGTCATCTCCTACGGTGTATCACTGATCCACCAGTATGAGAGCGACGGCGACTATTGGGAGGACAGCTCCGGCGGCAAATTCCCCATCGAGCAGGGGGATTTCTTTCTGGACCAGTGGGGCCATTGGGCGGAGGTCCGGCAGAAAACCGTCCGCCTGACCGCCGTCCAGTGCCATCTGCTGGCCTATTTCCTCCAGAACCAGCACCGGCTCCTGACCCACCAGGAGCTGAGCTCCATGCTGTGGTGCCTGGACGCCACGTCCTGCTGGAGCATGGAGCGCCTGATCTGGGAATTGCGGCAGAAGGTCGAGGACGACCCGGAGGAGCCGGTCTATATCAGGTCGGTCCCGGACATGGGCTACCGCTTTTTCGCGGAGAATCCCCAGTGCTGACGGGCCCTGTCCCGCCCCTATACCCACCTGTCGAAACCGTTTCGGAAACAGCAAATGGAGAGCCAGTATGAACAGCCGGAGAATCCTCGCCGTCGGCCTGTCCGACCAGGGGCTGCGCCTGCTGCAGGAGCATACAGAAAAAGATGGATACCAGGTCATCGCCGCTATGGATCTGTACGACGCCGGCTGGATCATCTCCCACCGGAGCTTCCAGCTGATCGTCCTGGATCTGGCGGAGATCAATCAAAACGGCTTGGGCATCTTTGCCGACGCCCTGAGCCGCGCCCCATCCACGCCGGTCGTCGCCTTCAACGCGGCCAGCCGGCACACGTGGTTTTCCACCGCGAAGGGAGTCGTCTGCCTCCCGCGCGGGAAAACGCGCGAGGCCGTGATCTCCGCCGTATCCAGCATGCTGAGCAGGCAATAATCCGTCTATCCTTTCCGCCGAAAGGGAGGGGCCGCGCCAGACAGCGCAGCCCCTCCCCTTTTTTCTTCCGCCGTGCCGGTTTCCCGGTTCTGAATTTTTTGGGAGGAGGCCTCCGGAAACCCTTGACAGACGGTACAGGCGTACCGTAAAATAAGTCTATACAGCTATAAAAGAAACTATGAAATGCGGGAGGAAATGCTATGGCAGTCGCGGCAAAGGAGCTTCCGGCCTGCCCGGTGGAAACGACCCTGACGCTCATCAGCGACAAGTGGAAGGTGCTGATCCTCCGGGATCTGATGCCGGGCACCAAGCGGTTCGGCGAACTGAAAAAGTCCATTGGGAATGTGAGCCAGAAGGTGCTGACCGCCCAGCTGCGCCAGATGGAGGAGAGCGGCCTTCTGACCCGCAAGGTCTATCCGGAGGTGCCGCCCCGGGTGGAATATACCCTGACAGGCCTGGGATACAGCCTGAAACCGGTCCTGGACGCCATGTGGAACTGGGGCGAGGAATACAAGGCCAAAAACGGGGCGTAAGGGCATCCGGGCGGAGGTGGGCGATTCGGCCTCCTGTGCAGGGGAGTGCCGCTCTTGCGCCGTCTTTCCGAGCCGAACGATGAGAGGGGCTCCGCAGGATGCGGAGCCCCTCTCATGTCATACGCTTGATAGATTTTTTCAGCGGATATACAGGGTAGTCCCCTCCAGCGTCACCGTCCGCCCCAGCATCTCAAAGAACTGGGCGGGCGCCCAGGTGGTGCCCGGCTCCACGATGTAGGGGGCCGCGCCGTAGTCCGTCGGGGCGGTCATCCCCACCGCGCCCTGGATCTTGGTCACGCCCGTAATGGCGTTCTCCCCCATCGTCAGGGTGACGCGGAAGGCGTCGCTCTCCACGGTGACCTGCTCGCTGGCGCCGTTCTGGCCGCGGATATAAGCCGCCTCATAGCCGAGGGCCCGGGCCACCGCCGCCACAGGGACCATCGCCACGCCGTTTTCCATCCGGCCGGCAGTGGGCAGCACCATGTCCTCCTCCAGCACGATGGTCAGCTCCGTCCCGTCCTGGGGGATATCATCGCCGGGGACTTCCTCTGCCGCCGGCAGCAGCATCAGATGATCCGCGTAGGTCTGCCCCGGATAGGAGGTCATCACAACCTGGTACCAGGCCATCACGTAATCTCCCGCCTGCACATCCGCCATGGACGCCGCAGCGCCGCTGTATGTGCTGAAAGCCGTGTCGCTGTCCACCGAGATCATCAGGCCGCCGTTATCGGTGGTGATGGTCAGGCTGCCGTCCTCATTCCGCGCAACCGCCTCCACCTGGTGGTACTGGGCGGCGCCCGCGTCCTGGGGGATATTGCGCACCACCGCGAGGGCGGTGGACTGCGGCGGGATGGACTGGGCGGTCGCGGGGCTGCGGTACACATAGACCCACTCCCCCGTTTCCAGGTCGGAGGGGTCCGAGGCGGCGTAATTTCCGCTGTCGATCCACACGGTGTCCGGGGAGATATGCATCACATAGTCCCCCTGCGACTCCGAGGTCAGGTACAGGCGGGTGATGGTCCCGGAGGCGTCCCGCCCGATCTCCTGGATCTGTCCGTAGTAGGAGATGCTGTCGGGGACGGTCTCCTCCTGGGTCAGGGCGGGTTCAGTCCGGGTCCCGCCGGTGCTCTCTGCCGCCGCAGGCGGAACCATGGCGCAGAGCAGCGCGCCGCTGATCAGCAGAGCGGATAGGATACGTTTCATAGTCAACACTCCTTTTTTGCAGTCGGGGATCTTCCCCGTTCAGCTGTATGGACGCTGCGCGAATGAAAAAGTTCCCACTCTCTCCGATTTTTTTGCGAAACAGGCTGCTCTCCACAGTCCGGCGGGCCCCTGGTTAACCGCCTTGGCGATCACGCCGGCGCCGTTGCTGTCGCCTACGTTGTAAAGCTCCGGCACCTTACCTTTCAGCGCCTCGTAGAGGGAGGAGTCGGGCCGGTCGCCGGTGGCGATGACCACCGTGTCCGCCGGGATCTCGTGGACCGCCCCGCCCCTATCCTGGTAGATCACCGAGCGGTCGGTGATCTCCTGGCAGCGGCAGGAGGTCAGGAGCCGGACGCCGTAGCCCTTCAGATGGCCCAGGACAATGGTCCGGGTCACGTTGACCATCTTGGCGGCCAGGGTGTCCAGCATCTCCAGCACAGTGACCTGTTTGCCCGCCGCGGCCAGCAGCTCCGCCGTTTCAAGGCCCACGCTGCCGCCGCCGATTATCACCACCTGCCGGCCGGTTTCCGCGCCGTCCAGGGCCTCCTTGGCCTGGATGGCCCGCTCCGCGCCGGGGATCGGCAGCACCGCCGGCTTGACGTCCTACCACATGGCCAGCGGATACGGGGGCTACTTCCTGCCGGAGGCCGTCCAGGCCGTCCTCCGCAGCCGCTGGATGGGCGCTCTGGCCGCCCTGGCCCTGGTCCTCTACCTGGCGCTCCACCGGAAGCGCTCCTTCTGGAAGAGCCTCGGCATCCTCACGGCCTGGAGCGCCGGGGTGCTGCTGGTGACCTTCCTGGTTTCCTGGCTGCGCCGCGGCCCAGACGCTGTTCACGAAAAACATCACCGTCAACGCCATCCTGCAGGACGTCGCCGGCCCGGCAAAGGCGGCGGGCATCGCCTTCCAGGCCACCGCGCCGATCCCGGAGCAGATGCCGGTTTCCGACGAGGACCTGTGCACCCTGCTGATGAACCTGCTGGACAACGCCCTGGAGGGAGCCGGGCGCACGCCGGAGGGGCAGCGGCGGTCCATCTGCCTCCGGATGCGGATCTCCGGCGGCTTTCTGGCGGTGCTGTGCGAGAACTCCTTTGACGGCCACGTGGAAACAGACGCCCGGGGCCGGCTGCGGACCACAAAGGCGGAGCCGGAGTCCCACTGGTTCGGCATGGCCCAGATGCGGGCGGTAGCGGAGAAGTACGGGAGCGTCCTGGACGTCAGCTATACGGACACCGCCTTTACCGTGCAGACCGCCCTGAAGCTCCCGAAGGGGCAATAAAAGCAGACAGAGGAGGCGAACGCCTCCTCTGTTGTTTTTCCTATCGCCCGCCGCTGCGGTTTACGTAACGCACCAGATCACTCTGGAAGGAGCGGTAAAACGCCCGGCTCACCGGCAGGCGCTCCCCGCCCCGCAGGAGGAGCTCCCCGCCGCCGATATCCTCCACCGCGGCCAGATTCACCAGGAAGCTCTTGTGGCACCGGGAGAAGAAGCCCGCCGGCAGCAGCGCCTCCGCCTCTGCCAGGGAGATGGGAAACGACTGCGTTTCCCCGGCCAGGTGGATCTCCACCCCGTGGTTCCGGCCCTCCAGGTAGAGGATCTCCTCCGTGGGGAGGGCCACGTCCCGTCCGTCCTGCCGGAAGAGAACGGTCCGGGGCCGGTGCCGCTCCCAGCCCAGCCAGAGGGCCTCGGCCAGCGCCGGGCGCTCCACCGGCTTGAGCAGATAGTGCAGCGGGTGGGTGCGGTACCCCTCCACGGCGTACTCCGCAGCTCCGGTGACGAAGATGACCCGCTCCCGGACCCCCTGGCGGTAGAGCCAGCGGGCCAGGTCCAGGCCGCTGGTGCCCTCCATCCGGATATCCAGCAGGAACAGGTCGAAGGCGTCCGGGCCGGGCTCCAGCGCTTCGCGCAGGTCGTCGGCGGAGGCAAAGCAGGTGACGGCCCCCTCCACCCCCCACTCCGAGAGGATGGAGCAGCACAGGCCGCTCAGCTGTTCCCTGATGGGCGCCTCGTCCTCGCAGACGGCAATGCGGTAGGGCTGCATGGCCTTCCCCCCTTTCCTGTCCCAGGTCCATTTTTTGCTTTAGTATTGTAACAGGTTGGCGGGTGCGTTTCAACCGTCTTTTTTCACCGGCCCGGAGCGCCCGGGCCAGAAAGAAATACTTGTGCCGGAGGCTCAGGTCGTATATAATAGATTGTCAGAAACAGGAAAGGCATGCCAGCGGACATAGAAAAAAGGGAGTAGACAGAATGGAAGAATTTCGCGCAAAGAGCGGCTACATCTGCGATATGGACGGCGTTATCTATCACGGCAACCGGCTGCTGCCCGGTGTGAAGGAGTTTGTGGCCTGGCTGTACCGGGAGAACAAGCAGTTTTTGTTTTTGACCAACAACAGCGGCAAGACCCCCAGGGAGCTCCAGGACAAGCTGGCCCGGATGGGGCTGGAGGTGGACGAGAAGCACTTCTACACCAGCGCCCTGGCCACGGCGGAGTTCGTGGCCGTCCAGAAGCCGGGCGCCACCGCCTATGTGATCGGCGAGCCGGGCCTCTACAACGCCCTCTACGACCGGGGGATCACCCTCAACGACATCAATCCGGACTACGTGATCATCGGCGAGTCCTCCAACTACAACTACGACACCATCTGCCGGGCGGTCCACCTGGTGCAGCGGGGGGCGCGGCTGATCGGCTGCAACTCCGATCTGACCGGTCCCACCGAGGAGGGGCTGGTGCCGGCCTGCCGGGCCCTGATCTCCCCCATTGAAATGGCCACCGGGCAGAAGGCATATTTCATCGGCAAGCCCAACCCCCTGATGATGCGCACGGGCCTGAAGCTGCTGGGAGTCCACTCCCAGGACGCCGCCATCATCGGCGACCGGATGGATACCGACATTGTGGCCGGTATTGAAACGGGCCTTGATACGCTCCTGGTCCTCTCCGGCGTCACCAGCCGGGAGGAGGTGGACCAGTTCCCCTACCGCCCCCGCCTGATCCTGGGCGGCGTGGGCGAGATCCCCCCCGCCGGGCAGTAAGCGGCTCCTCTGTTTTCGCAAGCAAGCGCCCCCGGCGCAGGAAAACAACCTGCGCCGGGGGCGCTGTTTTCGGGTGGAGCTTGTCCCCCTCTGGTGTCTTTTTGTTGCTATGCCATGGGGCGCGGTGGCATCCACCAGCACCACGTTGATCCGTGGCAGGCGCACCCCGTCCAGGGAGTCCGGGTCCCCGGAGCACCAGATGCACTCCACGTCCTCCCCCGCCGCCTCCGCCTGGCGGGCGATGTGCTTCATGAAGGACGACTTGCCCACCCCGGGCCCGCCCTTCAGCAGCATCACGTCGTAATTCTTTTCCGGCGAAACAAAGTCCTCGTACAAGCTTTGAAAACCGGCGCCGCTGTTGGCGCCAAGGAAAAAGTTTGTGACCATAGAAAGCCCTCCCGCTTATTTTGTTCTCTCCCCAATCTATGCGAAAAGACCTCCCGTTGACAAAAAGAGGGCCTGGCTTTTTCTTCCCTTCCCGCCCATTCCAGGCCAAACAGAAGGGGCAGGGAGAAGATTTCTTCTCCCTGCCCCTTTCCTGTTTCCAGCGCTTACGTTCCCGAGCGCAGGTACAGGGACCGGGCCACGTCCCGGTTCACCCGCTCCCGCTCCAGCAGGCGCTCCACCGCCTCCGGGTCCCGCTTCCGCTCCACCGCCCGGTCAATCAGGCCGCAGAGGTTCTCCCCGGTCAGGTCCTCCAGCTTCTCAAAGAGGTCCTCCCCAATATACCGGAGGAAGGCGCTGACCTTGGGATCGTAGACGATGCCCACCAGGGGCACGCCCTGGCCGGCGGCAAAGATCAGCGCGTGGAGGCGCATGGACACCACCACCCGCATCCGGTTGAGGAGCCCGGCGATCACCGCCGGGTCCTCCGGCTTGTCGATGAGATGGTGGGGCACCGCCAGCCCCTCCGCCGCCAGGCGGATGGCCTCCGGGTCCTTGAACTTCTCCACCGCCAGGAACACCGGCGTCAGGCCGTGGGCCTCATAGGCGTGGGCCGCCGCAGCCCGGATGGCTGGCAGCTTCTTCTCGTACCCCTTCCAGGGGCGCAGGGCGAAGCAGATGTACTGCCCGTCCAGAGGGACCCGATGGGAGAGCATGGCGCTGTCTACCTTTTCCGCCGGCGCCGGCGGCAGGGTCAGGGCCGGGTCCGCCGATAGGTAGACCTCCTTCTTGTCCACCCCCATGGCCCGCAGCTCCGCCAGGGAGTCCGGCTCCCGGAGGGTGATGGCGTCCACAAAGCGGTTCATGGTCTTGGCGGACAGGCGCCTGTGGTTGGCCCGGAGCACCGGCCCGATGCCGCAGCCGTACATCATCACCTGGTTGCCCCGGCGCTTGGCGGCCCGCATGTTGTAGAGGTAGTACCACAGGGACCGCCGGCTGGTCACATCCTGGATCAGGCTGCCGCCGCCGCTGATATAGAGCCGGGTCCTTTTCATCCGCCGGGCCCACCGGGGGAAAGCGAAGGTGTGGACGGCGTCCACCCGGTACATGAGCTTGGTCCGCATGGGCCGGCGGGACAGGACCGTGATGGGCATATAGGGGGCGATCTCCCGCATCTCTTGGATGATGGCCCGCAAAATGGCGTCGTCCCCGGCGTTCTCCTTGCCGTAGGCCCCACAGATCAGCGTCCCGTCCCGGCGGCTCTTAGGCCGGCTGTGGCGGCGGAGGATGTCCTCGTAGATCTCCAGCTGGGTGCTGATGGTCTTCTCCAGGGAGAACTGGGACGCCGCCTTCTCAAAGAGCTTCTCCCCCAGGGCCCGGCGCAGGGGCTCGTCCTCCGCCAGGCGGAGGAGATAGCGGCCCAGGGTCTCCGCGTCCCCGGGGGTAAAGAGCAGGCCGTTGACCGCGTGGTCGATGAGGTAGGGCACGCCGCCCACCCGGGTGCTGACGGTGGCTAGCTTGTACCTGGCCCCCTCGGTGAGGGCGTAGGGGAAGGTTTCGCTCAGGGAGGTCAGGGTGTTGATATCCAGCGCCTGGTAGAAGCTGTCCATATCCGTCAGCCAGCCGGCGAAGCAGACCTTGTCCGCCACCCCCAGCTCCTCCGCCAGCTTTCCCAGCGCCTCCCGCTCCTGGCCGTCCCCGGCGATGACCAGCCGGAGCTTTTCGCAGCGCCCCGCCGCCTGGGCAAAGCCCCGGATCAGGGTGGCCATGTCTTTTACCGGGTTTAGGCGGGCGGCGATGCCCACCACCACGCTGTCCGGCTCCACCTGGGCCCCCAGGCCCCGGAGGTAGGCCGTCCGGTCGGCGAGGGTGGGCTTGGCGTCAAAGACCAGGCCGTTATAGATGGCGTAGAACTTCTGGGGCGGGAAATTCCGGGAGATCAGCAGGTCCACCATGGCGTCGGACACGCCGATGTAGTAGTCGAACCGCCGCAGGGCCAGGGCGTTGATGTTGCCGTAGGTCAGCCGTCCCAGGGGGCGGCCCAGGTAGTCCAGCTTGTAGTCGCTGTGGACCGTGGTCACCACCGGAAGGCCCGAGGGCCGGCGCAGCAAGGCCCCCATCATGTTGGCCCGGGAGCCGTGGCAGTGGATGATGTCGAAGCCGCCCTCCCGGATATAGTCCAGCAGCCGGCTGCGGACCTTCAGGATGTTCCGCCCTGCGAACACCTCCGTGGGGATCCCCATCTCCCGGGCCTCCTGGGCGAACTCCCCCTCCCGGAAGCACACCAACTGGGCGAATATACTCCGGTTCAGGTCCCTGAGCAGGGACAGCACGTGGGTTTTGGCGCCGCCGGTGTCGCCGCCGCTGATGAGATGGATCACCTTCATAAAAAACTCCTTCGTTTCAAGGAAAATACCTCTTGTGGTCTTCCCCAAAATGCTATATAATGGATGACACTGTGGCCGCCGGCCTTTTCTTCAGCGGCGGTCATGCAATCTGTCATATTATAGCCCCTGTATGCCGGGCGGGTCAAGCGGAGGAAATCAAATGTCCCAGAAAAAGTGGAAATTCA
This sequence comes from uncultured Oscillospiraceae bacterium, assembly GCA_904420435.1. GTDB lineage: Bacteria > Bacillota > Clostridia > Oscillospirales > Oscillospiraceae > CAJFPI01. The sequence continues at coordinate 37,316 of CAJFVK010000013.1, forward strand.
ACGTCATTGATGTGATCGCTGTGGTGCTGATCCTGGCGGTCGCCGTGTTTCTTTTTACCAGGATCAGCGGATCCGACGACGGGGGGAGCCAGATGGTGGACATCCGGTACACCGTCCTGTGTCTGGAGCAGCCCAGCGAGGTCTATGACACGGTGCAGCAGTATCTCCCCAGCAGCCTGATGGCCTCCGGCACCCTCTACGGGCAGCAGGTCACCGGCGTATCCGCCACCCCCACCATGGTACTGGGGCCGGACGGCCAGTGGGTGGAGGATCCGAACCACATGGACCTGGTCTTTACGGTGGAGGGGCAGATCGAGCGGGGCGCCGTCCTGGTGGCGACCGCGGGCACCCAGGAGATCCGCATCGGCAAAAAGATCATCCTCAAGACGGAGTACCTGGAATTTGAGGACGCCATCGTCACCAGCGTGGAGTACCCCGCCGGGGAGTAAGGGATCGTTCCATCGAAAAGCGGCAGAAAGAGGCGCCCGTTCCTGTATGGGAACGGGCGCCTCTCAGCGTGTCTAAGAACTCCCACCAGAAGGAAAAGGCAGCGCGGAACAGGGGGAGCTCCAGGGGACAGAAACCGTCTCAAATGAAATCAAATCCCCCGCAAAACAGGGACTTTCCCACAGCGAAGCAGCGGGAAAGGTACGGCATTTTTTATTCGCCGGCGCTGCCGCAGGCCCCTGTCCCCTCACAGGAACAGCAGCAGGCTCACCGCCATGACCATCATGCCGGAGATCAGGCCGTAGATGGACAGGTGGTGCTCCCCGTACTCCCGGGCCGCCGGCAGCAGCTCGTCAAAGGAGATGAAGACCATGATCCCCGCAACGCCGGCAAAGATCGCGCCAAAGACCACATCGTTCATAATCGGCGTCAGCAGCAGCCAGCCGATCAGCGCCCCCAGGGGCTCGGCCAGGCCGGAGAGGAAGGAGTAGCGGAAGGCCTTCCCCTTGGAGCCGGTGGCCTGGTAGATGGGGACGGACACGGCGATGCCCTCGGGAATATTGTGGATGGCGATAGCCGCCACAATGGGGATCGCCACGCTGGGCTCCTGGAGGGCGGACACAAAGGTGGCCAGCCCCTCCGGAAAGTTGTGGACCGCAATGGCCAGGGCCGTCATGACCCCCATCCGCATGAGCTTTGCCGGCCGGGGCGCCCCCTCCTGCTCCAGCTCTACCTGCTTCACCTCGTGGGGGTTCTCCTCTGAGGGGATCAGCTTGTCGATCACCGCGATCACAAGCATCCCGCCGAAGAAGGCGATCACCGTGGCCCAGCTGCCCCACCGCTGCCCCAGGGCGGCGGTCAGGGTTTCCTGGGCGGTGGCGAAAATTTCAATCATGGACACGTAGACCATCACCCCGGCGGAAAAGCCCAGACTCACGGACAGGAACTTCCTGTTGGTCCGCCTGGCCGCAAAGGCGATGCAGCTGCCGATGCCGGTGCTGAGCCCGGCAATCAGGGTCAGCAGGAAAGCATAGAGAACATTGCGCAAAGTTGTCCCTCCCTTATAGTTAGTCTTTACTAACTATAAATACCATACGCCTTTTTCCCTCTGTTGTCAACAGGGATTGCCAGGCGCGGGAATCCTCCGGCGGATCCAGCGGTAGCATGCCCGGAAGGGCGCCCCTTCATCCAGAAACTCCCGGCCCGACCGCAGGTTTCCTCCCCGTTTCCTGTTACAAAAAGCGGTACACGGTGGTCTGGCGATAGACCTGTCCGGGCCGGAGAACCACCGGGCCCCACTGAGGGTGGTTGGGGCTGTCCGGCGGCAGCTGGGTTTCCAGGCACACCGCCTCCCGGGGCCCGTAGGGCGCCCCGCTCTTGGTGTCCCGCTCCTGGCACAGGCCATTGGCCGTGTAGAGCTGCAAGCCCGGCTGGGTGGTCCAGGTCTCCATGGCGATGCCGGTCCGGTCCCCGGTGAGCCGGGCCGCCAGGGCCAGCTCGCCGGTCCCCCGGAGCAGGAAATTGTGGTCATACCCGCCGGCCAGGCACAGCTGGGGATGATCCGCTCCGATATCCCGGCCCAGGGGCCTCTCCTGCCGGAAATCGAAGGGCGTCCCCTCCACCGGCGCGGAGAGGGCCGTGGGCAGGCTGTCCCCGTCCACCGGGGTATAGGCCTCCGCCGCCAGCCACAGCCGGTGGCCCAGGACACTGCCGCCGCCGTTGAGGTTAAAATAGCTGTGGTTGGTGAGATTGCAGACCGTGGCCTTGTCGCAGACTGCCTGATAGCGGATCTCCAGGGCCCCCGGCGTCAGGGTATAGGTAACGGAGGCGTCCATGGTCCCGGGGTAGCCGTTGGCCCCGTCCTCCTCCCGAAGGGTGAGGGTCACCGCGCTCTCCCCGGACTGGACCGCGTCGAACACCCGGAAGCTCCAGCCCGCCGGCCCCCCGTGGAGCTGCTTGCTCCCCTCGTTGCAGGCCAGGTCATATCGACATCCGTCTATGCTGAAACCGCCGTTCCCGATCCGGTTGGCGCAGCGGCCCACAATGGCCCCCAGGTAGGCGGCATCCGCCTCATAGCCCTCTACCGTGGTGCAGCCCAGCACCACGTCCACCAGCTCTCCAGCCGGTCCCGGCACCCGCAGCGCCGCCAGGCGGCCGCCGTAGGTGAGGACTTCCGCCTCCATCTCTCCGCTGCGCAGCAGGAGCTTGTCCACCTGCCGGCCGTCCCTGGTCACGCCAAAGGGTCTTCTCTCCACTGACATACGCGCCTCTCCCCTCTCTTTTTTGTGCTGGGAGGCCCCCGGCAGTCTGATGCCGGGGGCCTTCTCTGGTCTGTCTGCTGCGGGGCCCTTTTGCCCCTGCTCCAAGGTTTTCGCCTCCGGCGAAAACGCTTGCACGCGCCTCCCGGCGCGGCCATGCGCGGCTGCGCTCTCTCGGGAAATCTTTGCTTCTACTCCACCGT
>CAJFVK010000014.1 GCA_904420435.1 uncultured Oscillospiraceae bacterium
GTGGTGGTCATCGACGAGCTGGCGGACCTGATGCTGGTGGCCGCCAAGGAGGTGGAGGAGTCCATCTGCCGGGTGGCCCAGATGGGCCGCGCCGCCGGCATCCACCTGGTGATCGCCACCCAGCGGCCCTCCGCCGATGTGATCACCGGCCTGATGAAGGCCAACATCCCCAGCCGCATCGCCTTCGCGGTGGCCTCCAGCCTGGAGTCCCGGATCATTCTGGACACCCCCGGCGCGGAGAAGCTGGTGGGCAGCGGCGACATGCTCTACGCCCCCCTGGGCGAGGGGAAGCCCCGCCGGGTCCAGGGCTGTTTCATCACCCCGGAGGAGATCGAGCGGGTGGTGGAATTTGTCAAGCAGTCCGGCGAGGCCCAGTACTCCGACGAGGTCATGGAGAAGATCGAGGAGGCCATGGCTGAGAAGGAGAAGGGCGGCAAGAAGGACCGCTACGACGGCAGCACCACCGCCGAGGTAGAGGCCATGGAGGGGGACGAGCTGTTCCCCGCCGCCGTGGAGGTGGTCCTGGAGACCGGGCAGGCCTCCGTTTCCATGCTCCAGCGCCGGCTGAAGCTGGGCTACTCCCGGGCCGCCCGCCTGGTGGACCAGATGGAGGAGCGGGGGATCGTGGGCCCCTTCGAGGGCAGCAAGCCTCGTCAGCTGCTGATCACCAAGGAGCAGTGGCAGGAGCTCCAGATGAAGAAGAGCGGAGCCTCCCCACAGCCGGAGGAGAGCGGCCAGGAGGAGGTTCCCTGGAAAGAGGAGTAGTGCGCTTCCACGCCAAAGAATACAAGAGAGCCCCCGGCGCACAGCGCTGGGGGCTCTCTCCTGTCCTCATAATGTTTCAGGCGGCCCGGCGGCCAGCAGCGCCGCCATATCCGCCGGCAGGGGGGCGGAGAGGGAGAGCAGGCGGCCGGTGACCGGATGGACCAGCTCCAGCCGGGCAGAGTGGAGGGCGGGCCGTCCGATCAGCCGCCGGTCCTCCGTGCCGTAGAGCCAGTCCCCCGCCAGGGGATGGCCGACGGCGGAGAGGTGAAGCCGCAGCTGGTGGGTGCGGCCGGTCCGGGGAACCAGGCGGAGGAGGCAGAAGGGGCCGGCCTCCTCCAGAACCTGATACTCTGTCCGGGCGGGGAAACCGTCCGGGCGGATCTGCCGCTGGATGGGGGAGCCCTCCCGGCGGCCGATGGGCAGGTCGATGAGCCCGGCAGCGGGGGAGGGGGCCCCCAGGGACACGGCCAGGTACTCCCGATGAAACTCCTCCGTGTGGAGCTGCCGCTGGAGCAGGCTGTGGATGTAGCCGCTCTTGGCCACCGCCATGACGCCGGTGGTGCCCCGGTCCAGCCGGTTCACCGGGTGGAAGGTGAAGGAGGGCCCCAGATAGGCGGCCAGGCCGTTGGCCAGGGAGGGCTCCTCCGGGGCGAAGGAGGACCGGTGGACCGGAAGGGGCGCGCCCTTGTTGATCACCAGGAGGAATTCGTCCTCGTAGAGGATGTCCAGGTCCATGGGGACCGGGGGAACCGGGTCCGGGTTGGGGGGGTCAGACAGGTCCACCTGCAGCAGGTCCCCCGCCTGGACCAGGGCGCTGACGAAGACCGGCCGGCCGTTTCGCAGGATGCCGCCCTCCCGGCGCTTCAGGGCGCCCAAAAGGGAGGAGGAGAGGCCCAGATGGCCCTTCAGTACAGCCTTGACGGTTTTCCCCGCCAGCTCTTCCCCGATCCGGATCTCCATGGGCCGCGCCCTCCCTTCTCCGCATTGCTTGACTCAGTATACGCCGCAAAAGCGCCCGGAGCAAGGAAAATGTAGAGAGGTAGCGGGAAATTTTCCATCCGGGGGGCGTGAAACGCAAAAAGGTCCGGCACAGACGGCCGTCTGTGCCGGACCTTTTCGATTTCGCAGCAGAGGAGCGCCCTATCGTTCCTCTCGGAAGTAGGGGAGCCCCATATGGGCGGGGGGCTGGTTCTCCCGCTTTTTCCGGGTGCTGATCAGGACCAGCACCGCGATGGTCACCAGATAGGGCAGCATCTTGAACAGCTCCATGTCCTTGCGGCTCAGGCCCGGGATGTAGAAGTACAGCCAGGTCAGCGCGCCGAAGAGGTAGGAGCCCCAGATGGCGTTCAGAGGCCGCCATACGGAGAAGATCACCAGGGCCAGGGCCAGCCAGCCCAGGGACTCGATGGTCTTATCGTTGGCCCAGGTGCCCTTGATGTAGTCCATGGTATAGTAGAGGCCGCCCAGGCCCGAAATACCCGCGCCGATGCAGGTGGCCAGGTACTGGTACCGGGTAACGCTGATGCCCGCCGCGTCGGCGGTGGCGGGGTTCTCACCCACGGCCCGGAGGTTCAGCCCCTTCCGGGTGCGGTTGAGGAAGTACCGGATGACAATGGCCAGCACGATGGCCAGATAGGCCATGAAGCCGTAGCCGAAGAGCAGGTTCCCGATGGGGAATCCCCCGATGCTCAGGGTGCTCAGGCCGGGGATCTTAGCCCGGTACACCGCGCTGGTGGCGGCCACGGAGATCTGCCCCACGCCGCCGGCCATGGTATTCAGGCTGCCGCCGAAGAAGTTGGCGATGCCGCTGCCGAAGATGGTGATGGTCAGTCCCGTCACGTTCTGGTTGGCCCGGAGGGTGATGGTCAGGAAGCTGAACAGCAGCCCCCCCAGGGCGGAGGCCAGAAAGGCCGCCAGGAAGCTCAGCACCAGGCAGACCACCGGGTTGGGATCGGGGTTGTTCAGCTCATAGAAGAAGGAGGCAGCCAGGCCCGCGATGCCGCCCAGGTACATGATGCCCGGGACGCCCAGGTTCAAATTGCCGCTCTTCTCCGTGAGGATCTCGCCCAAAGCCCCGTACAGGATCACCGTGCCGAAGACGATGGCCGCCTGAAACAGGGAAACTACCTGTGTCATGCTCATTTATCGGCCGCCTCCTTTCTGCGGTGAAAGACCAGTTTGTAGTTGATGAAGAACTCGCTGCCGATGATGCAGAAGAGGATGATGCCAGAGATAATATCGGAGGCGTCGTTGTTCAGATTGAAACGGGAGGCGATCTCAATGGCGCCCTTCTCCAGGAAGGCCAGAAGGAAGGCGATGAGGATCATGACAAAGGTGTTGAACTTGGCCAGCCAGGCCACGATGATGGCGGTGAAGCCCCGGCCGCCGGCGGTGTCCACAGAGATCGTATGTCCCGCGCCGGCCACGGAGATGAACCCGGCCAGGCCGCAGATGGCGCCGGAGATGGCCATGGTGCGGATATAGACCCGGCTGAGCTTGATGCCCGCGTAGCGGGCGGTGTTGGCGCTCTCGCCCACCACAGCGATCTCATAGCCCTGCTTGGTGTATTTGAGGTAGAGGAACATGCCCACCGTGAGGATCATTACCAGGATCACATTGAGCATGTAGTCCTGTCCCAGGATCTTGGGGAACCATCCGGCCCGGGTCTGCATGTTGATGATACCCACGGTATTGGAGCCCGCGGGATTCTCCCACAGAGCTACGCAGTAGCTGGTCAGCTGGATGGCCACGTAGTTCATCATCAGGGTAAAGAGGGTCTCATTGGTCCCCCAGCGGGCCTTGAAGATGGCGGGGATCAGGCCCCAGACGGCGCCGGCCGCGATGCTGGCCAGGGCCATGACGCACAGCAGGGCGGGGGTGGGCAGGGTGTAGCCCAGGTGGATCATCAGCCCCGCGGTGAGGATGCCGCCCACCAGGATCTGGCCCTCAGCGCCGATGTTCCAGAACCGCATCTTAAAGGCCGGGGCCAGCCCCACGCCGACGCACAGGAGCATCATGGCGTCCCGGATCGTCACCCAGGTGTTGCGCTTGGAGCCGAAGGCCCCCTGGATCATGCCCTGGTACACCGCTACAGGGTTCAGCTTGGTGACGGCGAAGATGAACAGACCGCTGAGCAGCAGGGCCAGAACCACCGCCAGCAGGCGGATGCCCCAGGCCTTCCAGGTGGGAATCGTGTCCCGCTTGACCAGACGGACGGCGGGCTCATGCTGTGTAGAAGGGGTGCTCATGCGCTGGTCACCTCCTTCCTGAGATTGGTCATCATCAGTCCGACCTCCTCCTTGGTGGCGGTGCGGCCGTCCACGATGCCGTTGACGTGGCCGGCACAGAGGACCAGGATCCGGTCGCACAGCTCCAGCAGCACGTCCAGGTCCTCGCCCACAAAGATCACCGCCACGCCTTTTTTCTTCTCCTCCGTCAGGAGGTTATAGATGGTGTAGGAGGTGTTGATGTCCAGCCCCCGGACGGCGTAGGCTGTCATGAGCACAGAGGGCTCCTGAGCGATCTCCCGGCCCACCAGTACCTTCTGCACGTTGCCGCCGGAGAGGCGGCGGACCGGGGTGTTGATGCTGGGCGTCAGCACGTCCAGCTCCGCCTTGACTTTTTCCGCCAGGGCCCGGGGAGGCTTCCGGTTCAGCATGGGCCCGTGGCCGGAGCGGTAGGTTTTCAGCATCATGTTGTCCGCCATGCCCATGGAGCCCACCAGGCCCATGCCCAGTCGGTCCTCCGGCACAAAGGCCATGGAAACGCCGATGCGGTGGATCTGTCGGGGGGACTTGCCGATCAGCTCCTCCCCGTCCGGGCTCACCGGCACGTGGCGCCCGGCGATGGGCTCGTCCGGTGTGGGGGGGTGGTAGATCACATGGGAGCCGGGCTGGGTGGGCTGCAGTCCCGCGATGGCCTCCAGCAGCTCCTTCTGGCCGCTGCCGGAAATGCCCGCCACGCCGAGAATCTCGCCGCCGAAGGCCTGGAAGGAAACCCGGTTCAGCGCCCGGACCCCCTCCGGTGTCAGGACGGTCAGATCCTTTACCTCCAGCCGCAGAGGACGGTGCTCCACCAGAGGACGGTTGATGTTCAGCGTGACAGCGTGCCCCACCATCATGTCCGTCAGCTTCTGGGGATTGGTTTCGCTGGTGGGGACCTCCCCCACAAACTCCCCCTTGCGCAGCACCGCCACCCGGTCGGAGATGGCCATGACCTCACGGAGCTTGTGGGTAATGATGACGATGGACTTTCCATCCTTCCGCATATTCCGCAGCACATCGAACAGCCGGTCGGTTTCCTGGGGAGTCAGCACGGCGGTGGGCTCGTCCAGGATCAGAATGTCCGCGCCGCGGTAGAGGACCTTCACGATCTCCACGGTCTGCTTTTCCGATACAGACATGTCGTAGATCTTCTTGTCCGGATCAATGACAAAGCCGTACTTCTGGCAGATCTCCCGCACCTTGGCGGAAACCTCCCGCAGATTCAGGCGGCCCGTTTCACGCAGCCCCAGGATGATGTTCTCCGAGGCGGTGAGCACGTCCACCAGCTTGAAGTGCTGGTGGATCATGCCGATCCCCAGGTCGAAGGCGTCTTTGGGGGAGCGGATGGTGACGGGCCGGCCCCGGACGGAAATCTCCCCGCTGTCGGGGAAGTAGATGCCGGAGAGCATGTTCATCAGCGTGGTTTTCCCGCTGCCGTTTTCCCCCAAGAGGGAGAGAATCTCGCCCTCCCGGATATCCAGGTCTATCTTGTTGTTGGCGACGACGGAGCCAAAGGTCTTGGTCACGCCGCGCATCTCTACTGCGTTCTGCAAGCTGTTCACCCTTTCTTTGTCCGGCCCCGGAGAGGGCGGACGATGCGTATTCCCGGCAGAGGCGGAGGGGTACAGGTCCCCTGCCGTATGTCAATGGGGGGCTTAGGAAAGCCCCCCATTGGCAGTGAATCAAGATGGAACCAACGATTTCAGACAACAGCCCCGGCCGATCAGCTGGGATTGAGCTCGGTGATGCCGTCGATCCGGATGTCGAAGTACGGCGCGGCCCGGAACACGGACTCCTGGAAGGCACCGTCCACAATAGCCTCATACTCCTGGCCCTCATAGATGGTGTTGCCGGTGGTGAAGTCGATGATGGAGGTGTTGATGGTGTAGGAGTCCACAGCGGCGCCGTCCACGGTAAACTTGGAGGTGTCAAACACCTTCAGGCTGCCGTCGTCGATGCCGGCCCAGGCGGCGTCCACAGCCTCCTGGGTGCCCTCGGCACAGCTCTCGCCCAGTTCGGAGATCATGACGGCGCCCTCGGAGTGGCCTACCGCGTAGTCAGCAGGGATCTCCGTGCCGTCCAGCATGTGCTGCAGGGTGGCCTTGTACAGAACGGACCAGTTGTTCTGGGCGGAGGTCAGCGCGGCCTCGGGGGCCACGGAGAGCATGTCGATGTTGTAACCCACGCTGTAGACGTTGCTGCCGGCATCCCGGGCGGCCTGAACAGCGGAGGGGGCGCCGGTGGAGTCGGCGTGCTGGCCAATGATGACGCAGCCCCGGGCCATCAGCGCGTTGGCGGCCTCGCCCTCAGCGGTCAGATCGTACCAGCTGTTGGTGTACTGCACGTCCATGTAGGCCTCGGGAACCTGGGACTGGATGCCCAGCAGGAAGGCGGTGTAGCCGCAGACCACCTCGGCGTAGGGGTAGGCGCCCACGTAGCCGATGTGGGGATCGGTGACCTCGCCGTTGTCCATCATTTCCTTCAGCTTCACGCCGGCGACCACGCCGGACACGTAGCGGGACTCATAGGTGTAGGGGAAGATGTTCTTCAGGTTGGGGATGCCAGCCACGCCGGCCTGGTCGCCGGTGCAGGCCACAAAGGTCACCTCGGGATAGTCCTGGGCGGCCAGGGCCATGTAGCTCTGGTGGCCGTAGGAATCGGAGAAGATGATGTCGCAGCCGGCGTCAGCCAGCTGAATGGCTGCGTCGTAGCACTCCTCAGTTTCGGGGATGTTGATCCGCATGGTGATCTGACTCTCGTCGATGCCCAGCTCGGAGCAGGCGGCCCGCAGGCCGTCAATATGGGCCAGGTCGTAGCCGGAGTTCTCGTCGTGGATGCAGATCAGGCCGATCTGCAGGTCCCCGGCGGCGATGCCGGCGGTATCGCCGCCCTCCTCGCCTCCGGTGTCAGCGTTGCCGGCGTTGCTGTTTCCGCCGCCTTCGTTGTTGGAAGCTGTGTCGCCGCAGGCTGCCATGGCGAACACCATTGCAAGAGAGAGCAGCAGGGCAAATAACTTCTTCATTGCAGTAATCCTCCTTTTCAATTTGCAGCAAGCAAACTGCTGTCACCCATATTTTACAGGAATTTACGTGCAATTTCAACTAAAAGATTTGCAGACATTCTAATTATTTTTTAGAATTTAGACAACTTTGCAGAAATTCACTTTGATGGACATAAATTTTCAGAGGTTTATGCGCGGTAAGCGCTCATTGCAAGGACATATGTCTTTTTTGTAAAGACGAGCGGCGCGAATTTTTGGCAATGTCAACAATGGAGAGATCGGTCAAAACAGGGGGTGGGCGCGCGGTGGTCGAAGGAATTGAACAAAGTGTGAATTCTGCGGCAGAGGAGGAAAAAACTTCCCGTTCAGCGTTGACGGACAGGGGGGAGTGCGGTATAATAACATGAATTTTTATGAGGAGAATCAACAGATGTGGATTGCGGACAAGTGGAAGGACTATGAGCTGCTGGACTGCGGCGGCGGTGAGAAGCTGGAGCGGTGGGGCAGCCGCCTTCTGGTGCGTCCCGATCCCCAAGCCATCTGGGCCGCGCCGGGGAAGCACCCGGGCTGGCGCCATCCGGACGGGCGGTACTTCCGCTCCCGCTCCGGCGGCGGCCACTGGGAGAAGGACAAGCTGCCCGCCCAGTGGCAGATCCGCTACGGGGCGCTGACCTTCCAGGTGAAGCCCATGAACTTCAAGCACACGGGGCTCTTCCCGGAGCAGGCGGTGAATTGGGACTTCGCCATGGAGAAAATCCGCAGCGCGGGGCGTCCGGTCAGCGTTTTGAACCTGTTTGCCTACACCGGCGCGGCCAGCGTGGCCTGCGCCGCGGCGGGGGCCAGCGTGTGCCATGTGGACGCGGCCAAGGGGATGGTGGCCTGGGCCAGGGAAAACGCCAGGGCGTCCGGCCTGGAGGAGGCGCCCATCCGCTGGATCGTGGACGACTGCGCCAAATTTGTGGAGCGGGAGATCCGCCGGGGCCGCCGGTATGACGCCATCATTATGGACCCGCCCAGCTACGGCCGGGGGCCAACCGGGGAGGTGTGGAAGCTGGAGGACAGCCTCTACCCCTTCGTGGAGCTGTGCGCCGGCGTACTGTCGGAGAAGCCCCTGTTCGTGATCATCAACTCTTACACCACGGGCCTTGCCCCCGGGGTGCTGGGCTACCTGCTCCAGATGCTGATCGGCAGGCGGTTCGGCGGCCGGTGCGAGTGGGATGAGATCGGCCTCCCTGTGACGGAAACGGGGCTGGCCCTGCCCTGCGGCGCCACTGGCCGGTGGATAGGCCAGTGAGCCCCCATCCCTCCGGGGCCCATTTCGCGGCTTCGGCCCGGCGGGGATGTTGCGCGGTGTGATATCATATATAGAGTAGGAACGCCTATGAGTACCATTATTGAAACCAAGGAAATCAAATACCACTATCCGGTGGAGGAGGGAGAGGAGATCCGCCTGGCCCTGAACGGGGTCACTGTGTCCATCGAGGCGGGCTCCTTCGTGGTGGTCCTGGGCCACAACGGCTCCGGGAAATCCACCCTGGCCAAGCATCTCAACGCCGTGCTGATCCCATCGGAGGGGACGGTGCTGGTGGACGGCCTGGACACCCGGGAGGAGGCAAACCTCCTGGATGTGCGCCGCCGGGTGGGCATGGTCTTCCAGAACCCGGACAACCAGATCGTGGCCAACGTGGTGGAGGAGGACGTGGCCTTCGGCCCGGAGAACCTGGGGATCCCCACAGCGGAGATCCGGGAGCGGGTGGACACGGCCCTGAAGGCGGTGGGCATGGAGAAATTTGCCCTTCACGCCCCCCACAAGCTCTCCGGCGGCCAGAAGCAGCGGATCGCCATTGCCGGCGTCATCGCCATGACTCCCAAGTGCATCGTGCTGGACGAGTCCACTGCCATGCTGGACCCCTCGGGCCGGCAGGAGGTGCTGGATACCATCTCCTGGCTGAACCGGGAGATGGGGATCACCATTATTCTCATTACCCACCACATGAACGAGGCGGCCTACGCCGGCCGGGTGATTGTGATGGACCGGGGGCAGATCGCCATGGACGGCACCCCCCGGGAGATCCTGAGCCAGGAGGAGAAGCTGCGCTCCCTGGGCCTGGAGGCTCCCCCGACAGTGGAACTACTTTACACCCTGCGCCGCAGCGGCTGGGACGTCCCTCTGGACGCCCTGACGGTGGACGAGTGCGCCGACGCCATCTGCCGCGCCCTGGGGCGCTGATTTTACGAAACGAGGAGAAGCCATTGGAACCGATCATTCGCGTGGAGCATCTGACCCACACCTATGGAGAGGGGACGCCCTTCTGCCGCAGCGCGGTGCAGGACCTGTCCCTGGATATTTACCCCGGGGAGATCCTGGGGATCATCGGCCATACCGGGTCAGGGAAGTCCACCCTGATCCAGCACCTCAACGGCCTGCTCAAGCCCACGGAGGGGCGGATCCTCTTCCACGGGCGGGACATCTGGGAGGACCCGAAGAAGATCCGGGACGTGCGCTTCCGGGTGGGACTGGTGTTCCAGTACCCGGAGTACCAGCTCTTTGAGGAAACCGTCAGCAAGGACATCGCCTTTGGCCCCAAGAACATGGGCCTTACCGGGGCGGAGCTGGAGGAACGGGTCCACGAGGCGGCAGGCTTTGTGGGATTGAAAACGGACCTGCTGGAGAAGTCCCCCTTCGAGCTCTCCGGCGGTCAGAAGCGCCGGGTGGCCATTGCCGGCGTGATCGCCATGATGCCGGAGGTGCTGATTCTGGACGAGCCCTCCGCCGGGCTGGACCCGGAGGGCCGGGAGAGCCTTCTGCGGAAGATCCGCAGCTACCACAAGGCCACCGGCAGCACGGTGGTCCTGGTCAGCCACAGCATGGATGAGATCGCGGAGAACGCCGACCGGATCGCCGTCCTGGCGGACGCCGGCGTGGTGATGACCGGCACGCCCCATGAGGTGTTCAGCCGGGGCAAGGAGCTGGAGGCGGTAGGACTTTCCGTGCCCCAGGTGACCAAAGTGGCCATGGCCCTGAAGGAGCGGGGCGTGGACGTGGACCCGGCGGTCTACACCATCGGGGAGCTGCGCGATGAGCTGCTCCGGCTGAAAGGGGGCGAGGGCGGATGCTGAAGGATATCACCCTGGGCCAGTATTTCCCGGGGAACACGGTAGCCCACCGGCTGGACCCCCGCACCAAGCTCATCATGGTGGTGCTCTATATTGTGGCCCTGTTCTGCTCGGTGTGGTTTGTGTCCTACGCCCTGATGGCGCTGGCCCTGGGGGCCTGCATCGCGGTGTCCAAGGTGCCGCTGAAGTCCCTGGTCCGCGGGCTGAAGCCCATTGTGGTCATCATTATCTTTACCGGCGTCATCAACCTGTTCTGGACGCCGGGGGAGAACCTCCTGTTCTCCTGGTGGATCATCCGCATCTATGAGGAGGGCGTTCTCCGGGCGCTGTTCATGGTCATCCGGATCGTGATGCTCATTATGGGGACCTTCCTTTTAACCTACACCACCAGTCCCATCACCCTGACCGACGGGCTGGAGTCCCTGCTGGGGCCCCTGAAGAAGCTCCATCTGCCCATCCACGAGCTGAGCATGATGATGAGCATCGCCCTGCGGTTCATTCCTACACTGATTGAGGAGACCGACAAGATCATGTCCGCCCAGAAGGCCCGGGGAGCGGACTTTGAAACCGGCTCCCTTTTCCAGCGGGCCAAGGCCCTGGTGCCCCTGCTGGTGCCTCTGTTCATTTCCGCTTTCCGGCGGGCCGACGAGCTGGCGGTGGCCATGGAGTGCCGCTGCTACCACGGGGGTGAGGGGCGGACCAAGCTGAAGGTCCTCCGCTACCGGGGGATTGACTACGGCGCCTTTGCCATCAGCGCCGCGGTGGTGGCCCTGGTGTTTCTCCTGCGGCACTATGGGCTCTGATAGCGGAAAGCCGCCGGCTGCCCGCCATCCCCGCCGCATACGGCGGCTGGCCGTGCTGCTCGGGTTCCTGGCCGCCCTGGCGGCGCTGCTGCTCCTGGCTCTGGACAGCCGCCTGCGGGTCCGCTTCTATACTGTGGAGGCGGAGGTGGCCAGCCCTGTGCGCCTGGCGGTGATCGCCGATCTCCACAGCTGCGCCTATGGCGAGAACCAGGAGGAGCTGCTGGAGGCGGTCCGCGCCCAGCGGCCCGACGGCGTCCTCTTTGTGGGGGATATCGTGGATGATGTGCTGCCCAGAGAGAACGCATACCTTGTACTGGAAACCCTGGCAAGGGAATTTCCTTGCGCCTATGTCACCGGCAACCACGAGTATTGGACCGGCCAGGCGGACGCCATCTGCCGGGACATCGCGGACATGGGTATCGCGGCGCTCCGGGGCGGGCAGGTGCGCTGGCAGCTGGAGGGGCAGGAGATTGTGCTCTGCGGCGTGGACGACGCGGATTCCGGGGAGCTGGAGGAGCAGCTGTCCGGCCTCTCGGTGAGGGAGAAGGACGTGACCGTTCTGCTGGCCCACCGGCCGGAGGAGATCGCGGCCTACACGGAGCTCCCCTTTGACCTGGTGATCTCCGGCCACGCCCACGGAGGCCAGTGGCGGCTGCCCGGGCTGATCAACGGCCTGTACGCGCCGAACCAGGGGTGGTTCCCGGCCTATGCCGGCGGGCTGTACCAGATGGGGGATACGGCGTTCGTGGTCAGCCGGGGGCTGGCCCGGGAGTCCACCCGGATTCCCCGGATATTCAACCCGCCGGAGCTGGTGGTGGTCACCCTGGCGCCGGAGAGCGGGACGGAGTGAGAAGGAGGCGGGCCGGATGCGGAACATCGCCATGCGGCTTATGTATAACGGAACAGCCTACCACGGCTGGCAGGTGCAGAAGACCCAGGCTACCGTAGGGGAAACCCTGGAGCGGGCCGTGGGCAAGGTCTGCGGCCACCGGGTCCACCTGACTGGCTGCGGCCGGACTGATGCCGGCGTCCACGCGGAGGCCTATGTGGCCAACTTCCGCACGGACTCCCGGATCCCGGTGGAGCGGCTGCCCTTCGCGGTGAACACCCACACCCCGGAGGACATCGTGGTCCAGGCGGCCTATGAGGTGCCGGAGGCGTTCAACGCCATCGGCTCCTGCCTGAAAAAGGAATATACCTACCGGATCTACAATTCCCGGATCAAGAATCCATTTTATGTCAACCGGGCTTACTTCTATCCCAAGCGCCTGGACGAGGCGGTGATGGACCGGGCGGCCCGGGCCTTTGAGGGGACCCACGACTTCCGGGCGGTGCGCTCGGTGGGAACGGAAACCAGGACCACCGTGCGGACCATCTACTACTGCCGGGTGGAGCGCCGGGGGGAGCTGCTGGAATTGAAGGTCTGCGCCAACGGATTTCTGTATAATATGGTACGAGCCATCACAGGGACGGTCCTGTATGCGGCGGAGGGGAAGCTGCGGCCGGAGGATATCCCGGTCATCCTGGCCTCCGGAAACCGCACCCTGGCGGGGCCCACGGTGCCCCCGGGGGGACTCTACCTGACCAGGCTCTGGTATGAGGATGAACGGCTCAATGGATGATTATCAGGACAAGAAAAAACAGCCGGAGGAGGAGAAGCCGGGGCTGCTCCGGGGGATTCTTCGGCGCTTCCTGGGGCTGATTATCACTGTCGTGGTGGTGCTGGGGCTCATCGTAGTGACGATGCTGGGCACCAGCAACCGGCTGGACGGCATCCGGCGGTGGCTCCTCTACGGGGACGGCTCTGACCGGCAGACTTACGCCTTTGCCGCCGGCAGCGCCAACCGCTACGGGCAGATCGACGACCTGCTGGTGGTGCTCAACCAGAACGACCTGAGCATCCTCCGGGACGACGGGACGGCGGCCTTCACCCAGCAGGTGGGCATGAGCCAGCCGGCGCTGGATGTGGGCGGCGGCTTCGCCGTGGCCTACGATGTGGGGGGACAGAAGCTGGTGATGGCCTCCCCGGAGGGGGAGGTGCTCTCCCTCCAGCTGGAGGAGGGACACAGCTTCATCTCCGCCCGGCTGAACGACAACGGCTGGCTGGCGGTGGTGGCGGAGCGCAGCGGCTACCGGGCGGCGGTTTCTGTCTACAATGATGAGCAGCAGCTGGTCTACGAGGTGGGCATCTCCTCCCGCTACCTTCTGGACGCCGTGGTCAGCGACGACTGCGGCTTCGTGGTGGCGGCGGCCATGACTCAGGAGGACGGCGCCTTCAGCGGCCAGCTGGTGGCCTACAGCCTCCAGGGGGAGGAGCCGGCGTGGGAGGCCTCCCTGGGCAACCACCTGGTTTTGGACATGGATTCCCTGGGGGACTCCTATGTGACCGTATCGGAAAACGACATTCTCTTTACAGACCGGGAGGGGCAGGGATCACAGCAGTTTACCTACAGCGGCCTCTATCTGCGCCAGTACACCCTGGACGGGGACGGCTTCGGCGCTCTGCTGCTCAACCGCTATCAGGCCGGCAGCATCGGCACGCTGGTGACCCTGGACAGCCAGGGGGAGGTCATCGCCACCCAGGACATCGTCCAGGAGGTGCTGGACGTGTCGGCCTCCGGGAATTATCTGGCGGTGCTGATGAGCAACAGCCTGGTGATCTACGACCGGAATCTGGAGGAGTACGCCCGCCTGGAGGATACCGGCTACGCCAACCACGTGATCATGCAGTCCGACGGCTCCGCCCTGGTAATCGGCGGCAGCACTGCATTCCGGTTCCTGCCGTGAGGGGATTTCCCCACAAATTGACGTCTGTTCCATGGAAAGGTGGTAGCAAATGATCTCGTCTTCTGTTATACTGGATCTTGTGATTTTGGGGATCTTTCTCCTGTGCGTCTGGCTGGGCGCACGAAAGGGGCTCTTCCGGAGCCTGGCGGAGCTGCTGGCCAGCCTGGCGGCCCTGGTGGGGGCCTCTTGGGCGGCGGGGCAGTTCGCCCAGGCGGCGGTGGGCTGGCTGCGGCCCCTGCTGGAGAGCAGCGTCAGCCAGGCCATTGAGCAGTACCTGGCCGGCATAGCCGGTGAGGAGGGGTACACGGGCATCCTGGCGGACCTGCTGGGCAGGCTCACCGGCCAGCTCTCACCGGACGGCATCGCCGGCGTGGCGGTGGACGCCATGGTGGACTCCGTGCTCTACAACATCGCCTATGCGCTGCTGTTCCTGGCGGCCTTCGTGCTGCTGATGATCGTGCTGAAAATTGTGATCCGTGCGGTGGACACGGTGCTGAAGCTGCCGGTGATCCACCAGGTGAATACACTGGGCGGCCTGCTGTTCGGTGCCCTGGAGGGGCTGCTGCTGATTTTGCTGCTTTTGTGGCTGGAGGAGAGAACCGGCCTGCTGGTGGACAGCGGGGCCCTGGACGCGTCCCTGATCGCGCCCCATCTTGTCAAATTGCTGCCGTAAGGCAGACGCAACCCTGGAGGTTTGATAGTCATGCAACCAACAATGTGCTCTAGATGTAAAAAGAACGTGGCTGTGGTGTTTATTTCGAGACTGGAGAACGGGAAGACCATCAACGAGGGCCTGTGCCTGAAGTGCGCCAAGGAGATCGGTCTGCCCCAGGTCAACGACCTGATGAACAGGATGGGGATTACCGACGAGGACCTGGACAGCATCACAACGGAGATGATGCAGGCCTTCGGCGGCGCGGAGAATATGGAGGGGCTGATGGCCATCGGGAACGAGGACTCCCAGGACGACGAGGAGGACGAGGAGGGCAAGACCGCCACCTTCCCCTTCCTGAACCGGCTCTTCAGCGGCGACAAGTCCCCGGCGCCCTCCTCCGGCGGCCAGGAAAACGGCCGGACCCGGGAGAAGGAGCGGAAGAATGAGAAGCCCAAGCGGAAGTTCCTGGACAACTACTGCATCAACCTGACCGACCGGGCCAAGCAGGGCAAGCTGGACCAGGTGGTGGGCCGGGAGCAGGAGATCGAGCGTGTGGTCCAGATCCTCAACCGCCGGCAGAAGAACAACCCCTGCCTGATCGGCGAGCCTGGCGTGGGCAAGACCGCCATCGCCGAGGGACTGGCCCAGCGGATCGCCGCGGGGAACGTGCCCTTCCAGCTGCGGGACAAGGAGGTCTTCCTCCTGGATCTGACCGCCCTGGTGGCCGGCACCCAGTTCCGCGGCCAGTTTGAGAGCCGGATGAAGGGGCTCATCGAGGAGATCCGCAAGTGCGGCAACGTGATTTTGGTGATCGACGAGGTCCACAACCTGGTGGGTGCCGGCGACGCCGAGGGCAGCATGAATGCGGCCAATATCCTGAAGCCCGCCCTGAGCCGGGGGGAGATCCAGGTGATCGGTGCCACCACCTTCGCCGAGTACCGCAAGCACATCGAGAAGGACGCCGCCCTGGAGCGCCGCTTCCAGCCGGTGGTGGTCAATGAGCCCAATGTGGAGGACACGGTGGAGATCCTCAAGGGCATCGCCCACTACTACGAGGAGCACCACGGGGTGAAGATCCCGGACGGCATCCTCCGCCAGGCGGTGCTCCTCAGCGAACGGTATATCACCGACCGCTTCCTGCCGGACAAGGCCATCGACCTTATTGACGAGGCCTGCTCGGACCTGAATCTGAAGGATCCCTCCATCTCCCGGCGCATGGAAATTGAGCGGGAGCTGGCGGACTACTATAAGGAACGGGACATGATCGAGAACCAGACCGAGGGAGAGCCCAACTTCGAGCGCCTGGCGGAGATTAAGGTCAAGGAGCTCCAGCTGCAGAAGGAGCTGGATGAGATCAAGGCCAAGGGGGAGCCCCAGCTGACCATGGACAACCTGGCCCGGGTGATTGAGCTGTGGACCAAGATCCCGGCCTCCCGGATCCGGGAGGAGGAGTTCAAGCGCCTGAGCGAGCTGGAGGACCGGCTGAAGAAAAAGATCATCGGCCAGGACGAGGCCATTGCCGCCGTGTCCGCCGCCATCCGGCGCAATCGGGTGGGGATCAGCCCCAAGCACAAGCCGGTGAGCTTCATCTTCGTGGGCAGCACGGGCGTTGGCAAGACGGAGCTGGTCAAGCAGCTGGCGGCGGACCTCTTCAACACCCCCGACAGCCTGATCCGCCTGGACATGTCCGAATTTATGGAGAAGCACAGCGTGTCCCGGCTCATCGGCTCCCCTCCGGGGTACGTGGGCTATGACGAGGCGGGCCAGCTGACGGAGAAGATCCGCCGGAAGCCCTATGCGGTGATCCTCTTCGACGAGATCGAGAAGGCCCACCCGGACGTGCTGAACGTGCTGCTCCAGATTTTGGACGACGGCCAGATCACCGACGCCCACGGCCGCCGGGTGAACTTTGAGAACACGGTCATCGTCATGACCTCCAACGCCGGCAGCGAGCGGAAGGAGGGCACCGTGGGCTTCGGCCGGACGGTGAACGAGCAGGGGAAGGAGCGGGTCATGAAGGCCCTGCAGCAGTTCCTGCGGCCGGAGTTCATCAACCGGGTGGACGAGATCATCTACTTCAACAAGCTGACGGAGGAGAACTTCCACGCCATCGCCCGGATCATGCTGGACGAGCTGGCGGCGTCCATGAAGGAGAAGGCCCTGACCTTCACCTATGACGACGCCCTGGTGGACTACCTGGTGGAAAAATCCTACTCTGTCACCTACGGCGCACGAAACCTGCGGCGCACCATCCAGAAGGAGGTGGAGGACGAGCTGGCCACCCGGATCATCAACAGCTACGACCACCCCATCACCCAGGTCAAGGCCACGGCGGAGGACGGCAAGCTGGTCCTCTATACGCTGTAACACAGGAAGGGAGGGAGCTGTGTGTTGTTCCGAAAGGATATCGAGCCCCAGTGCGCCTACTGCAAGAGGGGATCTCCGGTGAGTGAAACGGAGGTCATGTGTCTGAAAAAGGGGATTGTGGCCGCCGACGGCAGCTGCCGCTCCTTCCGGTACGACCCCCTCAAGCGGGTGCCGCCCCGGCCGGTGAAGCTGAACACCGACAAGCTGTCGGAGGAGGATTTTACCCTGTAGAAAGATTTGTGCCTGTCGAAAAGGGCGTGCGCCCCTTTTGACAGGCTGAGGCCCTGCCGGTTTCAAACCGGCAGGGCCTTTCTTTGGATGCTGCGGTCCGGCGCGTTTACCGGCTGCAGTAGCACTTGGTGCCCTCGTAGTCGCAGGGCTTGGAGATGCTGCTGGGCGGGAAGAACTCGTTGACCGGGAAGCTGATGTTGCTGAACAGCTCGCAGGGATCCTCGCTGCCGCAGCCGCCGGGGCACTCCTTCTCGGGCATGCAGTAGTCGATCACCGGGATCAGCAGCTGGGTGTCCCGCTCCAGGCGGATGATGGAGAACTGGCCCAGGGTCACAAAGGCCCGCCGGCTGTCGTCCCCCATGGTCAGGTCGCCGCAAAAGCACTGGCATACGCAGGCGGGGATCCCGCAGATATCGCAGTCGCAGCAGCGGTTTTCGCAGCAGTCCACCAGCTTGGCGTCCAGCACGATGGGGTCCACCGCCTCCACCACGGCCACGGGCATGTTGCTCTGCTCGATCATCTGCCGGTCCAGGCCGTCCGGGCGGACCTGGGAGGAGAAGATCTTGGCGCTGCCCTCGCTGCCAAAGAGGATCACCCGCTTGTCAAAGACGCACAGGCCCTCCACCTCCACCGGCCGGGGGCTGCCGCAGTAGGCGTTCAGGGTGACCCGGTAGAAGTAGCGCATATCCACCGTGTAGAAGCCTCGGTTGAATACCACCGGCTCCACATTGATATAGGTGTAGAGAAGCTCGGCCCTGCCGCCCTTGACGGACTGGGCCCGGTTCAGGATCTCCTGGCCCGACATGGTGGGGTAGAAGCGCAGGTCCTCGATGCAGTCCTTGTCGCGGCAGGAATCGAAGATCTTTTTGGTATGGATGCAAACGGCCTCCTGCTCATCGGCGCAGCCAGATCTGCCGATGGGGCCGGGATTGACTTTTTCGGCCATGGGAATGGAACCTCCTGTTAAGTACTGTGAAAGATTTCTCTTTCAATCCAGTCTATGCCGCCGGCGGCGATGGGTGAAAAATTGGACTATACAAAAGGGGGGCGGGGCGGTATAATAAAAGAAAGAGCAGGAGAGGAGGACGCCTGTGGGAGAATTTGGCGGGTTTATCACAGATAAGCTGGAGATCAAATTTTTGATCCTCTACATTGCGGACCGGCTGGTGCAGCCCGCGCCCTTTGAGATGATCCAGGAGCTGGCCATGTGTGACAAGGGCGTGGAGTACTTCGACTTTGCTGACTGTATGGCGGACCTGGTGCGGACCGGGCACCTGCAGCTGGAGCATGACAAGTATGCCATCACCCAGAAGGGGCGGGAGAACATCCGGGCCTGTGAGTCCCATCTGCCCTATACGGTGCGGCTCCAGGTGGATAAGAACATGGCCTCCTTCAACAACGCCCTGCGCCGCAGCTCCCTGGTGACCTCCAAGCTGTCGGAGCGGCCCCGGGGCGGGTACACCCTGACCCTCTCCCTCAGCGACGAGAAGGACAACATTATGAAGCTGGAGCTGCTGGTGACCCAGGAGCGGATGGGCCGCCAGCTGGAGCGGAATTTCCAGCGCCGGGCGGAGGAGATCTACAACGCCCTGATCGAGCTCCTGTATGAACAGTGAACGAGAAAGCGGATGGGACAACAGTCCCATCCGCTTAAAGCGTTGAAAAAGGAGCAGCCCTTTTCAACGGATAGGTTGCAGAGCGCTGCAGCGCACGAACCGGCCGCCAAAGACGGCCGGCTCCCACGTTTGCGCTCTGAGAAGTGTTTTCGGCCACGCACAGGTCGCGGCCGAAAACGGCTTTCCATTTTCTTCGCGCCTGCGGGCGCGAACTCTGCGAGGCTTTTTCAGCAGACTGAGCGGATGGGACAGCGGTCCCATCCGCTTTTGCTTATTAAAAAATGACAAATAGTTACAATACACAAAAACGGGAAACTTTTCAGGGAAATTTCCGTCAGGTATGTTAGAATACGTGCAAGGTACGTTCGAATCAAAATTTTGAAACAGGAGGGAGCAAGACGTATGAAGCTGTGGAAGCGATGGACCGCCGCGGCCCTGGGCCTGCTGCTGCTCTGCCAGGGGACGGCCCTGGCGGCGGAGAAGGACACGGAGCCCTGGACCCGGACGGAGGGGGACGGCAGCTATGTGACCATCCGGCTGGAAACGGAGGCGGATCTTACTTTTATCGATTCCCGGTATATGGCTGTGCGGTACGCGGACACCAAGGAACCAGTGGCCCTCTCCAGCGAGTACCTGGACGGGTACCTCTTCGCCACTGTCCCGGCGGAGGACGCGGACCGGCCCCTGGAGGTATTCACAGGGGATCGGTTTGACTGGACAGACCTTGACTACCCCACAGAGCCCACCGGCACAGATAGTCTGCAGATCCGCGGGATCATCCAGGGGGACGACCAGGGGCGGCTGAACCAGGACGCCCTGCTGACCCGGGCGGAGGCCTTTGCCATCGTGGTCCGCCTCTTGAGCCTGGAGCCGGCGGGGGACCCGGGGTACGAGGATGTGTCCCCGGCCAACTGGTACTATGACGTGGCCTCCGCCGCCCGCGCCGCCGGCATCGCCGCGGCGGACACCACCTTCCGGCCCAACGACATGGTGACCCGGGCGGAGGCGACGACCATGGTGGCCCGGGCCCTGGAGGCTGTGGGCTGGCTGGAAATCCCGGAGGACGGGGACCGGTCGCAGCTGGAGCTGGTGGATGCGGAGGATATCCCTGACTGGGCCCTGGGCGCGTACATGGCCCTGAGCGGATTGTGCCCGGTCACCTATCGGGACACAGAAGAGATTGTGGAGGGGCCCCCCGTACAGGAGCAGCTGGCGGAGCCGGACCTTGCGGTGACCCGGGAGGATATGATCTATCTGGTTGACCGCGCCTTGCGGTGGGTGCCGGTGTACCCCACGGAGGCGGCTATCCAGCTGGGGTTTGATGAGGAGATGCCGGTGATCGACGGCTCCACCTCCACCTATCCTTACACCGACGGCTTGTACAGAGCCCTCTTTACCAATTACACCCGCCACCCCCAGTACCCGGAGAGCCACTCCAAGAGCCACGAGTCCTACGAGCGGCTGATCCGCGGGGAGGTGGACGTGCTCTTTGCCGCCACCACAGCCTCCCAGGAGCTGGAGGCCCTGGCGGCGGAGCAAGGGGTGGAGCTGACCTACGTCTCCATCGCCTATGACGCCATGGTGTTCTTCACCAATGTGGAGAACACCACAGAGGGCCTCACCAGCCAGCAGATCCAGGACATCTATGTCCGAAACGCCTACGACAACTGGAGCCAGGTGGGCGGCCCGGACGCGGCCCTGCTGCCCTACTGCCGGAATACCGACAGCGGCTCCCACGGCCTGATGGAGCAGTATTTCCTGGAGAACGGGGCCCTGAGCCTGAGCCCGGAGATCCTCCAGGGGAACGTGTCCCTGGCCATGTCCACCGCCCTCACCGACGTGGCCCAGGCCCTGTCCCTGGACCCGCCGGCCTACGCCATCGGCTACAGCGTCTACGCCTACTTCGAGGGATACCAGGAAATGATGGGGGACGTGACGGAGAACCAGGTGAAGCTCCTGGCGGTGGACGGGGTGCTGCCCACGGATGAGACCATCGCCGATGGCAGCTACCCTCTCGCAAGCTACAACTATGTGGTGTTCCGGTCCGACGAGCCGGAGGACTCCCCGGCCCGGCGGCTGGCGGACTTCATGCGCAGCGAGCAGGGCCAGGAGATCGTGGAGCTGGAGGGCTTCCTGCCGATCCCCAACCAGGAAAACGCGGATTGAGCATTCTGTGACTGCCTTCAAAACGCGCCGCGGAGGATGAAACAGGAACACCCCGGAGCTTGGCTCCGGGGTGTTCTTCACGGTAAAACAGGGGAAAGGGGAGCGGCGCTTTTCTGCGGGGCGCCGCCCCGCTTTTCTCCGGGAGGGACATCAACCGATGCCCAGCTCCGTCCAGAGGTTCTTGTAGAGATCCCCCACCTCTGCGGGCAGGGCGTCGTAGGACTCGCAGCCTGCCAGCACCTCCGCCGGCGCGGCCATGATCTCATAGAGGGCCGGGTCCATCTCCTCGCCGTACAGGGACTTGTAGTAGGCGGGGTACTCCGCCAGAGCCCGGGCGTTGGGGGAGGCGTACCAGATATAGTCCATGTTGGCAAGGCAGGAATCGGTGGAGCAGATGAAGTTGATCCACAGTTCCGCCTCCTCCTTGTGGGGGGCGTCCTTCAGCACGCACATGGCGTCCACAAACCAGTTGGAGCCCTCCTGAGGCACCACGTAGGCCAGATCCGGGTTGTTCTCGTGCATGGCCAGGAAGTCCCCGGCGTAGTAGACCGCGATGGCCGCCTCGCCGGCCTCCATCTTGTCGTACACCTCGTCCATGACGAAGCTCTGGTAGACCCCGTCGGCCTTAGCCTGCCGCAGGAGCTCATAGGCCTCCCGGATCTCCCCCTCGTCGGTGGTGTTCACCGAGTAGCCCAGGTACAGCAGCGCCACGCCGATGGCGTCCCGTGGATTGTTGATCATCAGCACCTGACCGGCGTACTGGGGGTCGAACAGGGCGCTCCAGCTGGTGATGGGCTCGTCCACCATGGTGGTGTTGTAGATGATACCCAGGGTCCCCCAGGTGTAGGGGACCGTGTACCGGTTCTCCGGGTCGTAGGGGAGGTTTTTATAGGCGTCGCCGATCAGCTGGAAGTTGGGGATGTTGTCGTAGTTCAGCTCCGCCAGCAGCCCCTCCTGCCGCATCTGGGACACCATGTAGTCCGAGGGGACGATCACGTCGTAGCCGGAGCCCCCCATAAGGACCTTGGAGTACATGGCCTCGTTGCTCTCGGCGGTCTGGTAGTTCACCCGGATGCCGGTTTCCTCCTGGAACTGCTCGATCAGGGCCGGATCGATGTTCTCCCCCCAGCCGCAGATGTTGAGCACCCGGGCGCTGTTCTGCCGGGAGAGGAGGACCAGGGCCAGGATCACCGCCGCCAGGGCCCCGGCGCCCAGGACCGTCCCCCGCCGGGAGGAGCCTGGGGAAGCTGCCCTGCCGGGGTGCTTTCGCCGGCGCTCCTGGCCGGCCTCCCGCAGGTTGACGATCACCAGCAAAAGCAGCACCGTGACGAACAGCAGAGTGGACACAGCGTTGATCTTGGGGCTGATGCGCTTCTTGGTCATGCCGTAGATGGTCATGGCCAGGGTGGAGGTGGCGGGGCCGGCGGTGAAGTAGCTGATGACGAAGTCGTCCACCGACATGGTGAAGGCGATGAGAAGGCCGTTGACCACGCCTGGCTTGATCTCCGGCAGCACCACCTTGAAGAAGGCCTGCATCCAGGTGCAGCCCAGGTCCTGAGCCGCCTCCACCAGGTTTTTGTCCAT
The DNA here is from genome assembly GCA_904420435.1 of uncultured Oscillospiraceae bacterium. Lineage (GTDB taxonomy): Bacteria > Bacillota > Clostridia > Oscillospirales > Oscillospiraceae > CAJFPI01. Next base: position 22,356 of record CAJFVK010000014.1, read on the forward strand.
CTGCCGGAGCTTGGGGCCCACGGAGAGGATCACGTAGGGGATATTGAAGGTGATGTGGGCGATCAGCAGGGTGCCAAAGCCCATGGCCAGGGTGGGAAGACTGGTGCCGCTGGCCGTATTGATCTGCTGGGCGAAGCTGTTCCACGCGCCGAAGGCCGCCACGAACAGCAGGCACATGGAAACGCCGGTGACGATGTCCGCGTTGGTCATGGGGATGTTGTTGATGGTCATGAGGGGCGTGCGCCAGCGCCGCTTCATGTTGTAGAATCCCACGGCGGCAAAGGTGCCGGCCACGGTGGCGATCAGGGAGGACAGAAGGGCCACCAGGAGGGTGGTGTAGAGGGAGTTGATGATGATGCCGTCCTGGAAGAGCTCCTGGTACCAGTGCAGGGAGAAGCCCTGCCAGACGGTGCGGCTGGTGGAGTCGTTGAAGGAGAACACCATGAGGACGAAGATGGGGGCGTAGAGGAACACAAAGACCAGGGCCATGGCCAGCCGGCCGCCAAAGCGGTTTTTCCCGTTCACAGCATCACCGCCTGTTCCTCGCCCTCGCCGAAGCGATTCATCACGTACATGCACACCACTACAATCACCATCATCACCAGGGAGATGGCGCTGCCAAGCCACGGGTCGTAGGTGGTGCCGGTAAACTGCATCTCGATCAGGTTGCCGAGGAGCATGATGTTGCTGCCGCCCAGCAGCCGGGAGATGGCGAAGGTGGACACCGATGGCACAAACACCATGGTCACCCCGGAGAGGACCCCGGGAAGGCTCAGGGGCAGCACCACCCGGCGGAAGGCGGTCACCGAATCGGCCCCCAGGTCCCGGGCGGCCTCCAGCAGGGACCGGTCGATCTTCACGATTACCGAGTAGATGGGCAGGATCATGAAGGGCAGGTAGTTGTACACCATGCCCAGCACCACCGCCCCGGAGGTGTTGATCATCTGGAAGTAGGTCATGGCAGTGTCCCGGGCGGTGTTGAGGGCCCACTGGGTGCCCAGAAGGTCGTTCAGCCACTGGATCACGCTGCTGTTGAGGGCCGCGCACAGGCTGTTGAGGCCGCCGTTGATGAGGTTCCCCAGGTCGATGATGCCCACCGCCGCGAAGAAGCGGTTGAGAAGGCCGGTGTTCTCCAGAATGGACATCCAGGCGTAGGTCCGCAGCAGAAAGTTCATCCACATGGGCAGCATGATGAGCACCATGGCGATCCTCTGGAACCGGACGCCCTCCCTGGCCAGGAGATAGGCGATGGGGTAGCCGATGAGCAGGCACACCAGGGTGGCCACCACCGCCAGCTCAAAGGAGCGCAGGAAGACGATCCAGTAGTCCCCCATGCGGCTGAAGTTCTCCAGGGTGAACTCCCCGGCGGCGGTGGAGAAGGCATAGACCACCATGAGGATCACCGGCGCCACCACGAACAGGGCCATCCACACCACGTAGGGCAGGGCGAAGAGGGAGCGCCTATTCTTCATAGCCGGCCTCCTCCCCGTCCTCCACATAGGTGGGATCGTTGATCTCGTCGTACTCCTCGCTGTAGGAGGAGTAGTCCCCGAACATGCCGGAGTAGGAGCTCTTGTGCATGATGTGGATGTCGTCCGGGTTCAGGACGATGCCGATCTCCCGGCCTACCGGGTGGTAGTCCGTGGTCTGGATCAGCCACTTGTAGCCCTTGAAGTCCACGATGGTGTCGTAGTGGACGCCCTTGAAGGTGACGGCGGTGACCGTCCCCCGGAGCTGCCCCTCCTCCACGGGTACAATGTCCACGTCCTCCGGCCGGATCACCACATCCACCGGCTCCATGGGCGCGAAGCCCTTGTCCAGGCACTTAAACTTCCGGTTGAAGAACTCCACCACATAGTCCTGGTGCATGATCCCGTCCAGGATGTTGCTCTCGCCGATGAAGTCCGCCACAAAGGCGTTTTTCGGCTCGTTGTATACGTCCTCCGGGGTGCCGATCTGCTGGATGCGTCCCTGGTCCATGACCACGATGGTGTCGCTCATGGCCAGGGCCTCCTCCTGGTCGTGGGTCACGTAGATGAAGGTGATGCCCATCTGCTGCTGGATGCGTTTGAGCTCGCTCTGCATATCCTTGCGCAGGCGCAGGTCCAGGGCCCCCAGGGGCTCGTCCAGCAGCAGGACCTTGGGCCGGTTCACCAGGGCCCGGGCGATGGCCACCCGCTGCTGCTGGCCGCCGGAGAGCTCGCCCACATGCCGCTCCTCAAAGCCCTTGAGGCTCACCACCTCCAGCATCTCCAGCACCCGCCGGCGGATCTCCTCCTCCGGGAGCTTGACTTTTTTCTTCTTCCCGTTGATCTCCTCACGCCTGGGGATCCGCAGGCCGAAAGCCACGTTCTCAAACACGTTCAGGTGGGGAAAGAGGGCGTAGCGCTGAAAAACCGTGTTCACCTGCCGCAGGTGGGGCGGCAGGCTGCTGATCTCCTGGCCGTCGAAGAGCACCTTGCCGGAGGTGGGCGTGGTGAACCCGCCGATGATCCGGAGGGTGGTGGTCTTCCCGCAGCCGCTGGGCCCCAGCAGCGTGAGAAATTCCCGGTCGTTGATGTATAGGTTGATGTGGTCCAGCACCTGGGTGTCGTCGTAGGACATGCAGCAGTCCACCAGGCGGATCAACTCCTTGGCCATGGATCTCCTCCTTTTCTCTCTCCTATAGTCTGTGCCGTCCGGCCGGAATCATGAGCGCCGGAGCGGCCCGCTTTGCACAGAAAAATGCCTGTTTTCTCCCTACGTTTTTCGCGGGAAAAACAGGCAAGACAACTATATCGAAAATTCAGCAATATGTCAATAAATTCCAGGGAAAACCGCCGGAAACGCCGGCGCCCGCCCTCAGGGGGCGGGACGCAGGCCGGGGAAGTATTTCTCCACAAAAGGGATCTCCTCCACCGAGAAGGACTTCCCCTGCAGATAGGAGAGAATTCCGGCGTCGGTGGGGAAGTCGAAGCGCAGGTAGTAGCTGTACAGGGCCTGGCGGGTTTCCCCGTACCGGCGGTTGATGTCCCCCAGGCCGTACTTCCCGTCCCCCAAAAGAGGGTGACCTGCGTCGGCGAAGGAGGCGCGGATCTGGTGGGTCCGCCCGGTGAGGAGCTCCGCCTCCACCAGGCTCAGCTCCCCCCGGCTCTGGAGGGTCCGGTACACCGTGGAGGCGGTCTTGCCGCCGGGGACCGGCCGGTGGTAGACCCGGACCTCCTTTTTCCCCTCGTCCTTCAGCAGAAAGCAGTCCAGCCGCCCGGCCGGCGGGCTCATCCGCCCCACGGTGACGCAGAGGTATTTTTTGGTGATCTCCCGGTCCCGGATCTTCTCGTTGAGCACCCGGAGGGTTTCCGCGTTCTTGGCCGCCATCACAATGCCGCCGGTGTTCCGGTCGATCCGGTTGCAGAGGGCGGGGGTGAAGGCGTTCTCCCACCTGGGGCTCCACTCCCGCTTCTGGTAGAGGTAGGCCTGGATGTGGTTGATGAGGGTGTTGACCTTCTCTGTTTCGTCGGCGTGGACCACCAGGCCCGGCCGCTTATTGAGCAGGAGGAGGTTCTCGTCCTCATAGACAATGTCCAGCTTCGGGGTGAAGAGGGTGAGGAACAGGTTGTCCTCCCGTGGCTGCTCGAAGAACTCGTCGTTGATGTAGAGCTGCAGCACGTCCCCCGCCTGGAGGCGCTGGGAGCGCTGGGCCCGCTGGCCGTTGCACTTGACCCGCTTGATGCGGATGTACTTCTGGAGCAGGGCGGGGGGCAGCAGGGGCATGGACTTGCCAAGGAAGCGGTCCAGCCGCTGCCCGGCGTCGTTTTTCCCAATGGTGATCTCTCGCATGGCGGTCCTCCTGTGCTCTTGCAGAGTGGCTGCCCCTATTCTAAAAGGAATTTTCAGAATTTGCAAGAAAAAAGCGGAAAAACTATTTGACAACCGGGAACACATCCATTATAATACTACTCGTGTCTTTATGAGGTGACCTATGCGGCTGAATGTAAGAAATATCATCAACGCCCCCGGAGAAAGGATGGATTTCTCCTTTGAGATGGATCTGTCCGATGTGGAATTCGGCGGCAGGTATCCCATACAGAAACCGGTTGTGGTTACCGGCGATGTGCGGAATACCGCGGGGATGCTGCTTCTTCACTTTCAGGCGAGCACGGTGCTGAGCTCTGTGTGTGACCGGTGCATGAAGGCGTTTGACACCCCCAAGACCGTTTCCTGCCAGTACATGCTGGCGGAGGAGGTCCAGGACGAGGAGAACGACGACATCATCCTGCTGGAGAACGATGAGTTCGATCTGGGTGACTTGGCCAGAACGGCCTTCATCCTGGAGATGGACACAAAGACCCTTTGTTCAGAGGATTGCAAGGGGCTGTGCCCCAAGTGCGGCGCTGATCTCAACCAAGGGAGCTGCGGCTGTAAGCCGGACGCGGACCCCCGATTGGCGGTGCTGGCAAAGCTTCTGGAGAAAGACAAGTAGAATGTGAAAATTCAGATATACAGGAGGTGTCAGCATGGCAGTCCCCAAGGGAAAAGTATCCAAGGCACGCCGGAATAAGCGGCGCAGCTCCGTGTGGAAGCTGGAAGTGCCCGGCATGGTCAAGTGCCCCAAGTGCGGCGCAATGCGCCTGCCTCACAGAATGTGCCAGGAGTGCGGTACCTACAACGGCCGTCAGGTGAAGGTTGTCAAGTCCGCCGTGGCCGACTAATCTGTCAAAAAAAGCGGAAGCTCCGGCTTCCGCTTTTTTCGTCCCGCCGGCACGCCTTTTGACAGAGGCTGGCCGGGGAGCAAAGCGGCGCCGAGCAAAACCGTCCGCGCCGGACCCGGAAGGGGAGGCCCCGCTCTGGGTAGGTTTCCGGACGGAAAGCAGCGGTACAGGAGGGAGAGAAGATGAAGAAAAAACGGGCGGTCCGTATTCTGCTGTGGACGGGGGCAGGGCTCCTGGCGGTGGTCCTCGGCTATGTGATCTATGTCTTTGCGGCCTACTACCGGCTGGAGGACCGGCTGCCGCTGGAGGTGTCGGCAGGGGAGGCGACGTCCTCCGCCCAGACGGGAGTTCCCTACCGGGCGGTGTCCTACAACATCGGCTTTGGCGCCTACAGCGCGGACTACTCCTTCTTTATGGACGGGGGCAGGGAGAGCCGAGCCCGGTCGGAGGCGGCCGTGGAGGAGAACATGGGCGGCGCCGCCCAGGCAGCGGCAGCCCTGGAGGGGGACCTCTATTTCTTCCAGGAGGTGGATGTGGACGGGACCCGCAGCCATCACGTGGACGAGAGCCGCCTGCTGAAGGAGCGCCTGGGGGAGGGCTACGACTGGGTTTTTGCCCAGAACTACGACAGCCCCTATCTCTTCTGGCCCCCGCTGGAGCCCCACGGAGCCAACCGCTCCGGCCTGCTGACGGCCAGCGCCTTCCCCATCGACGATTCCCTCCGGCGGCAGCTGCCGGTGGAGGCGGGGGTCCGGAAGCTGCTGGACCTGGACCGGTGCTACACCGTCCACCGAATCCAGGTGGAGGGGGGACGGGATCTGGTGCTCTATCACCTCCACCTGTCCGCCTATACGTCCGACGGTGCGATAGCGGAGGAGCAGCTGCGGCTGGTGCTGGCGGATATGTACGCGGAGTACCAGGCGGGCAACTACGTGATCGGGGCCGGAGACTTCAACAAGGACCTGCTGGGGAACTCCGGGGAGGTATTTGGCGTTTCCGGGGAGGACTACACCTGGGCCCAGCCCATTCCGACGGATCTGATCCCCCAGGGCCTGCGGCTGGTGGCCCCGCTGGATGAGGCGGGGCCGGTACCCTCCTGCCGCAACGCGGACAGGCCCTACGGGCCGGACAGCTTCGTGCTGACTGTGGACGGATTTGCGGTGTCGGACAACGTGGCGGTCCTGGGAAGCGGCGTGTCGGACACGGGCTTCGCCTGGAGCGACCACAACCCGGTCTACCTGGACTTCCTCCTGGAGCCGTAGAAGAAACCGAAAAAAAGCTGGACAGCCGTCGCCTGTCCAGCTTTTTTCTGTTCAGCCTTTTCCGCCCTCAGCCAGCCGGTCCACCAGGGCCTGGTCCGGCGTCACATAGGCGGTCTGATAGGGGTCGTAGACCACCATGCCCGGCCGGGCGCCGGCGGGCTTGCGGACGTTTTTCACTTGGGTGTAGTCCACCGCTACCCGACCGCTCTCCCGGCCCTGGGAGAACCAGGCGGCCAGGGCGGCCGCCTCGGTGAGGCTCTGGTCGTCCGGCTGGGCGCCGCCGGTGCGGAGGATCACGTGGGAGCCGTGGATCTTCTGGGTGTGGAGCCAGATGTCCCGGCGGTCCGCCTCCCGGGTGAGCCGGTCGTTCTGGGTGTTGCTGCGGCCCACCAGGATGGTGAGCCCGGCGGAGGAGCGGAAGACCCGGGGCCTGGAGGCGCCGCGCCTGGGCTCCTTCCGCCCGCCCCGCTGCCCCTTCAGATACCCGCCGGCCGTCAGCTCGCCGCGGATGTCGTTGAAGTCCTGCTCCAGCTCCGCCCGGCTCAGCTCGTCTAAGATGCTGTTCAGGTACTGGAGCTCCGCCTCCCCCTTTTCGATCTGCTCGGTCAGGTAGAGCTGGGCGGTTTTGGCCTTGCTGTAGCGCTTGAAGTACTTGGCCGCGTTCTGCTGGGGGGTCAGGAGGGGATCCAGGGGGATCTCCACCGTGGGACAGTCCTCCTCATAGTAGTTCTCCGCCCGGAGCGACCGGGCGCCCTTCTCCATCCGGTAGAGGTTGGCGGTAATCAGCTCCCCCTGGATCCGCAGCTGCTCCCGGTTCTCTGTTTCCGCCAGCTCCTTGCGCTGGAGGCCCAGCTTCCGCGCCACCCGGTCCCGGGCGGTGGTCGCCGCCCGGAGCAGATCCTGCCCCCGTTGGCGGAGCCGGTCCTGCTGCTCCCTGGTTTCATAGAAGGTGTCCAGCAGGGCGGAGAAGGAGGGGAGCGCCTCCCCCGCGGCAGCGCCGCCGTACTGCCCGATGGGCAGATAGGAGAAGTCTGCGGGCTTTCCCTCACGGGAGATCAGAAAGGGTGTAAAGCGATTTTCCAGTACATCACTTTGCCACCGGGAAAATACGTCCAGCAGGGTTTCCAGCTCTGTTTCCTCCAGCAGGGGCACGTCCGTGTCCCCGTAGGCCCGGTAGACCAGCTCCCGGCAGACCAGGGGGGAGAGGCCGGAGAACAGGTTCAGCAGCGCCTTGTCCAGCAGGGCACCCTGGCCCGAGGTCAGCAGGGCCTGGCGGAGGGCATCCCGGGTCATGTGCAGGGGATTTTCCTTCCCCACAGCGGGGGGCAGGCGGTAGAACAGCCCCGGCAGCACCTGGCGCTGGGGGCTCTTCTCCAGGTCCACCCGGCGCAGGCAGTCGATGATCCGCCCGTCCCCGTCCAGCAGGATCAGGTTGGCGCTGCGGCCCATGCACTCCAGCACCAGCTGCCGCTGGCCGGATACCCCCATCTCGTCCATAACGCTGATGTCCAGGATCACCACCCGCTCCAGCTCCGGCTGGCGGATGGCGGTGAGAAAGCCGCCGGACAGGTGCTTGCGCAGCAGCATGCAGAACATGGGCGGCGCGGCGGGATTCTCCCGCTGCCGGTCGGTCAGGTGGATCCGGGCCTGGGAGGCGCCGGCGCACAGCAGCAGCCGGCGGCTGCCCCGGAGGGTCAGCACCACCAGATCCCTGGCCGGCTGCTGGATTTTTTCAATGCGGAGCCCCGCCGCAGTTTCCTGCAGCTCCCGGACCACGCCGGCGAGGCAGAGGGCGTCCAAAGGCATACGATCACTCCTCCATCATGATGCGAAACAGCTGGTTGATCCGCTCCAGCTCCCCCCGGAGATACAGGTCCCCCAGCAGGCACTCCAGGGCCGTGGCCTGCAGGTACTGGGCCCGGCTGGCGCTGTGGGGAATGGAGTGGACATGGGCGTTGCGGCCCCGGCGGAAAACCGTCAGCTCCTCCTCCGTCAGCAGCGGCAGGATCTTCTCCGACCGCTCCGCCTGGCTCTCCGCCCGCACCAGCTCCACCGCGGCCCGGTGGAGCCCCTTGCCGGTGGCCTTCCCGTGGGCGCACAGCCAGGAGCGGACCAGCAGCTCATAGACCGCGTCCCCCAGGTGGGCCAGGCCCACGCTGCTGATGGCCCGGATCTCATCCTCCGGCAGGTGAAGGTGGAAATAGTTCTCCATAGTCGCTCCTTACGAAGCAGCAGGCCTGCGTAAGCCGGACCCCTGCTGCAAAAAATCGGTTTCAGACCGCCATCCGCGGCAGACAGAGATATTATACAGGAATTTCCCATAAAGTCAACGGAGGGGAGCCGGTGGCCCCAGCGCAGGAAAAAGAGGCGGACAGCGCACCGCGCCGCCCGCCCTAAAAATGATTCGGTTCTCAGCGGCCCCGGGACAGGATCCGCTCCTCCGCCGCCTGGAGAA
>CAJFVK010000015.1 GCA_904420435.1 uncultured Oscillospiraceae bacterium
TTTTCTGCTTTTCAGTATGTAATCCAGCAGAAGAACGCCAACGGAACATATACGCTTTATACCTATGCGGGGGAGAATCTGTCCTCCATTCGAAACTATGACGCTGCGGGGAGTTTGATTTCCTCCTTCTCCTATTCCTACAACAGCGATCACCTGGTTTCTGCCATGACCGATGACAGCGGGACATGGCGGTATAGTTACGATGAGAGCGGTCAGCTCATCAGCACGGAGGCGCCGGATGGGACCGTAACCTCCTACGTCTACGACGCCGCAGGAAACCGGCTTCAGGTAACGGCGCATGGCGAAACTACCCGTTACAGCGTGAACGGTATGAATCAGTATACCGGGTATGGAAACGTCACCCGCACCTATGATGGCGACGGCAATCTGCTCCAGGAAACAAAGGACGGTCAAACCGCCCGATATACCTGGGATGCCTGGGGACAGCTTGTGGGCTACACTGATTTTGACGGCACGGTTTACGAATACGGCTACGATACCTTCGGGCTGCGAAACCGCGTGACGGTGGACGGAGTGACCACCACATACTTGAATGACCCCACCGGCTACGGCTATGCCGTCGCTTCTTACAGTGAAGGCCAAGAGGCACACTATGTCCTGGCCGGCACGATTGCCGCCCTCCGGACGGAGGGAGCCACCTATTATTACCACTCCGACCGGCTTGGCTCCGTGACGGAAATCACCAACGTTGCCGGAGAAACGGTAAACCGCTATACCTACGACCAGGAGGGCGGCGTGCTGACCTGCACGGAGGGGATTTCCAACCCCTACACCTATGCCGGTGTCTTTGGGATTGTGGCGGATGGGAACGGCCTGATCTATGACCGCGCCCGCTACGTTTCCGCAGAAACGGACAGCTTTATCAGCATGGACCCTGCCGGGCAAAACTACGATTTGAACCTGTATCGCTATGTATACAACGATCCGGTAAACAACATGGACACCAGCGGAAAGTATGGCCTTAAGATCAATATCAATATCGGCGGACTCAATATCAATCTGAATAATCAAAATCGGGGACAAAACAGCAATCAAAATCCCAAACCTCCCATCACTAAAGATCCGAATGACAATAATCGAAATCCTCCTGGAGGCGGTGGCGGTGGAAAGTGGGAATCCAAAGACCATGTCAATAGTGGCGATACCATTGATTATAATGCGTGTGTCGCCGCCGCAGGAATTGCCGCCGCTGGGTTGGTACTGTGGAAGCTTGCCGCCTGGACCCCGCCCCTTGGCCCTCTTGCTGCCGTAAAGGTTGGCGCATTTGCGGTTGGCGGCATCATGCTGCTGCCGATTCTGTTCCCGCAGGCGTCCCCGCCGATGCTGGCCGCCGAGTCTGCCAGCACCCCCGACAGAGCGAAGCAGATCATCTGGGACCCCTCCGGCTTCGTCTACGAGGGCATCGAGTCCAACCGCCTCTCCGGCGTGACCACCACCCTCTATTACAGCGCCGGCAGCGCCAAGCCCTCCGGCCACGCCTCCGAAAGCCAGCGGTGGGATGCCGCGGACTTCGGGCAGCAGAACCCGCTGACCACCGACGCCCTGGGCCAGTATCTGTGGATGGTGCCGGACGGCTGGTGGCAGGTAAAGTACGAGAAGGACGGCTATGAGACGGCCTGGAGCGACTGGCTGCCGGTGCCGCCGGTGCAGACTGAGGTCAATGTGGGGCTCGTGTCCCGGGCGGCGGCGGAGCTGACGCTCTCCGGTGAGCCGGGGGAGGCTGCGGTCCTCCTGCGCTTCGACCGGCCGGTGCAGATCTCCACGGTGACGGCGGACACCGTCCGGGTTTCGCGTAGCGGCGCGGCGCTCGCCGGAACGCTGACGCCCCTGGACCCGGGCGTGGCGGCGGACGGGCAGCTCTGTGCCACCACCTTCCGCCTGGACGGCGGGCAGACCCTGCGGGCCGGCGATGTTCTTTCCGCCAGCTACGACGGCGTGATGACCTATGCCGGGACGGAAAGCACTGGCAGCACAGCGGCGGAACCGCTGAAGGCGGCCATGCCCTTCACTGATGTGGCTGAGGGCGCTTACTACTACGACAGCGTCCTCTGGGCCGTGGACCATACCCCTCAGATCACTGCCGGCACCAGCGCGACCACATTCTCACCGAACGCCTCCTGCACCCGCGCTCAGGCGGTCACCTTCCTCTGGCGTGCCATGGGGCAGCCGGAGCCGGTGAGCAGCGAAAACCCCTTCACCGATGTGCAGACGGGAGCTTACTACTATAAGGCAGTTCTCTGGGCGATGGAAAGCGGCATCACCTCCGGCACCAGCGCAAGCACCTTCTCTCCCAATGACCCCTGCACAAGAGGGCAGATCGTGACCTTCCTCCACCGGGTGGAGAAAGAGCAGGCCCCCGCCACCACGGACAATCCCTTCCGGGATGTGGCAGCGGACGCATATTACTGCGACGCTGTCCTCTGGGCAGCGGAATGGGGCATCACTTCCGGCACCAGCGCAAATACCTTCTCCCCCAACGACCCCTGCACGAGAGGGCAGATCGTGACCTTCCTCTACCGGGATATGGCCTGAACACCGCCCTGGCAATCCCGGAAGCGGGAGATCGGAATCTTTCCGCCAACCCGAATTTCCAATATTCCAAAGCTGCAAATATTCGGAGGTATCTTATTAAAGTTTCTGGCGAGATTTTTGACAAGATGACGAAACCATCGCGAAAAAGAACCACGAAAAAAGAGCGACAGGACAGCCCCAAAAGGGTTGTCCTGTCGCTCTTTCTTCTTTCAGTTTAGTTTGCACGGAAAAACGATGTGGAACCAGTGTAGCGTATATGCGCGGCTGGTAAACATGGTGTTGAAGGATATCTTTCGGTACCGAGCGGACATCGTGTTGCTGCTTAGGGACGGGAGAGCATCGGACCACAGCACACCGGCCCAATGCTCTGCTTCAGCTTTGCAGCGGAGGCGGAGATCTTCCCTGCATACCCCTCTCTCCTGCCGAACTGTTTTGCAGACTTGATTCCCCTCAGGAGATTTTCTCTCCGCGCCAGGAAACCTGTACGCCCATGGGGCTCTCCACGGTGATGATGTCGCCGGCCTTGACCCGGATTGTCGCGCTGGTCACGCTGCGCTCCTCGGGTGTCGCCGGGACTGCCCAGATCTCCTTTCCCGGAATTTCCTTCGGAAGCGTGGGCAGCGGTTCTGCACAAAAGCGGCGGTCCCGGGCCAGGGCGCAGTAGAGCATATACTGCCCTTCCTCATCGGCAAAATTGCGGTAGTGGTCGGAGGTGGTGTCATCGACCAGAGAGCTGCCCAGCAGATAGTTTACAGCCCCCGGCTCGTCCCGCAGTCCGCAGTAAGTTTCCATGCGGTACCGGACATGGGCCGCCAGCAGCGCGAAGGTTGGCGCACGCTTCCCAACGCCGCTGCTGCCGGCAACACCGCACTGCATCAGGACCCGGCGGCAGAAATCCTGAATCGCCTTGACCGGGAGCGCTTTGTTTCCCTCTCCGCAGACGGAGCAGGATGACAGATCCCTGCCCGGATGCGCGGCCAGGAGCTCGCTGTACCAGCTTGTCAGGATATGGGCGCAGAAGGGTGTGGCGGGCACCGTGTAATCGTGGGTGGCGGCATTCAGGTGCTCCTTCCGGCGGCGAATCAGAACATGGGGCGGCGTATCCTGAAACACCAGATTTCCGACCCGCAGCCTGGAAATCTCCTTGGCTGACAGGCCGTGCTCAAAGGCCAGCAGAAGCGCGCGATACTGACTGTCATGCCAGTTGTCCCGGATTGCCGTATAAATCTGCGCCTCCTGTTCCTTGGAGAAGGCCGCCGCTTTTGAAACGCTCGCCAGTGCCGCCGCTGCATTCACGCGCTCTCCTTTCCTGTTTCGCTCCAGCCACTCCGCAAAGGGATTTTCCCCCGTGCAGAAGCGCTGCCTGCGGCAGAGGTCCCAGAACTTCGAGGCAATTTCGATATCCATCCTGGTCCTCTTGTCATCGTCCATGTCGTTTGCATAGCGGCTGACCATGGCGGCGGTCAGCCGGTTCATGGGCAGGTGAGAGAGGGCGGCGCAGACCCGCCGGACGCGGCTCCGAATCTCCGACTGATACCCGCTGCTCCGCTTGGCGTAGCCCTTCATGAACTTCGGCTGGAGCATCATCCATGCATCCATCGCGGTCGCCTCCAGCGTTTTCCCGCTGCGCACCCAGTCCAGGTAGACCGCCTCCATGTTCTTCTCGCAGAGCACCGCGGCGGAACGGGCAATATAGACGCGGATCTCGTCCTCACTGGTGTCCTGGCAGTGCAGCGCCATGGTGGCGTTCAGCTCTTCCCGCCGTTCACCCGGCGCGTAGTCCGCTTCCCGTTCCTTCAGCCGTTTCTCAATTTTGCGGCGGGCGTCGCCCTCCACCTGCAGGATGTAGCCGTCCACGGAGAGGACGGAGCACAGCCCGCGCCAGAGGTAATCCGCCTTTGCCTTGCCCTGCTGGCTGTTCAGAGTAAAGCGCACACGGATGCTCCCCACCATGTAAATTCCGTGGTACCGGATTTGGCCATTGGCTGTTTCCTCTTTTTCAAAGGAACTCCCCTTGTGGTTCCAGCCGATGTAGGCGGCATCGTAGGTCCTCGCCATCACAAAACCTCCTCACACGCGGCAACGGCTTCCCGGTAGACCTCGTCATACGCCTGCCGCTTGATTTGCTCGTAAAACGCCCGCTCCCGTGTCCGGCCGGGGAGCGGACGGGTGTGGCGCTCCTCCGGGAGATCCGGAATCGAAACATTGGCCGAACACAGGATGTCCCCGCCGTTGACCTGGATGTGCACCGGCTGGTATGCGTCCAGCGCCGAAGCGCACAGGATAAGTTCCAGATCCTCTTTGGCCACCAGCCGAACCGACCCGTAAGCGGGAAGGCTGCCGGGCTTTTCCGCTTCCACGACTGCGGGAGAGAAGGCGGGATGGCCGCTGTGGTCGGGGTCAAAGACATACCGTTCCAGTTCCTTCCGGAGGCGGAGCATGGATTCGATGCCGAAAAATGCCCGCTTCCTATGGACCGGGACATTGGCTGCATGCCCCAGGATCCAGTCCAGCGCGAGCTTGGAAATGCCGCAAACATTTGCCGCGCGGCTGGCAAAATCCCGTCGCAGAACATAGGTCATGGCATCTGTTATCCGGCGGCCGGACACCGTCGTGTCTGGCTCCTCCGCCATCAGCGTCCGGACATTGTCCCAGTATTCACGGCCGCTGCAGCCGCAGATTTGCAGGAACCGCCGGCCAATGGCGGAAATCGCGCCGCTGTCGATGGGGGCTTTGGGGTCCTTGGGATGGCCGTTCAGCGGCAGGTCCATCATCTGCTCTTCGGAAAAGCCCTGGCCGCGGAGCCACTCCCTGCGCGTTTCCACCATATCTGACAGGAACCGAACCAGCGGCAGGCGGCGGTAGGCATTTGCCGTTTTCAGAATGTCCGTCAGCTCCGTTCCCTCCCGCTGTTTGGTAACCCAGAACAGTTCCATGCCGGCCTCCTGGGCCATGTCGCGGAAATAGAGAGCGGCGCTCTCGGCGGTGCGCAGGCCGCACAGCAGCATGAAAGCCAGGCACAGAGCCGCTCCGCCGAAGGGCGTCGGAGCCAGGCGTTCCAGCACCGCCGCGAACCGGATGCGGACTTCCTCCGGCAGGGACTTGTACTGCTCAACATCCGGGACCCGGCTTCCCTCCATGCGCAGGTCCAGGTCGGGCAGCGCCCAGTCCCGGAGCAGCTCTCCCATCCGTTGATACAGAGCGTCACAGCGGCGCAGCTTGCCGATCAGGTTGTACCGGGCCCGCTCACTGACGCCCAGGGAGTGTTTGCTGTTGCTGGCCTGTTCCACCAGTTGTGCGTGGAGCTTGGCGATATCGTCGCCGGTTGGATTGCTCCCCAGCTGGTCCAGCCGGGGCAGAATCTGGTGGATCAGATAGCTGACCGCGGCCCGCAGGGTACTCTCATTCCAGTATTCTCCATTGAGCCGACGCATCAGGTCTGCTCTGTCCGGATAACGCCGCTGCAGCTCCCGCCATGCATCCGTATAAAGATGTCCGCCAGCCTTCGGCGGCTCTGCCGTCCGGGCCAGGACTTTCTGCCGGATGCGATCTCGGACCCGATCCACCGCCGCCTCCGTTGTTTCCGGCGGACGGACCCGGGACTCCGCCTGGACGCCGAGCGGCTGACCGGACAGGTCCATAAGCCAGCCAATGACAAACATGCCGTTCTCCCGCACGGAGAACTTGAGAAGGCCAATCCCTTCCATGGGTTCACTGTATGTCATAAAAACTCCTCTCCGAAGCCCGTATCGTGTCGGAGATTGGCTCCTCCGCCCGGGTGCGGAGCTGCCCGCACCCGGGGGAAGAGGCCGGAGTAGATAATTCATATCGGTTTCATTGGATGTAAGATGCTTTGCTCTCGTTTTCTTGATAGAGATAGAAGTTGATGTACTATTCGTATTTCTGTGTCATGATGTTCACGGGCTTCTTGCCAAATTCTTTAACGCCTCTGCTTTTCCTCATGGGGGAGGAAGCGGCGCATGCAGGCGGCCAGCGCCTGGTTCTCCGGGGAGAAAACATCTCCGCCGCAGCCCTTGCGGGAAATTACACGGGCGCCGGACTTCTTGGCCTTATCCAGCCACTTTGCCACCTCTGCAATGCTCGGGGAGATTTTCGACAGGTCGCTGACGATGACCGTGTCCACCTCTCCTGCTGCCGCCATGTCCAGCACCGCCTGGAGGCCGGGGCGCTGGTCAGTCTGGTCACTGCTGCTGATGTCAAATCTATAGTTGAAAACTTCTTTCTGGTGAATTTCCGCGTACTCCTTTCCGGCCTGGAACTGCTTCTCTGCTTCCACAGTGGAGGACCTATCACTTTTAGCCGAACCGTAAATCACTGCTTTGCCCATGGGTTACGCCTCCTCCTGTGACGCGTGGTCGTATGCGCCGCGCATAGTATCTTCAAATTCCATATCACGTTCCAGACGAGAGCAGATGACGGACAGGCAGGCATTGGGGTCTGCGCAGAGAGGCGCAGGGACAGGCACAGAATTGTAATCAACGAAGTAGTAATTGTCCGCTCCGGCAAGCTCGGCCAGAACCATAAACGGCACCTTTACGATGCCATTTCCCTCCGTAGGCTGAAACAGAATCAGGATTGGCACGTGGCAGTCAGACTCCAGCGCATAGGTTGCCGGTACGGCCTGCCAGTTGGCAGGATTGCAGCGTACGGGATGAAGAATATCAGATGGAATGAACAACATAAAAAATTCCTCCTTTGGACATTGAAAAATCTTGCGTGATGTGCTATCATGAATTAAGCATGTGAAAAGCACCGCATATAGGCGGTCCACGGGGATGTTTCCGACAGTGGCGCATGAGAACGCCTCCTTTCGTGAGGAATGGGTTCACCTTCAGTATGGTAGGGAAGCTCATTAAGAAAGAATGAGTTTCACCTCTGAAATGCATAAAAAGCCCCTGCTGAATCAGTTTTTTGATTCAACAGGGGCTTTTTCACGCAGATCCTAACAGTTGTTTTTATTTATATTATATAATTTTTATGAAATTAGGAAGCCGATATTTGTGCAAATAGCAGAAACTGAAAAATTTTGCAAAAATCTTCGGAGCCGGTCGATTTTTACCGTTGTATGCCCTCCTTGGCCGCCTCAAAGCAGCTTTATGATCTTCCCGGATAAGCACACCGTTCTTTTGCGGCATGGCAGATCCCATCCCGCGAAAAGGCCGGCAGAAAAATCCTTGGAACAGATAGAGGCCGGGGGATCACCACCCCACGGCCTCGGGTTTTCCTTATGACCTTACTTTCCGCCGAACAGTGCCGCACAATTTACAAAACTGATACCGGACAATAATTCACCATCCCTTCTTCGCGGCCTGTTCCTTGTATGGTGGCAGGGCGTATTCTGTCGGAGAGTACTGCAAACCTCCCACAACCGGGGGAGCGTATCAATCATTTTGTGATACCCCTTGTAATTTGGTGCATATTGTATATAATAAAAATGTGATTGCAGAACACTGAAACCGCTATAAAAGTGTGAGGGAGTGCTTCGATGGAACGATTGATTTTGAATCATCTGCTGAATTGGAAGAATTCGCCCTACCGGAAACCGCTGATTTTAAAAGGCGTGCGGCAGGTGGGGAAAACCTGGGCTCTGAAAGAGTTCGGCAGACGGTATTATGAAAATACGGCCTACTTTAACTTCGATGAAAACGAAGAGTATAAACAGTTTTTTGAAACCACCAAGGACGTGAATCGCATCCTTCAGAATCTGATGCTGGCCAGCGGCCAGAAGATCGTGCCGGAAGAAACCCTCATCATATTTGACGAGGTGCAGGACTGCCCCAAGGTCATCAACTCCATGAAGTATTTTTGTGAGAATGCCCCGCAGTATCACATTGCCTGCGCAGGTTCTCTGCTGGGCATCGCCCTGGCGAAGCCGTCGTCTTTCCCGGTGGGCAAGGTCAACTTTATGCAGATCGATCCCATGACCTTCACGGAATTCCTGCTTGCCAATGGTGACGGAAACCTTGCTGAATATCTCGAACATGTGGATACCATTGAGCCGATTCCCGATGCTTTTTTCAATCCGCTCTATGAGAAACTGAAGATGTACTATGTCACCGGAGGTATGCCGGAGCCCGTGCTCATGTGGACGGAGGCACGGGATGTCTCCGCCATGCAGGAGGCTCTGTCCGGGATCATTGGAGCCTATGAGCGGGACTTTGCCAAGCATCCCAACGTCAGCGAGTTCCCGAAGATTTCGATGATCTGGAAGTCCATCCCCTCCCAGCTGGCAAGGGAGAATAAAAAGTTCCTCTACAAGGTGGTCAAGGAGGGCGCAAGAGCCCGGGAATATGAGGATGCCCTGCAGTGGCTGGTGGATGCCAGACTGGTGCATAAGATCTATCGCAGTACCGCTCCTGGCCTGCCGATGTCTGCCTATGATGATTTGTCCGCATTCAAGATCTATCTGGTGGATGTGGGCCTGCTCCGCCGCCTGGCCCAGCTGGCGCCGACCGCCTTTGGGGAGGGCAACCGCCTGTTTACCGAGTTCAAAGGTGCGCTGACGGAAAACTTTGTGCTGCAGACCCTAATCACGCAGTTTGAGGTGGTTCCCCGGTATTGGAGCCAAAGTAATCCTCCCTATGAGGTAGATTTTCTGCTTCAACGGGAGAATGATATTTTCCCCATTGAAGTCAAATCCGAGGCCAATACCACCAGCAAGAGCCTGAAGAAATTCAAAGAATTGTTCCCGGACCAAGTCAAGCTACGTGTGCGGTTCTCTCTGGACAATCTGAAGCTGGATGACGATGTGCTGAATATTCCGCTATTCATGGCGGACCAGACAGACCGTCTGATTGGACTGGCGCTGGAACAACTGTAATCGCCGACGTATCGCTTGCCGATCCCTTCAGTCAAACACATCCGGGCCGACTACAATATCCTCCATGTCATACAGCTGCAGGTGGTCGTTCTGCTCCGCCTCCTGCAGGATGCGCTCGTCGAAACCAGACTCGGAAAAGAGCACGTAGAAGAACTCGGCATTTTTCTTCAGGGGCGTCAGCTTGGCGGCTGTATCCAGATACTCCCCATAGCGGAAGGGCTGTCCCTTGAATTTGCACTCGCCGATGAGATACTGCTTCCTGTCCCGGGAGAGGGCCACCAGGTCGACTTCCGTTTCCGCCGTGCGCAGCCGCTCCGGCGCGTTGGGGGCGCGGACGGTGTTTTCCCGAACCAGCGGCCCAATTTCTAATCGCAATTTACTGAATCGTGATTTGATATAATCTCACATGCAAAAGCAAGGGAAACTCGACGACAGAGAAACGCTCTCTCCGAACTTTCTCGACTTTCTCGGAAATCCGGTATCAGGGTATCATAAGGCTGTTCCTCTGGGATATGTATCAGACCAAACGGGCTGCATGGACGGGCCGGCATTGGACCACTGGAATTGCAGCAAAAATTTTTAACCGGAAAAGCCCCAAATTTTGCGAGGGTTTTCCGGTAAACTGCCCGGCGTGAAATAACCGGAAAAACCTGTTTTTCCCGCAGCGATGGGCCCGGTTTCTTCCCTTGCACCGGGCTATCAGAAATAACCGGGTTTTCCGCTTCGGCCCCTACCCGTTCGACGGGCGGCAGATGGCTTGCGCAGCAGCCTGGAAAATAACCAGACTTTCCGCCCACAGCCGGCGGTGCCGTCACCGGAGGCCAAAGCGCTGCAAGGGCTTTCCCACAAGCCGCCTCACGGAAAACGGGCAATTTTGCAGGGTGGTTTTGCCCTTCGAAAAAAGTGGAATCTGAGTGGAATCAAAAATTTTTCCTGCCCTCAATGGGGTAAGAATCCCCCGGAAAACCGGCCCTTTCCAGCCCGTTTTCCGGGGAAAATACATGGGGGAGAGAATGGCATTCAAGAGGTCAGCGGTTCGATCCCGCTTATCTCCACCATACTCAAGAGGGGTATGAACAGAAAACCGTTGAAACCACAAGGTTTCAGCGGTTTTTCTGTTGTCTGCAAAGCAAGGCTTTCCCCGCTTTTTTGTGCGCTTGATTTTTGACGAAAAAATCTTGAATCAAGGGGACAGAAACCAGGAAGAAAATTAAAATAAATTCGGCCGTCTGTAGTTGATCTGGGCTATAGAAGCCCCGTTCAGCATAAGACCGAACGGGGCTTCTATCATTTTGTGGTTTTAACGCTCCTTCCTTCTTGTTGACAGGTGTGCACAACCAGTGGTTCCAAAATTTTGCCATGCGCAGAAAAATAGCTGAGAGCAAAGCGAGGCATCCGGAAAATCTGTCAGCCGGACGGCGCGCGGCCGTCATTTTTCTGCCGCCGTTTCTTCCTGCAAAATTCTATATTGCTGGGAGAGCTTCTCCAGCAGAAGGTCCCCGGCGGTCACCGCGTCCTCCACGGACAGGAAGTGGGACGCGCTTTTGTCCAGCAGCAGCCTGCCGCTGCCCGGCATTTCCTCATCGGCAAACCACAGCTTCAGCGTCATGGGATAGAGGGGGAACAGGTCGAACACCGCGCACAAATCCGCGTTGGAGGGGACAACCCGGCCTCCCAGGGCCCTGCACGCGCGCTCTACCAGCCGGGGCGGGCGAGCGCCCCAATCCCGGCTGAGGATCCGCTCGCTGTCCCGGTCAAACCCGCCGCCCCGCACCATACCGCCGGGCAGGTCCCCAAACCGGATCAGTTCCCCGGCCAGCGGCGACCCATCCGCCATGTCCAGATAGTGGAGGAGCATCAGATGGTGCCAGTCATCCAATTCCGGTGTGATCTCCCAGTCCGAACAGCGGATCCGGACCTCTTGCCCCAGGCTCGAAAGGGAAAAGGTTTCCGTTCGGGCGTCATAGGCCAATTTGGTATGCTCCGCAATCTTGCCGACATCGCGGTTCATCAGACGCGCCACGGCAGCCTTCCGCATCTCCTGAAACGCCCTGTTTTCCTGTTTACCTACTGGCATCGCTGTCCCCTCCCCTGCTTGACGTCTTTCATAATGGCTGCCAACCCGCTGAGGACTTCCGCCAGAGGGTCGTCCAGGCCAAAGAGCTTCTCTTGGATGTCATTTTTATTTTAACTTCAAATTCATCATAGCACCCGCTTGTGTTCCTGTCAATATGCTATTATAATAAAATTAACATCCAATATGTTGCGGAGGCACAGATATGAAGTATCCCACCAGGCTCAGCGACGCCGTCCATATTCTGGCCTTTATCGCCCTGCACCCGGAGGCCAACCTTACCAGCGAAAAGATCGCGGAGAGCATCCAGACAAATCCCGGCTACGTGCGGCAGCTCATGTCCGCCCTGCGGAAAGGAGGCCTGCTCAACAGCGTGAAGGGCCACCCGCGGCCTGCGCTCGCCAAAGAGCCCTGTCAAATCACCCTGCTGGACGCCTACCGGGCGGTGGAGGGGGACAAGCCCCTGCTCCACCAGGACACCCACACCAACCCCGCCTGCGGCGTGGGCGTGAACATCCAGCTGGCCCTGCGGGACTGCTACGATCTGGTACAGGCAAAGGCGGAGGATGCCATGCGCAGCATCACCCTGCAGGAGGTTTTGGATCGCTACGAGGAAAAGCTCTCCCATTTGAGCGAAACGCTTTCTGAAGAGTGAAGCACCGCAAAAATACAACCCAGATTCATCAAACCGCCCTGGAGGAAACGCCATGAACCATTCTGTTGTGATCCGCGACGCGCGGCTGGAGGACGCCGAACGTCTGTTGGAAATCTATGCCTACTACGTGAAAAACACGGCAATTACGTTTGAATACGACATACCAAAGCTGTCCGCCTTTCGGGAGCGCATGGGAAACACCCAAAAGCGCTACCCCTATCTGGTCGTTGAGCGGGATGGCGTCATTCAGGGCTACGCCTATGCCGGTCCTTTTGTGGGCCGCGCCGCCTACAGCTGGTCCTGCGAGTTGACGATATACTTGGACCATTCCGCCCAGAAATGCGGATTGGGCCGGAAGATATACGGGGCGCTGGAGGACCGGCTGCGGGAAATGGGGATCCTGAACCTCTACGCCTGCATCGGCTACCCGGAAGAGGAGGACGAGTATCTGACCCGAAACAGCGCCGGCTTTCACGCCCATCTCGGGTTTTCTGAGGTGGGCAAGTTCCGCAACTGCGGATATAAATTTGGCCGCTGGTACCACATGATCTGGATGGAGAAGATCATCGGCGAACACCATCCGGGCCAGGCACCGGTCAAATTCCTGTCCGGAGAATGAGTCGCAACGAACAGGGGCAAGGCGGGAACCTTCTGTGGCGGTTCCCGCCTTGCCCTCTATTTACCGTGAAACACGTATATCCGCTCGGAGAAGAGAGCGGCGGAAGCTGCCCGGGATCCTGCGCGTAAAACAGAGAAAAAAGTCGTGCAACTTTTTTATTATATGATATAATTATTTTGGAACGAAGAAATCCGTCGTAATTTCTTTTGACATAGTTAGTTTCTGCTTACAGAATGATCGGCGAATCCATAGTCTTATCTCAGCATCCCAAGTTCGGTAGAAGTGAGGAAGAAGCGTATGGCAGATCAGTACGATGCGATATCATCCAAAGCGAGTATTCATGGCCCGGCTTTTTGGGAAGATTTGCAGCGTCGAGCGTCCAAGGACGCCCTCTCCGGCCTTCTGAACCGGGCAGCCCTGGAGCAGTCCATCAAAGAGCGCCTGAGCGCCATGACCCAGGAGGAGAGCTGCGCGCTGTTTATCGTAGATCTGGACAACTTTAAGCAGGTCAACGATACCCTGGGCCATCGGGCGGGGGACCAGGCCATCCGGCAGGCGGGGCGGATCCTGTCCAGCATCTTCCGGGCGAGCGATATCGTGGGGCGTCTGGGCGGGGATGAATTCGCGGTCTTTCTGTGCGGAGAATTATCGGAAGAGTTCGTTCGCGCGAAGGCCGCCGCTATTTGTGAGCGGCTGCACCTGGCCCTGGGCGATCACGAAATTGTCAATGTCACCGCCAGCGTAGGGGTCCACCTGACCGGGAAGGGCCAGGAGTTTGACAGCCTGTATCAATCTGCGGATCTGGCGATGTATAAAGCGAAAAAATCCGGTAAGCACAGGTTCTGCCTGAAAAACCAGGGGAAATATGAGGAAACGCGGAGCGAGGACATTCGCCCGATCAACTCCATCACGCTCAGCGGCCTGCTGGAGAATCTGGAGAGCGGCGTGGCGCTGCTGGAGATGGGCGAAACGCCCAGGCTGATCTATGTCAGCCCCAGCTTCTGCCGGATTATCGGGAGCGATCCGGAGACCTATCCCCTGCCCATGCCATTGACCAGCCTGATCCATCCGGACGACTACCTCTCCCTCCTCAAAACGCTGCAGGAGGGCCTGCGGCATGGCGTGGTGGTCGAGCATACGCACCGCGTCTGCGCCGGCGGCAAGCAGAACTGGCTCTGGTGGCATATCCGGTCCGCGCAAATCGAATATGATGGCGACGCCCCTGTGATGCTTGTCACCACAACAGACGTTTCCCAGTTCAAGGAAACCCAGCAGCGCCAGGAGGATCAGATCCGGCGGCTCCAAGCCGCCTTTGAGCAGACGGCCAAGCAGCTTTGGGAGGTGGATGTTTCCAACCGGACCTTCCGGCGATACACGCGGGACGGGAAAGACGATGCGCTCGGCGACGGTTCGCGCATCTTCCCGGACGACCTGATCGACGGGGGATGGATCCACGCCAACTCTGTCGCCCGGTTCCGCGCCTTTGCCCAGGAACTGCTGGGCGGACGTGCCCGGGGATTCGGCAACTTCGCCGTCCGCAGCAGGGAAACCGGCTGCTACCACTGGATCGCCATTTCGTACCGGATGACATTCGATGACGTGGGCCGGGCGGCGCGGGCCGTGGGCGTACTGGAGGAGCTGCCTCGAACTTTTACGGGATCCAGGGAGTGGTCGCCGGACCAGCACCAGCTGTCCGAAGGGCTGATGGCCGATCTTATCATGCGGATGCGAGCCAACCTGGACCTGGACAGAGTCGAGGCCCTGTGGGTCGAGGGCGTCGATCTCAGCGGCCAGGCCCAGGACATACGCTGCTCCGAAGTGCTGCAAATGGAGAAACAGCATATTTTCTGCAAGGGCGATCAGAAGGTCTTCCCTGCTAACTTCGACCGGGAAAAGCTGCTGCAGCTTTACCGGTCTGGGCAGCGCTGGCTGTGCGCGGAATACCGGCGGGCCGATCACGGCGGCAGCATCCGCTGGGTCCGGCATGTTCTCTACCTGACAGAGGAGCCGGTATCCCGGCAGATCTACCTCTTTGTCTACCTGATCTGGCTGGACCCGGCCCGCCACTTCGAGCATGTCATCCGCAGCGAGGCCCGGCGGGATCCTGTGAGCCGGCTGTATACCCGGGGCGCGCTGCAGCGGATGGCGGAGATGCTGTTCTCTGACCGGAAGCACGGCAACCGCGCCGTGGCGGTCCTCCAAGTCAACGGCATGGAGGACCGGCCCTCCGACGCGGAAACAGACCGGATGCGCTACAGCATTTCCGCAGGCCTGTCCCTGGTCCTGGGCGGCAGCTGCCTTTTGGGCCAGTACAGCCCCCACCAGCTCATCGTTGTTTTCCCCGATGTAGTACAGAAGGAGGAGCTGCGCCGCCGTCTGGAAGACGCGGTCGCCATGCTGCGCCGCATGCTCGCTCCCGAGCCGGCCTATCGCGCCCTGCGGTTTGTCACAGGCGTCGATCTGATGCCCGCGGCCACGGCCCAGTACCGTGCCATGCTGACGCAGGCGCTCCAGGCGTGCGCCGCCTTGTGGAACGCTTCGACGGATACGGTGGCCTTTACCCAGGAGCGAGAGGCGTGGAACTGGGC
This sequence comes from uncultured Oscillospiraceae bacterium, assembly GCA_904420435.1. Taxonomy (GTDB): domain Bacteria; phylum Bacillota; class Clostridia; order Oscillospirales; family Oscillospiraceae; genus CAJFPI01. Next base: position 15,331 of record CAJFVK010000015.1, read on the forward strand.
GCAGATGCAGCCCCAAGACGGCGAGGATGGCGTGCCGATTCACGCCTCGGAGATGAAACGTCCCCTCTCCGAGCAGGAGAAGGACGTTGCGCTGGAGTGTGTGTCCGCCATGCTGGCGGCCAGGACCTTAGACGCCTCCCTGATGGGCGTGCTGCAAGCCATCGGCGCATACTATCGTGCCGACCGGGTCTACACCCTGATGCTGGTAGAAAACCGCCATGCGGTCATCATGACTTTTGAGTGGACGGACGGCAGCAAGCGCAGCATCCAGCAGGTGGTTTCCGGCATGCAGCTGGAGCGGCTTCCGCCGCTGAAACGCTGCATGGCCGAGCGTGCGCCGATCTTCCTCACCAGGCAGTCCTCCGCGAATCCGGACGCTGAAAATGCGCCGGAGCGTCCATGGCACTTTACCGTGTTCCCCCTGATCCGCGAGCCACAGCAGCCGGTGGTGGGTTTCCTGTGCATCGAAAACGCCCGGAAGCACCCGTCAGACGCGGCGCTGTTCGGCACGCTGATCCCTCTCATGCTGCAGCAGCGGGAGCGGTTCAGCGGCGAGGAGCGCCCGTCCGGCGCGACGGAGCGGCTCATGGGCCTGCCGGACCTGAGGGCCTACATGGAGGCCCTCTATAGCCTCACCTCTGAGCACTACAGCTCCATGGGAGCGGTCTGCCTGGACATCCCGGGGCTGGCCGACGTCAACAGCCGCCACGGCTTTGAATACGGGAGCCGGATGCTCTGGTATGTGGCCAATACGCTGGCGGAAATCTTTGGCCCGTCCCTGCTGTTTCGAATGCGGGAGGCTGAGTTTGTCGTGTTCTATCCCAACACCACCCGGGAAGTCTTCCTGGGCCGGTGCGGCCGGCTGCGGTCCATTCTCCAGCGGCGCTATCCCAAGCAGGTGCGCATCGGCCGCTCCTGGTCGGACGGCGTGTTTGCCGGCAGCCGCCTGGCCAAGGAGGCAAAGGCCGCGATGCAGGCTGGGCAGGCCGCGTCGGCCGGCGGGCTCCCGGCATTCGTGCTCGGTGCAGAGGACTACTCCACGGTGGATGACGCGGTGCATGACGGGCGGTTCACCGTCTACTTCCAGCCGAAGATCAATCTGCGTACTGGGGCGCTCTCCGGTGCGGAGGCGCTGGTACGGGGGATCGATGAGGACGGCACGATCATCCCGCCCTCCCAGTTTATCGAATTTCTGGAGGAGGCCGGGACCATCCGCGCGCTGGATCTCTTTGTCCTGGAGCGGAGCCTGGCTCAGGTGGAGCAGTGGCGCTCTGCCGGGCTGGGGATCGTCCCGGTGGCGGTGAACCTCTCCCGGACGACCCTGGTGCACCCCTCCACCCTGGCCTCCGTTCTGGCCATCCAGAGCCGCTACCCGGAGATCCCGGCTTCGGCGCTGGAGCTGGAGATCACGGAGCGGGGCGGCGGGATCGACACGTCTGAATTTCAAGACATTGTGGAGCGGTTCCACGCCTGCGGCCTGCGGCTGAGCCTGGACGATTTCGGCTCCCAGTATGCGAACCTGCCCCTCTTCACTAACGTGCAGTTCGATTCCATCAAAATGGACCACAGCCTCATTGCCGATGTGGCCAGCAACCCCATCAGCCAGACGCTGGTCCAGGATATCATTCAGATCTGCCGCACCCACCATATGTCCTGCGTGGCGGAAGGCGTGGAGAACAAGGAGCAGCTGGATATGCTGCTGGAGATGGGCTGTCCCTACGCCCAGGGGTTCTACTATGACCGACCGCTGCCAGCGCAGGTGTTTGAGGAAAAATATCTCCGGGGCGGGACGTCCGCGGAGCAAGAGAGAAAGAACAAGGAGGATCGGATATGAGCGATACAGGAAAAGCGGCGGCAGGCACGAACGTGGAGCAGTCCCCTCTGGTTATTGGCATCGGTGCCTCGGCTGGCGGCCTGGAGGCACTGCAGCAGTTTTTCAGCTGTATGCCGCCCAACAGCGGCCTGAGCTTCGTGGTGGTGCAGCACCTCTCACCGGACTATAAGAGCCTGATGGCCGACATTCTCAGCAAGCACACGGAGATGCAGGTCTACCAGGCGGAGAACGGCATGGCGGTTGAGGCGGATACCGTGTACCTGATCCCGCCGAAGAAGTTTATGACCATCAAGGACGGGAAACTGATCCTGACAGACTACGCGCCGGTCACCTTGAATCACCCCATTGACGTTTTCTTCTCCTCCCTGGCGGAGGAGAAAAAGGAGCACTCCATCGTGGTGGTGCTCTCCGGCACCGGAACCGACGGCACCAACGGCGTCAAGTTCGTGAAGGAATACGGCGGCCTTGTCATCGCCCAGGCGCCGGAAAGCGCCAAGTTCGACGGGATGCCCAGGAGCGTCATCAGCACGGGGCTGGCGGATTTCGTCCTCTCCCCGGAGGAGATCGCCGAGGAGATTTTGAACTTCTCCAACACCCCCGCCCTGCTGCGCCCCCTGCGGAGCGACAGTCCCCTGTCTGAGGAGGAGCCCCTCTTTTCTGAGGAGGAAACCCTCTCCCACATCTACACGATCCTGAAAAACGCCAGCGGCATTGACTTTACTTACTACAAGCGCTCCACCATCCTGCGGCGGATCGAGCGGCGGATGCTGGTCACCCACAGGGCCAGTCTGACGGAGTTCGCCCACCTGCTGGGCGACAGCCCGGAGGAGGTGCAGATCCTGGTCAAGGAGATCCTCATCGGGGTCACCAACTTCTTCCGGGAGCCGGCCTTCTTTGAAAAGCTCAAATACAACGCCATCTACAAAATCGTGGAGCGGGCCAAGGAGGAGGAGCCCATCCGGGTCTGGTCCGCCGGCTGCTCCACCGGTGAGGAGGCCTATTCCATCGCCATTTTGTTCCAGGAGGTGATGGAGGAGCTGAATGTCAAGCGGGACGTGAAGATCTTTGCCACGGATGTGGACAGCCGGGCCATCGAACAGGCCGGGAAAGGCGTCTTCCCCGAGAACATCATCGACGACGTCACACCCACCCGCCTGGCCAAGTACTTCCTGAAGGTAGGCGACCAGTACCAGATTTCCAAGGAGATCCGGCGGATGATCGTCTTTGCTACCCACAACATGTTCTCAGACCCGCCTTTCGGCAAGCTGGACCTGATCTGCTGCCGAAACGTGATGATCTACTTCCAGCCGGTGATGCGGCGGGGCCTGTTCGCCATCTTCCACCAGGCGCTGAAAAACGGCGGCTTTCTGTTTCTGGGCAAGAGCGAAACCGCCGGGGAGTATGTAAACCTCTTCAAGCCCGCCTGCAGCGCGGAGAAGATTTACGTCCACAAAGCCGAGGGCAAGGTGGAGGACTTGGCTCCTCCCACCTTCAACATTCCCAATATTCAGAATATCTCCCTGAAGGGCATCCGCGCAGGCATGAGCCAGAGCGAGGAAACCGCGGTGGAGAACCGCTATGTCCGGTTCCTGGAGCGCCATCTGCCCGCCACAGTGGTTCTCAGCGCGGACAACACGGCCCTCCACTTCTTCGGCAATTACAGCGACTATCTGGCCCTGGCCCCGGGCAGAGCGTCCCTGAATTTCTTCCATATGCTCAGCGAGGATCTGTCCCTGGTGTCGGCTACGGCCATCAGCCGCTGCCGGAGTGAACATACAGCCATCACCTACACGGACATCGCCGTGGACTGCCCTTCCGGGCGGAAGGTGGTCAGTTTGACGGTGGAGCCCATTCCCAACGACTCCGACGAGGATGATGGGCTGTTGGCCGTGATCTTCCAGGAGCATACCGCTCCTGCCGTGGATGGCGAGGTGGAGAAGTTCGACCTGGACGCCACGGCGGCCCGGCGCATCACCGATCTGGAGCGGGAGTTCCAGGAGTCCCAGAACGACCTGCGGGCCACCATCCAGCGGCTGGAAACCGTCAACGGCGAGCTGCAGGCCGCCAACGAGGAGCTGCTGACAGCGAATGAGGAGCTCCAGAGCTCAACAGAAGAACTGCAGTCGGTGAATGAGGAACTCTATACCGTCAACACGGAGCACCAGCTGAAGCTGGACGAGCTGACCATGATGACCGACGATCTGTCCAACTTCCTCTCCTCCACCATGATCGGTATTCTCTTTGTGGACAGCAACCTGAATATCCGCAAATTTACCGAGTATGTGGGGCGGGAGTTCCAGCTGATGGAACACGACATCGGGCGGCCCATCCAGATCTTCGCCCACAGCTTCCCCGATGAGGAGATCGAGCAGGACTGCCGGGCTGTCCTGAAGGATCTGACCTCCATCGACCGGGAGATCACCGCCATGAACGGGCGGTTCTATACCCTGCGCATCGCGCCCTACCGCACCACGGAAAACTCCATCCGTGGATTGGTTATTACCATTATCGACAGCCTTGGAACCCCCTCCCGAAAGGATGAGCATGAGGAATAAGGCTTGAAGCGCGCACAAAGAGCATGCCACGAAGATTAACGCAAACAAAGAGCCATGACCGCCCCTCTGTGGGATATGGTCATGGCTCTTTCCCTGCCCGGAGATCAGCTGCGGGGCCGAATCAACCGCTCCAGCGTCTGCCGCAGGGCTGACATATCAAGGGGTTTTGAGATGTGTGCGTTCATCCCGGCCGCTGTGGTGGCGGACACATCCTCCGAGAAGGCGTTGGCTGTGACGGCGATGATCGGCACTGTTGAGGCGTCCGGCCTGTCCATGGCGCGGATCTGCCTGGCCGCCTCGCATCCGTCCATCACCGGCATCTGCATGTCCATGAGGATCGCGTCAAAGGCAAAGGGCTCGGCCTTTCGAAATGCTTCCGCCGCCTCTGCGCCGTTCCACGCCTCTGTCACCGCAGTCCCCAATGCGCGCAGCATTTCCGCGGCAATTTCCATGTTGATTTCATTATCCTCCACCAGCAGGATCTGCAGGCCATCCAGGGAAAACGGCTCCGCCCCTTCCACTGGCGCCGCCGTCTGCATCATCTCCTGCCCAGCGGCCAGCGGCAGAATGACCGTGAAGGCGCTGCCGGCCCCGGGTGCACTCTCCACCTGGATCTCGCCGCCCATCTGGGACACCAGATTTTTCGTAATGGACATCCCCAGCCCTGTACCGGAGGCCTGCCGGTCGCTGAACCGCATCTCCCGGGCGTAGGGCTCATAGATCCGCTCCAAGAACTCCGGGGACATCCCGATCCCCGTGTCGGAAATCACAAATTTGTAGTGGGCATAGTCCCCGCTGTCCATCTGCTGGACGGACAGGGAAATTGTCCCGTGTTCCGGCGTGAATTTGAAGGCGTTGGAGAGCAGGTTGTTCAGCACCTGCTGAATCCGGAAGGCGTCGCCCAGCAGGGACGTCCGCTCCGCCTGGAACTCCTCCCGCAGGGTCTTCTTCTCCCGCTCCGCCTGCATGCGGAACGGGGCAATGCAGTCCTCCACGCACGTTTTTAAGTCAAACTGGCGGTGTTCCAGCTGCACCTGCCCATGCTCCAGCCGGGCCATCTCCAAAATATCATTGATGAGGCCTAGGAGGTACCGGCCGGAGCCGTCGATCTGATCCAGGTATCCCGCCGTCTTCTCCGGGTCCTCCAGGTGCCGCCGGGCCAGTTCGCTGGAACCAAGGATCGCGTTGAGCGGGGTGCGCATATCGTGGGACATGCTGCGAAAGAACGCCTGCTTGGCGTCCTCGTTCTGCCGGGCCATCTGCAGGGACTCCTCCAGCAGCTGACGCTCCCGCATCTGCCGCTGTTTCTCCTCCTCCACCTCCCGGAAGCAGAGGACCACCTCCTCCGGCGCCAGCGTTTCGTCAAAGAGGACCCGCACGCTGACCCAGCGGTCTTCCGCGCCAAACCGGCGCAGGAATTCTCCGCCGAAGTCCCGGACCCGCTGCCGGACCAGCTCCCGGATATTTTCGCAGGAGAAGCTCTCCATAAAGTCCCGGAAGGCGTCCGCCTCGATGACCTCCCCGGCGGTACGGAGCAGATCTCTGTAGGGCCCTGTGGGCGCGATCCGCTCCCGGACATAAGCGGAGCCCTTGATCATCTCATAGGTTTCCCGCTCATAGTCCACCCGGTACAGGGCGTAGTAGGTATTCCCCAGCACCTGTGCGGTCTCATTGGCCCGCCTGGCGCGGGACTCCAGGCGGTACTCGCGGAAAGCCAGTGCCGTCATGATCAGGAACGAGAGGCCGAACATGAGGAGCAGCGGCCATAACATGCTCTGCAGGCCGCCCAGGATTTTGCTGTACGGCACGGTGATGATAGAATACCAGCCGTTGTCCATCCGGGTGTAGTAGACCCCCCGGCGCTGGCCGTCCAGATCCCGGATGAAGGGATCCTCCTCCAGTTCTCCGGCCTCGATTTTCCCCACCAGTTCCGTCATATACCCCTGGAGTTCCTCCCGGGGCAGCTCCAGACTGGTCTCCTGATAGATGATCGTCCCTGCGCCATCACAGAGGAAGAAGGACCCCTCCTCCGCCAAATCCGTCGTGTCAAAGCGCAGGTGCTCCGGCAGGATATCAAACGCCATCACGGCCTGGCCATCGCGGCAACTCTGGGCGGCTGTGATGACCGGGAGGCCAGAGATCGCATCCGTATAGACCGGCGTAAACACAACGCCGCCCTCCGCCGCGATCGCCTGCTGGTACCATGGGGCGCCGGCATAGTCGTAGCCTTCGTCCCCCTCCCAGGAGTTCGCTGCCAGGATCGTTCCATCCAGCACCACATAGGGGTCCACCACGCCGGTCCCCAGCACGGAGTCCACCCGGTCAAAATACATGTCCAGGAACGCAGTAATGCTCTCCTCGCCCTCCCCATTCTCCAGGCGGGCCTCCAAGGCCGACGTGCCGAAGGTGAGGAGCGTTTCATACACGTTCAGGCTGCCCCGTTCCTCCGCCGCAAAACTGCGGGACAGCGCGGTTGCCGACTCATAGGTGTTTCGCAGCATCGTGGAACGCAGGATCATGCCTCCAGCCAATGCCAGAACGCCCAGCGCCGCAAATGCGCAAAGAGGGAGTTTCATATTTTGAAAGACGAGCCGCCACCTGCGGCTCCGTCCCTTACGCCCCGCCATCTTCTGCGCGCCCCCGGATCGCCGCCGTCGCCCGCTCGTAGGCCGGCGTGATCTGCGCCATCATCTCGCGTCCCGCCACCAGATCGCCGCCGCGCAGGGTCTCCACCTGCATGGTAAACAGCCGGAACAGCTCTGTCATAGAGAGGTTCCCGCACATCCCCTTCATGGTGTGGGCCGCGGCCGCCGCCTGCTCCGGATCCCCACGCTCCAGTGCGGCGCACAGTGCATGGTACTGGGGGGCGTCCAGAAATTTCCCTAGAAGCCGCTCCAGAAGTGCCTCATTGCCCATGACCCGCTCCAGCGCCTGGGCAACGTCGATTCCGCCGGCCTCCAGCTGCCGGATCCGCTCTGAAGTCATACCAGTCCCGCCTCCTTCTGATATAGTCCAGACAGTTCTTCCTCAATCTCAAAAAAGCACCGCAGCAGTTCCGGGTTGAAGACGCCGCATTCACCGTTTCGGATCATCTCCAGCACCCGCTCCCTGGGGAAGGCGTCCTTATAGACCCGCTTGCAGCTGAGGGCGTCGTAGACGTCCGCTAGGGAAACCACCTGCGCCCAGAGGGAAATCTCATCCCCCTTCAAGCCGTCCGGGTATCCCCTGCCGTCCCACCGCTCATGGTGGTGCCGGGCAATATCAACGGCATAGCGGTATGACCGGTGCCGGTGCAGCTGCGGGATGCGGTCCAGCAGGGCAGCTCCCTGGACCGTGTGGGTCTTCATGACCTCAAATTCCTCCGCTGTGAGCCGGCCCGGCTTATTGAGAATGGCGTCAGGCACCGCGATCTTCCCCACATCGTGGAGGATGGAGGCCAGGGCGATCTCCTCGATCTCCTCCGGCGCCAAATCCTTCCCCAGCGCGGTTTCCGACAGCAGGCTTTTCGTAATGTCGTGGATGCGGCGCACATGGTCGCCGGACTCCTCGCTCCGAAACTCTATGGCGGTCGCCAGCGTTTCCACCATACCCTGGTTGAGCGCAATGATCTCCTCCGCCTGGCGGAGCAGACGCTCCCGCTGGCTCTCCACCGTGCGGCTCAGCTGCCGCCGGGCTTGGAACAGCTCGATGACCGACCGCACCCGCCGCCGCACCAGATAGGGCACCACCGGCTTACTGATGACATCCATGACGCCCAGGCTGTAGGCCTCCTGGAGTACTTGGTCGCCGGCTTCCGCCGTGATAAGGAAGACCGGGATCCGGCGCAGCAGATCCTCCCGGCGCAGCCGCCGCAGGACCTCCAGCCCATCCATCGCAGGCATGACCACGTCCAGCAGCACCGCGCACAGTCGGTCCGGCTCCGCCAGAATCTTTTCCAGGCCTGCCGCCCCATTTTCCGCTTCCTCAATGGCATAGTCCGCCGCAAAGATCTCCTCCAAGACCGCGCGGTTGATCGCGTCGTCATCCACGATCAGCAGGACGCCCCGCTCCTCATTCGACATGGCTGTCCTCCTCATGCTTGTCGTCCCGGTCTTTCAGGGAGCGCTCTCCCCGCAGGATCCGTTTTTTTGCCTCCAGCTCCGGGAGAGGGACGGCAAAGCGGAACCCCTGGAAAGCGTCGCAGTGCAGACGCCGCAGGGTGGTGATCTGCGCCTCCTCCTCTACGCCCTCCGCCAGAATCGTCAGGCCCATGCGGTGCCCGACCTCTACCAGAGCGTTGAGGATGATCTTCCCCTTCTCCGTCTGCATGTTGTCCACCAGCTCCTTGTCCAGCTTCAGGCCGTCCACAGGGCAGTTCTGCAGGTCGTGGAAGGTGGAGAACCCCACGCCGAAGTCGTCGAAGATCACGCGCATCCCGTGCTCCCGGATCTCCCGGATGTTCTGACGAATCTGCTCCATTTCGGAACGATTCATCTGTTGGCTCTCCGTCACCTCCAGGATCAGCAGCTTCAGTGGAAAGGAGAAACGCTGCACCACCTGGATGCATCGCTGTACGAAGTCTGGGGCGCTGAAGGTCTTGCGGGCAAAGTTACAGGAGAGGAAGAAATCCTGCACCTGGCGTCCGCCCAGCTCTTCCAAGAACGCGCACGCCTTTTCCAGCACGTGGAAATCCAGCGCCTCAATCTGCCCGGTTTCCTCCAGCAGCGGGATGTATTGGGATGGGCTCAAAAGTCCCTGCCTGGGGTGATACCAGCGGGACAGCGCCTCGCCGCCTACAATCCGGAACGAGTCCGCATCCACAAAAAACTGGATATAGAGCTGGAACTCATTCCGCTCCAGCGCGCGAAAGAAATCATCCAGCAGACTCCACCGCTCCTGGCAGAACCGACACTGCTCCGTTCCGCACAGCCGGCTGGTCTGGTCCTCCCGGCAGGCCGTCCTGGCACACTGCCTGACATGGAACAGCGTGTGTCCGAAATCACGGGACGACACAGCGAGCGGGCAGACGCCTGCCGCCGCATCCTGGGCGCGCAGGCTTACGGCAGACGTGCCGCGGATCTGGCCTACCACGCCCTCCGCCCACCGCATGGCTTCCTCGGGTTCCGCCGTGCGTTTCAAAATCAGCAGGTCCTCCCCGCAGTTCGTCAGGACCTCTCCAGCCCCCGCCTCCCTGCGGACAGTCTGCGCTCCGTGAAGAAACAGCTCCCTGGCCCGCTCATAGCCCCAGAGCCGCCCCAGGTGATCCAGGTCCAGATGGATGCAGATCAGGCTGTAGCCGCTGCGGATCGGGCTTGCGGCAGCGCTCACAAACGCCTCCTTCAAGGTTTCAAAAGAGTCCAGGCCCTCCTCCGTTCGGTTCTGGACCGCAGCGGCCCCTCTCCTTTTCCGGAGTTGGAACAGGGCGAGGATGAGCGCGGTGAGAAGGGCGAGAAAGATCCCTCCCGCGCCCCACAGAAGGCCCGGATGGACCGGCTGGGGCGGCATATCGCCTGCGGACTGCAGCACCGCTCCGGTCCACTCCGCCTGGGAGGTCCGGGCCGCATATGCCCGCAGGTCAGACTGAAACTGCTCAGGGGAAACCTGCGTCAGAAACAAGGCGTAGGCCTCCTCCCCACCGCCGGACTCGCTGGTGAAGAGGATCAGCGGCTCCCCATCCGTATGGTCGTACCGGTCGCCGGCCTCACAGCCGGAGATTAGGTCTACCTGCTGGTTCTCCGCAAGGTCCGCCCGGCGGTCATCCGGCCCCGGCTGAAAGTAGCGCAGGTCATATCCGTACTCCCGCGCAAAAGCGGCCAGAAATTCCGGGATCGCCCCCTGGTAGGTTTGACTCTCCGCGTCATAGTATTCCAACGGATAGAGATCCGGATTTCCAGCTACATAGATGATTTTCCCGTCCGTCTGCAACCCCTGCTCCTCTCTTTATCACTGAAACAGCGTCAAATTCCCGTTGGGAGCCGCCGCAAGCAGCTCCTCCGCCTGCTGCTCCACCGCTTCCGCCTGATCACCCATGCGTGCCAAAGTCACTTGAATCGTCTGCTTCAAGGTTTCCACCTGACTTCGATAGCCAGCCAACTCCTCCAGATCCCGCTCCAGTGCCTTCCGCACGGTTTCCCGGGCCTCCTCTTCCCTGGCACGGGTTTCCGCCTTCAGAGCCTCGGCACTGCTGCGCGCGTCCAGGATGGCCTGAGAGATCTGGTCCTGCTGTCCCCGCAGCCGGGCCAGTTCCTCCTTCAGCGCGCGGTTCTCCTGCTCCAGTTCCTGGATGCGCGCTTTGTCCTGCTGGACCCTCTGCTCCGTCTGCGCATCCTTGTCCGCCATTTTTTGCGTGAATTGTTCCTCCTGCTGGGCGATGTACTGGAACACCGCATCTTTCCGATAGCCCCAAAAGCCCTTTTTCAATTCCTCCAGGCGCATAACATCATCCCCTCCATCTCTTATTTGATTTGAATTTTCTGGCGCTCAATATGGCCCCAGGTATGTTTCTTCTTCCGGTACCCGATCAGGGCTGTCATCCGCACCCATGCCATGATGAACCGCAGGCAGGATACCTCCACCACGCACAGCCCCACCGCCTTGAGCACATCAGTGGGATAGAGCTTCAGGTCAATGGTGTGGACGCGGGCGAAAAACGCTGTCAGGGACAGGATTGCCGTATAGACCACATAGATCCCGAAAAATAGGATCATAAACGGGACATTGATCAGATCCACGGCGAAGGTCAGCAGCGTGGTCAGTACGCCAAAGATCTCGATATAGGGGGAGAAGAGCTCATAGAGCAGGAAGTAGAAATAGGAAATGAAACTGACCGCCCCGTATTTGGGGTTCGCCAGGATGTTTTTATATTTCGTCATGCTCTGGAACAGGCCGATGTGCCACCGGCGGCGCTGCCTGCACAGGTCCCGCATCCGCTCCGGCACCTGGGTCCAGCACACCGCGTCCGCTACATAGCGGATGCGGTAGCGCCGGCCATTCTCCCGGCAGTACACATGGAGCTTCACCGCCAGCTCCATGTCCTCGCCCATGGTGGTGTTGTCATAACCTCCGGCGGCGATGACGACGCTTTTCAGGAACAGGCCGAAGGCCCCGGAAATAATGATGTTTCCATTGAACCGGTCAAAGAGGATGCGGGACGCCAGGAAGGAGCGGTCATACTCCATGACCTGCATACAGGCCAGCAGGTTCCGGGGCATCCGGTAACGGACCACCCGGCCATTCTCGATCTCCGCCCCGTTGCAGGGGCGGACTGTGCCGCCCACCGCCACTACGCTGGAGTCCTCCAGCACAGGGCGGACGATCTTCTCCAGAGAGTCGTGCTGGAGGACCGAATCCGCGTCCAGGCAGAGGAAGTAAGGGTAGTTGGAAACATTGATCCCCATGTTCAGGGCGTCCGCCTTCCCGCCGTTTTTCTTCCGGACCAGGGTGATGGGCACCTTATAGGCCCGGGTTTCATAGATCTCCTCCTCCGGCTGACAGGGGATCCGGCGCTGGATCGGCCGTTCAATTTTCCACATATGAAAGGCGTCCCGCAGCACCTGGGTGGTGTTGTCCGTGGAGCCGTCGTCGATCACCACGATCTCATAGAGCTTATAGTCCAGAGCCAGCAGGGAGCGGACGGTAGCCTCGATGGTCACCTCCTCGTTGTGGGCGGGGACCAGGACGGAAACCGGCACATAGTAGTCGTTAGCCAGCTCGTTTTTCAGCCGGTTGCGCCGCTTGGCGGCATAGAGGTCGGAGGAACCCACGGTGACAGAGAGGAACAGGAAGCTGGAGTAGAGGATCATGTACAGGATAAAAAAGGACTCCACACAGAGGAGAAATATCTGAATAAAATCTCTCATACGCCCACCGGCTCCTCCTCTCTCCCCGTATCCGCCTCTCCCGCCGCGGCGAGCGCCGCCTCTTCCTCCAGCTGTTTCGCTTTCAGCCGGTAGGTCAGCATCTCCCGGGCGTACCGGTCCCCGCCGCCCAGAACCTGGAGCATCTCCTCATAGGAAAGCCCGTGGGCCTCCAGGCTGGCCGCGGCATTGCTGCGGGTATACCAGTTGCTGCTGTTCATAGCCCGCAGCAGAGCGTCCACCACATCCTGCCCCTCATACCGCGCCAGGGCGGAGGCGCTGATGGCGGAGAACTCCCAGCGGGTGGGATCCCTGTCCTGAAGAAAGCCCAGCAGCAGCGGGCGGGCCGATGGATCGGGATAGCGGCCAAA